>JAZJYP010000303.1:0-13042 GCA_040390345.1 Pseudomonadota bacterium | reverse complement strand
GATTTGTCCGGTTGCCGGGTTTGACCCCAATTTTGTTCAGCGTTTCGGGTAGCCGGTGATGTCGGCAATTTCCTTGTACATCGGCTGCAGGCGGGCGTACATTTTCTGGTAGACGCGCCGGTACAGCTTGTCGTAGATGGCGTGGTTCCTGGCGATCGGCTGGAACACCTGGCCAATGCGCGTCATCTTGCCGATCGCCGTCGCAAAATCGGGGTACAGGCCCAGCCCCACCGCCGCATCGATCGCGGCGCCCAGGCCCGACGTTTCGTAAATGTGCGGGCGTGCCGTCGGTAAGCCAAAAATATCGGCCGTCAGCTGCATCGCCGCGTCGCTTTGCGAGCCGCCGCCGGAAATGCGCAGCTGCGTGATCGGCACGCCGCTGCGCTTTTCGGTGCGCTCTTTGCCTTCGCGCAGCGCATACGCCAGCCCTTCGAGAATCGCCCGGTACATGTGGGCGCGCGTGTGCACGTCGCCAAAGCCGATGATGGCGCCCTTCGCTTCCGGACCCGGCACCTTGATGCCTGGACTCCAGTACGGCTGCAGCATCAGCCCCATCGACCCGGGCGGCACGGCGTTGACCAGTTCATCGAACAGCTGCTCGGGCGCCACACCGCGCTCCTTCGCCTGCACCTGCTCGTGGTGGCCAAACTGCTCCTTGAACCAGTTCACCATCCAGTAGCCGCGGAAGATCTGCACTTCGGTGCTGTAGGTGCGCGGAATCGCCGCCGGATAGGGCGGAATGAACGGCGTCACTTCGACATAGCGCGCGCTGGTCGTGTTGATCGTGGCCGTGGTGCCATAACTGAGGCAGCCGATATGCGGCTCGACGCAACCGGCGCCAAGCACCTCGCATGCCTTGTCGGCAGCGGCAGCCAAAATCGGCGTACCGCTTGGGATGCCGGTCTCCAACGCCACCGCCGCTTCCACCTTGCCGATCACCGTGCCCGGCTCCACCAGTTCGGACAGCATGCTTTCCTTGATGGCCAGCGCCTGCCACTTCCAGTCGCGCTTCGGTGCCCACTTCTGCCCCTTGTAATCGAAGGGCACATAGCCCACCTGCGAACCGATCGAGTCGACGAAGCGCCCGCTCATGCGGTAATTCAGATAGCCTGACAAGAGCAGGAATTTGTCCGTCTTGTCCCAGACCTCGGGCTGGTGCGCCTTGATCCAGTTGATCTCGGCCTCGCCACGGAAGAAATTGATCGTGTCGTCCACGCGCGCGAGCTTGAAGGCGGCACGCCACAACGGGCCAATCGGCGGCACGGTCTCGGTGCGGCGCTGGTCCAGCCAGGTGATGGCCGGGCGCAGCGGCTTGCCATCCTTGTCCAGGTTGACCACGGTGCCGCGCTGGGTCGTGATGGCGACGCCGGCCACCCTGGCCTTGTCGGCGCCGGGCATGGTCCACAGCTGCTGGCAGGCGCTGCAAACGGCTTGCCAGTAGTCTTCCGGGTCATGCTCGGCCCAGCCGGGATGCTCGGAAAAATACGCTTCCAGGTGCACCTGCGTCTTGGCGACGATATTGCCGGACAGGTCGAACAGCAAGGCGCGAACACTCTGCGTGCCGTTGTCGATGGCGAGGATGGTCTTGTCTGGCATGGTCAAGGCAGGCTGTAGTGAGCGTTCCATAATGCCAGATACGCCGCTTGCTCGGCCTCCCAGCGTTGATTGTCCCAACCCAGTTCGGGCTGGCAGATGGTGCGGATGCGCGCCAGGTGTTCGACACCACCACCGCGCAACTGCAGGCCAAGGCGGGTCCGGCGCAGCATCAGGTCCTCGAGGCGCTGCACCTGTTCGGCACGCGCGGCCCAGCGCAGCTCGGCCCACGCCGTCTCGCTGCCGGGGATGCGTTCGAGCTCACCGGCTTGGGCGGCGCCCAGCACCTCGGCGGCCCTGGCGCCATAGCGGCCCAGCAGGCGCTGGCGGTCGGCGCGCCACTGGCGGCAGCGTGGCGCGCGCAAAGATCGGTCGCGGCGCCAGGTCGTCGTGCCAGCCGGGCAGCATGGCGCGGGCGTGTTTGAGGGCGTCGAGCGCGATCACGCGGAAGGTCGTCAGCTTGCCACCGGTGACGCTAAGCAGGCCATGCTCAAACCAGACCGCGTGCTCGCGCCCCTCTTTCGACGGGTCGCTCTGGCCACTGTCGATCACGGGCCGCACGCCGGCATAAGTGGCAATCACGTCCTGCTCGCCCAGGCCCTGCTGCGGGAACTGTGCGTGCAGGGCCGCCATCAGGTAATCAAATTCGGCGCGCGTGATGGAGGCCTCCTGCGTCATGCTCGCGCCGTGGTCCACATCGGTCGTGCCCACCAGCGTCACGCCCTCCCACGGAAAGGCAAACACGGGACGCCCGTCGGCCGGGTGCATCAGGCTGATTGCCTGCGCCAGCGGCAAGCGCCAGGCCGGCAGCACCAGGTGGCTGCCGCGCAGGGGCCGAATCTTTGGCGTGGCGCCAGTCTGGCCGCGCAGGCCGTCGGCCCAGGCGCCGGTGGCGTTGATCACCACGCGCGCATGGATGCTGCGGCCATCTTCGAGCAGCACGCCCTTGACCTGTTCGCCGTCGCGCAGCAAGGACGCCACGCGCGTGTAGTTGTGCGCTTCGCCACCATGCTCGCGCGCCTCCTGCAGCACGCGCAGCACCAGGCGCGCGTCGTCGGTCTTGGCATCGGTGTAGCGCATGCCGCCCACCAGGCCGTCACGGCCGATGTTCGGCGCGAGCATCAGGAATTGTTCGATATTGAAGTAATGGCGTTCGCGCACGCCGGCCAGGAAATCGTAGATCGCCAGGCCGAGCAGGAACACCCACTTGCCGGGCTTGCGGCCCAGGTAGTGGCCAAAGGCGAAGCTTTGCGGCGCCACCAGGCCGGGTGCCTCGCGCAGCAGGTGTTCGCGCTCAATGACCGATTCACGGGTCAGGCCAAGGCGCCCTTCCTTCAGGTAGCGCAGGCCGCCGTGCACCAGCTTGGACGAGCGGCTCGAGGTGCCCCAGGCGAAATCGCGCTGTTCGACCAGCACCGCCTTCAGGCCGCGCCTCGATGCTTCGAGCAGGATGCCGGCACCGGTGATGCCGCCACCGACGATGACCAGGTCCCAGTCCGTCTTCACGGCGTCACCAGTTTGCCCGGATTCATCCGCTGCTGCGGGTCAAAGTGTAAAAACAGGGCGCGCATCGCGTCGAGCCCACGCTGGCCCTTTTCCGCTTCGAGGTAGGGTGCGTGGTCCGTGCCGACGCCGTGCTGGTGGCTGATCGTGCCGCCATTTGCCACGATCGCGCTCGACGCGGCATGTTTGAGTGCGCGCCAGCGCGCCAGGTCTTTTTCATAATTTCCCGAGAGTCGATACACAAACGTGGTGTACACGCTTGCGCCCTGCGCATACAGGTGCGACAGGTGGGTGTACGTGTGGACGCGCTCGCCGCAGGCGGCCAGCGCTTCGGTGGCAGCCTGTTCGATGGCGTGCATCATCGGCGTCACACGCGCCCAGTCGACCGCCGTTTCCACGGTGTCGATCAAGTAGCCGTGCTGCCAGGCGGCGTTGCGCAGGTAGACGTTGCGAAAGCGGTTCTGCTTCCATTTGTCGCCCATGGCGCGGCCAATGTGCACGCCGCGCGCGATCGACAAGGCGCTGCGCAGCGCCGACTTGGCCGTGGCCTTGTGGCCGGACACGCCGATCATCAGCATGCACTTGCCCTCCCCACAGCCGCGCAGGCGCAGGTAGGCTTCCAGCGCCCCGATCAATTTCTTGTGGCCGGCCAGGGTCAGCATCGTCACCGTTTCGAGCGGGTTGGACAGGCGCAGCATCGACAACGGCAGCTTGGCCTGGGCCAGCGCGCGCGTGGCGGTGGCCGCCGCTTCCCAGCTCGGGAAGAACACGGCGTGGAAGGCTTCGTGTTCAGGCAATGGCGTCACGCGCACGGTCGCTTCGGTCAGCACGCCCAGGCGCCCTTCCGAACCGAGCACCATTTCGCGCAGGTCCGTCCCCGCTGCCGACGCCGGGAAGGCCGGGATATCAAGTGTGCCGGTCGGCGTTTCAACGCGGCCGCCGGCAAACAGCTGCTCGATGCGCCCGTAGCGCAGCGATTGCTGGCCGGACGAGCGCGTCACGACCCAGCCACCGAGCGTCGAATATTCGAAGGACTGGGGGAAGTGCCCCAGCGTGTAGCCATGGGCGCGCAGCTGCGCTTCCAGGTCGGGTCCAAACACGCCGGCGCCAAACGTGGCCAGTTGGCCGTCGCGGTCGAGCGACATCAAGGAGCGCAGGCGCGTCAGGTTCATGGTCAGCACCGCGCGGTCGGACGAGGGCACCGTCAGGTGGCCGGCCACGCTGGTGCCGCCGCCGTAGGGAATGACGATGGCATTGGTGTGGGCCGCGAAATCGAGCAGCTCGCGCACCTGTTCACCGCTTTCGGGATAGGCCACGCCATCGGGCACATTGCCAATCTGGCCATAGCGCAGCTTGAGCCAGTCCGGCAGGCTCTGGCCCAGCGCGTTCAGCACCCGCACTGCCGGCGCGGTGTCGATCAGCGGATGCGCTTCGAGCGCGCTGGGCGCGACCTTGGCGCAAGCCTCGGCAAAGGTCGCGTCGGCGACGGGCGTGCCGCAACCCACGCGCTCGCGCAGGAAGCCCAACGCGTCCTCGCCCAGTGCAAATTCAATCGATTCTTCGCCCCACCCGTTCCACCGTCGCATAGCAATCCCGTTATACTTTGATCTTGGCGCCTAGCTTAGGCGGCCCACCAGCTTCGCGTATTGCGCATTTATGACATCTGCCTTGCTTAAACATGCCAGCGCGCGGCGCGTTACCGGCTCCTACCTCCAGCCCCTGCTGGAAGCGGCCGAAGCGCGCGCCGTCAGTGCCGCCGACCTGGCCCTTGCCGCCGGACTGCCACGCGGCGCTCTCGAACCGGTTCCGGACTCGTTTTCTGCTGACGATTATGTGCATTTACTCGCCGTTGGCGCGCAACTGACGGGCGATCCGCATTTCGGCCTGCACGTGGGGGAACGGGTCAAACTGGGCACCTACAGCGTGTATGGCCTGATCCTGCTGTCCTGCCGCGACTTCGGCCAGGCCTTCGAACAAACCCTGCGCTACGAGCAGCTGGCCCACGACCTGGGGCGCTCGGTGCTGCATTTCGACGGCGACATGGCCCAATACGAGTGGGTCAGCCACTTCCCCGACGCGACGCGCCACCTGGTCGAAAGCGTCTACGCCGGCATCCGCGTGTTCACAACCTGGCTGGCCGGCGAAGAGCTGCCCGCCGCCCACCTGGCCTTCCGCCACCCCGCCGCAGCCGATGCGGCCGAATATGTGCGCCTGTTTGGCGTGCTGCCCGAGTTTGGCGCCGCCACCAATGCCGCCACCTTCCCCGTGGCCCTGCTGGAGTGGCCGGTGCCGAACGCCGACGTGGGCCTGTATCCGGTGCTGCAGCAGCACGCCGAGCAGCTGCTACAGCAGCGCTCGCGCGACGACCAGGGCATCGCCGCCCAGGTCCACGCGGCCATCATCAAGAACCTGGCCCACGACCGCGTGCGCCTGTCGACCATCGCCGAAGAACTCAAGCTCTCGCCGCGCACCCTGCAGCGCAAGCTCTCCGAGGCCGGCGCCACCTTCCAGCAGGTGCTCGATGCGGCCCGCTACGCCCTGGCCAAGGACTACCTGCGCCAGGACGGCCTGTCGCTGGTCGATATCGCCTTTTTGCTCGGCTACCAGGAGCAAAGCGCCTTCACCCACGCCTTCAAGGAGTGGGCTGGCGTGAACCCCGGCGCCTGGCGCGAGCGCGCAGCCTAGCCGGGCGCTATAATAGGTTCGCCCTGTATAGACCCTGGTCCGCGCCGTGAATCCACACCTCGACAAGCTGCACCCCTACCCGTTCGAAAAACTCCGCCAGCTGTTTGCCGGCGTCACCCCCAATGCGGCGTACACGCCCATCAGCCTGGGCATCGGCGAACCGAAGCACCCGACCCCGGCGTTTATCGAAAAAGCCCTGACCCACAGCCTGGCCGGCCTGTCGAACTATCCCACCACGCATGGCGGCGATGCCCTGCGCACGGCCATCGCGGGCTGGCTGGAGCGGCGCTACAACCTGCCGCCCATTGACGCGGCCACCCAGGTCTTGCCCGTCAACGGCTCGCGCGAAGCCTTGTTCGCCATTGCCCACGCCGTCATCGACCCGTCCAAAAAGGCGCTGGTCGTCTGCCCGAACCCGTTCTACCAGATCTATGAAGGCGCGGCCTACCTGGCCGGCGCCGAGCCCTACTTCGTCAATTCCGACCCCAAGCGCAATTTCGCCTGCGACTACGCCAGCGTGCCGGCCGATGTATGGAAGCGCGTCCAGCTGCTCTACGTCTGCTCGCCCGGCAACCCGACCGGCGCCACTATCGCGCTGGAGGACTGGAAGCAGCTGTTCGCCCTGGCCGACGTCCACGGCTTCATCATCGCCTCCGACGAATGCTATTCCGAGATTTACCACGGCGCCGTGGCGCCACTGGGCGCGCTCGAAGCGGCGCACCAGTTGGGCCGCGCCGACTTCAAGAACCTGATCGTTTTTTCCAGCCTGTCCAAGCGCTCCAATGTGCCGGGCATGCGCTCGGGCTTCGTGGCCGGCGAAGCGGCCCTGCTCAAGAAGTTCCTGCTCTACCGCACCTACTGCGGCGGCGCCATGGCCCCGCCGGTGCAAGCAGCGTCGGTCGCGGCCTGGAACGACGAGACCCACGTCAATGACAACCGCGCCAAATACCGCGAAAAATTCAAGCTCGTCACGCCCATGCTGCGCGAAGTGATGGATGTGGAACTGCCCGACGCCGGCTTCTACCTATGGGCCGACGTGTCCCGCAGCGGCCTGTCGGACGTGGAATTCGCCCGCCGCCTCTACGCCGAATATAATGTCACGGTCCTGCCGGGCAGCTACCTCGCGCGCGAAGCGCATGGCATCAACCCCGGCGCCAACCGGATCCGCATGGCGCTCGTCGCCGAGGTCGACGAGGGCCTCGAAGCGGCGACCCGCATCGTCCAGTTTTGCAAGAATTTATCGACTTAACCACTGAAACCATCATGACCCAACAACTCCAGAACATCATCGACCAGGCCTGGGAACAGCGCGCCGAGATCAACCCGTCCAACGGCAGCGCCGAACTGCGCGACGCCGTCAACCATGTGCTCGCGGGCCTGGACGACGGCACCCTGCGCGTGGCCCAGAAAACCGGCGCCGACTGGGTCGTCAACCAGTGGATCAAGAAGGCCGTGCTGCTGTCCTTCCGCCTCGAGAACAACGTCGTGCTGCCAAGCGACGGCACCATGCAGTTCTACGACAAGGTCCCGACCAAGTTCGCCAACTACAGCGCCGACGATTTCGCCAAGGGCGGCTTCCGCGTGGTGCCGCCGGCCGTGGCGCGCCGCGGCTCATTCATCGCCAAGAACGTCGTGCTGATGCCGTCCTACGTCAACATCGGCGCCTACGTCGATGAAGGCGCCATGGTCGACACCTGGGCCACCGTCGGCTCCTGCGCCCAGATCGGCAAGAACGTGCACCTGTCCGGCGGCGTCGGCATCGGCGGCGTGTTGGAACCAATGCAGGCCAACCCCACCATCATCGAAGACAACTGCTTCATCGGCGCGCGCTCCGAGATCGTCGAAGGCGTTATCGTCGAAGAGAATTCCGTCATCTCGATGGGCGTCTACATTGGCCAGTCGACCAAGATCTACGACCGCGCCACCGGCGAAGTCACCTATGGCCGCGTGCCGGCCGGCTCCGTCGTCGTGTCGGGCAACCTGCCTTCCGAAGACGGAAAATACAGCCTGTACTGCGCCGTCATCGTCAAGCGCGTGGACGCCAAAACGCGCGCCAAGACCGGCATCAACGAACTGCTGCGCGGGATCTAAACTCACACGAGGAGAAGCACGATGGCCATGGACCGCTTGTTCCAGCTGATGAAAGAGAAGAACGCATCGGATATGTTCTTTGCGGTCAATTCGCCCGTGCACATCAAGATCAACGGGAACCTCATCCCGATCAACGCGCAAAAGCTCGAACCGGAAAACATCACGTCCCTGCTGGCCGAAATCGCCAGCCCGGCCCAGATGGAAGAACTTGAGCGCGACAACGAACTCAATATGGGCATCTCGGTGCCCAACCTGGGGCGCTTCCGTTTGTCCGCCTTCCGCCAGCGCGGCAGCATTTCGGCCGTGTTCCGTTTCGTGCCCGCCAATATCCCGGTGCTGAACGACCTGGGCCTGCCGCCCGTGCTCGCTGAACTGATCATGGAAAAGCGCGGCCTGCTGCTGCTGGTGGGCGCCACCGGCTCCGGCAAGTCGACGACGATTGCCGCCATGCTCGATCACCGCAACGAACTGCGTGCCGGCCATATCCTGACGCTCGAAGATCCAATCGAGTACCTGTTCAAGAACAAGAAGTCCATCGTCAACCAGCGCGAAATCGGCAGCGACGCCACCAGCTTCTACACGGCGCTGCGCAACTCGATGCGCCAGGCACCGGACTGCATCCTGATCGGCGAGATCCGCGACAAGGAAACCATGGCCGCCGCCCTGGCTTACGCCCAGTCGGGCCACCTGGTGCTCGCCACCCTGCACGCCAATAACAGCTACAACGCATTAAACCGCATCATCAGTTTCTACCCGATCGAAAACCGCGCCGCGCTGCTGCAGGATCTGTCGTCGGCGGTGAAGGCCATCGTGTCGCAGCGCCTGATCAAGTCCAAGGCCGGAGGCACCCGCCAGGCGGCGGTGGAAATCATGGTCAATACGCGCTACGTATCGGACCTGATCGAAAAAGGCGAGATCGGCCAGATCAAGGAAGCGATGGAAAAGAGCCTGTCGCCCGGCTCGCAATCGTTCGAAGCGGCCCTGTTCAAGCTGGTCCAGGAGGATTTGATTTCGCAGGAAGAAGCGCTGGCCAATGCCGACTCGGCCACCAACCTGCTCTGGCTGTTGAACAATGGCCCGGCCAGCAAGAACGCCAGCGCCGGCGGCGACGAAGCAGCGCCGGCGGCACCGAGCGAACCGGCGCCATCGTCGTCTTCGTTTACCGAATTTACGCTCAATACTTAGCGGCCGTTTCCAGGTGGTCGAATCCCGTCACTCATTCGACCACTAAATCAATTCGCTGCAACCGTCCTGCGCCGCCGCTGCGGTGGCCTTGGATGGTATCGGCATCGCCACATCCTGCACCACTTTCCCACCGACCAACACGATCACCCTCTGTGCACTGGCAATGGTTTCCGGCCGGTGTGCGATGATCACCCGAGTGATATTTAGTGCCTTGACCGCCTCATTCACCAACAGTTCCTTCTCTATATCCAGATGACTGGTCACCTCATCTAGAAACAGAATCTTGGGGTGCTTATACAGCGCACGGGCAAGCAGTATGCGCTGTTTCTGACCGCCAGAGAGTACGGTCCCCATGTCGCCCACTAAGGTGTTGTAGGTCATAGGCATAGCCGCGATTTCGGGCGCAATTGCGGCTAATTGCGCACACTTCTCGATCCAGACGAAATCTGGATGCGGATCGAAAAAGCATATATTGTCCGCGATAGACCCAGCGAATAGCACGTCGTCCTGCAGTACAGTCCCGACCATCT
This sequence comes from Pseudomonadota bacterium, assembly GCA_040390345.1. Classification (GTDB taxonomy): domain Bacteria; phylum Pseudomonadota; class Gammaproteobacteria; order Burkholderiales; family Burkholderiaceae_D; genus Telluria_A. Next base: position 3,455 of record JAZJYP010000303.1, on the reverse strand, counting down.
TACGCAACACCTCAACGCCACATTGTCTAAGGCTGACACCACCGATCAAGACCTCGCCCTCATCAACCGGCAATACGCCCAGCAAAACGTTGAGCAAGGTGCTTTTACCGCACCCGGACGGCCCGACGATCGCAAGTGATTCGCCTGGTGCCACGCTGAAGGAAACACCATCGAGGACAAACGGTTCTTGTTCCGCATACCGATATCGCAATCCTCGCACGGTAATGCTAGGAGGCAGCGAGGCATAGTCCACCAAATTCTGTGCACTGGCGATAGCCTCCGGCTCCGTCAACACGATGTCAGCCAAACGATCGCCCTGCAACTGTAGCATTTTCAGTTCAAGAAACTTGTCGATCAGCGCGCTTACGCGGCTTTCGAACTGTCCCTTATAGGAATTGAATGCCATGAGGACGCCGACGGTAAAATTGCCGTCGAGGACGAGGCGAGCGCCAAGCCAGACGATCAACACGTTCTCTGCTCCAAACAGCAGTCCATTAAGCAGCCTGCTTAAAAGCTGCAACTTCTGAGTGCGCAGATCGGCGTTGATCTGGTCCACTAGCAAGGCTAACCAGCCCACTCGCCGTTCATCCTGGCGCTGAAAAAGCTTGATTGTCTTGACTCCACGCATAGTTTCCAAGAAGTGGCTTTGCTGCCTAGCGGAATGAATGATCCCCTCTTCAGTCGCACTACGAAGTGGGTGATACCAGGCCCAGCGGCAGGTTCCATACAACACCATCGCTCCCACGGCGATCGCACCCAGCATCGGGCTGTAGAGGAACATCATCAGCAACGTGACTATGGTCATTACCCCATCCAGGATGGCTTCCAAAAAGGATGTGGTCAGCGTCCGCTGGATCAGATCGATAGTCCCAAAACGCGAGACGACATCGCCGAGATGACGCTTCTCAAAATATTGCACGGGCAGGTTGAGAAGGTGCGTGAAAACGTTGGCGCGCCACTGAATGTTCAAGGTTGTGCCCAAGTAGAGAATGACGCAACTGCGAACTGCACCAATCGCCTGCTGCATGAGCATCAGCAGGCCGAAGCCTATTGCCAACGTCGTCAACAGATCGCGATCGGCTGAGACGATGACGTTATCGATGACCCATTGCAGGAAGAACGGCGAAAGCAGCGCGAACACTTCAAGCGACAAGGCCAGCATCAAAATTTGTCCAAACGAGACGGCCAGGCCGGAGACGCGGCCCATAAGTGTTGAAAGCCGGAAGGATGGTCGCAGGTCTTCTTGTTTGAAGTCCGCAGCTGGCCAAAGTTCCAGTGCGACGCCGGTGAATGAAACTGATACCTCGTCCATCGACAAAGTGCGTGCGCCAAGTGCGGGATCATGTATGACAACCGATGTCGCGCGCACTCGCCTTAATACAACAAAATGATTGAAGTTCCAGTGAAGGATGCAGGGCAGTTTCAACTGACCCAGATGCTCGAGGTCTAGCTTGAGTGGCCGTGAGCTCAACTCCAGCCGACCGGCGATCTGAATCAAACCAGACAAAGTGGCACCCTTAAGCGAGACCGGAAAGCGGCGCCGCATATTCGCCAGGTCTGTGCGATACCGGTAATAGCCGGCCACCATAGCCAAACAAGCCAATCCGCACTCGGTCGCCTCGCTTTGAAGGATAAGTGGAAGTTGGGAGCCGAAACCAAAACGCAAATCAGTCATGTAGGACATCACATTCCTTTTCCAAGTCTGGTCGCAGAACCAGTGCCTACCTTAAGTGCGTCAGAGTTTTCCCGATAGGCTATACAGCGGTTCGAGGACCCACTCATAAAGCCGACGTCTTTCAAGCATGACGTCGGCGTCAACCAACATGCCAGGTTGCAAGGGTTGTGGTTTGCCGTAGGCGTTGATCGTCTGCCGCGCCAGCCTGACCGTGATGCGATAAAGTGGCTCGCCATTAGGGCTGACTGCCGATGAAACGCCCGAATATTCGGCAACAGGAAGCGCTGTTCTTGATACCGACACAACGGCGCCTTGCGCATGTCCAAATTTCTGATATGGAAAGGCTTGGTATCGCAACAAAACAGAATCATTTGGCCGTATGAAACCGATCGCGCGGCTTGGCGCATAAAGATTCGCTTGCAATTGTGCACCTTGTGGCACGACGCTCAGCAACGGTTTGCTGGCGTCCACAACCTGACCGGTCTCTGCCGTGACGGCAGTGGCGATGCCACTCTTAGGAGCTACGATCGCAATGCGCCGCTTGGCTTCGCTTTCAGTCCATTCCTGGTCCGTGATAGCAAGTTGGCGTTCAAGCTGCGCGAGTTGATTGCGTTGCCGCAACGGCAGGCCGGCAAGATCATTACGCTGAGATAACAATTCGCGACCGACATTGATCTGTTCGCGCTCAAGCGCTTGCTGGCGACTGCGTTGGTCAAGCAAATCAGATTGCTTTTGTTGCATTATTTCTCGCGAAACGAAGCCTTGTGCGAGCAATTGTCCGGCGCGCTTCACAGCATCCTCAGCCAGTTCTACGCGAGCTTGCTGACCGCGCAATTGATTAGTAATACTGGCATGCTCCGTCTCCATGCCATTGATTCGATTGCGAAGCGCCACTTCTTCGTCTTGCTGCACCTTACGTGTCTGGCGTAATTCTTCGCGCAGGGACTGTTGCCGCACCGTTACTTGGCGACTAATGGTTGCTTGGACATCCCCCTGGCTCCCTTGTCGTTCGCTAGAAATCAAGTAAAGCACATCACCCTGATGTATCTCCTGTCCCTCGGAAACAAACTTTTTTTCAACGATACCGACCTGCGAGGTGTAAACCTTGATCATCCCCACATCTGGCGCCAAGAAGCCTGCGACACCACTGCGTTGTGTGTAACTACCTAAGATAAGAAAACCAATGACAATTATCGCAAAGCTAAGCGCCAGTGCAGTCAAGACAGGAAAGGAGATTGGGCGCGTTAACACGATAGCGCCCAACCATTTGACGGAATTTGCACTCGTAGCAGCACTGCGGAAAAGCGGGGAACTATGCATTTTGACTTGCCTAATGAAACGCCAAAGGGAGCAATAGCTCAATATTCATCCTATCTGTGCAGCAACTCTTTGAAAAATGTCAAAATTTATTGAAATGCGGCGAGACACGCCGGCCGGTAAATAGGTGGAAAGCCAGCAGCGCCCCCTTATTTGTCGAAATTAACGGAAAACAATTGCCGAAGACGCAACATTAAAGTTAATCCTGATAGCCAATGACCATCAATTGATTGGCGTCATGATAGATATAATTCCACATGGCAAAATAAATTCAATGCAAAATAATTTGCAGACACTTATGGAGGCTATGATGCATGAACTCAATTTCACGGAAGTAGAGGAAGTCAGCGGCGGCGTACCATTGTTTGTTGCACTCAGTGGTGCAATATTTGCTGACACGGCTGTATACGCACCTCGTTATACACAACTTGAAAGCAAGCCCATTTCACGAAGGGTCTTGATG
>JAZJYP010000302.1:0-7529 GCA_040390345.1 Pseudomonadota bacterium | reverse complement strand
ACGGGCCACCGTTGCGCGCCACCGCCACCTTCTCGCCGCTCGAGCCGCCAATGATGAAGTAGGTCGAGGGGATGCCGTCGGTGAAGGCGCCGAAGTCTTCGGCCACCATCGCGCTGCGCCAGTATTCGCCATCGACCGTGCCCGGCGCCATCTTGCTGTTCCATACGGCGCGCAGGCGCTGCGCCAGCTTCGGTGTATTCAGGGTCGGCGCCGACGGTTCATCGACCTGCTTGATCTCGGGCAGCATGTTCTCGGCGATGCCGGCCGCGCGCGCCGTGTTCAGCGTCACCCGGCTGATGGCGGCGAGCAATTGCTCGCGCGCCTTGGCGCTCTCGCTGCGCACCGTCAACTGCAACACCGCCGTGTCGGGAATGATATTGCCCTTGCTGCCGGCATGGAAGGCGCCGACCGTGATCAGGCGCGGCTCGCGCGGCGCCAGATCGCGCGAAATGATGGTCTGCAGCGCCAGCACGATTTGCGCGCCCAGCACCACCGGGTCCTTGCCCGTGTGCGGGGCCGAGCCGTGCGCACCGAGGCCGTGGATGGTGATCTCGAGCGAATCGACGCCCGAGAACATCGAGCTGTCGTCGACCGCCAGCCGGCCCGCTTCGAGGTCGCTGATCACGTGCATGGCCAGGGCATAGTCGGGCTTGCCGAAGCGCTGGTAGAGATTGTCTTTCATCATGGCCTTGGCGCCGGCCACGCGCTCTTCGGCCGGTTGGCCGATCAGCATCAGGGTGCCCGACCATTCCTTGCGCCGCGCCGCCATCTGGTGCGCCGTACCGACCAGCGATGTCATGTGCACATCATGGCCGCAGGCATGCATCACCGGCACCTCCTTGCCGGCCCAGTCCTTCATCCGCACTTTCGACGCATTCGGGTTGCCGGCCGGCTCTTCCACCGGCAAGGCGTCGATGTCCGAGCGCATCAGCACCAGCGGCCCGGGACCATTCTTCAGGATCGCCACCACCCCCGTCTTGCCCACCCCTTCCGTGACCTCGAAGCCGGCGGCGCGCAATTCCTGGGCCAGGCGCGCGGCGGTCTGGGTTTCCATCAGCGACAATTCGGGATGGGCATGGAAGTGGGCATACAGCGGTGCCAGGTGGCTGCTGTAGTCCTGGGCAACGGCTGCCGTGAGCGCGGCATCGGCGGCGATCACGCTCGCTGCGGGCAAGGCCAGCAGCAGGGGCAGGAGCAGTTTTTTCATTGGACGCTTTCCTCTCGGGGGCAAGTAGTTGTAATTGCAACAATCAAATATAACACTATGTTTTCAATCAGTTAAGAAATTTAGCGCGGGAAAGGGCATGCCGCGCCGGCAAGCAGGCAAAAAAAATAATTATTTTCACCCTCAAGTATCGGAAAACGCGGTCGTTTAACGGGACAGGTCCGTAGAAAATAAGAGCGAAAAAACGAAAATTTTCGAGTTTTTCTCCATCAACTTTTTCTCCCACGCTCCGTTACCTGACTCAACAGCGGTTTGATTGCTTCGGAACACGGAAGCAGACCAAAGTGAACTGGGCATGCAGCCCGACCCGAAATACCAAGTCTGGAGAAATAAAATGACTGCAAATATCAACACCAACATTGCCTCGCTGAATTCGCAACGAAACCTCAACGTTTCCCAAGGCTCGTTGGCGACCTCCCTGCAACGCCTGTCGTCGGGTCTGCGCATTAACAGCGCAAAAGACGACGCTGCAGGTCTGGCAATTTCCGAGCGTTTCACTTCGCAAATCCGCGGCCTGAACCAGGCAGTGCGTAACGCCAACGACGGCATCTCGCTGGCGCAAACGGCTGAAGGTGGCTTGCAAACGGCTGGCGATCTGCTGCAACGTGTCCGCGAATTGGCAGTGCAGTCGGCTAACGGCTCCAACTCCACTTCGGACCGCGCCTCGCTCCAGGGTGAGACGCTGCAACTGACCCAGGAATTGAACCGCGTTGCCAACACCACCCAGTTCAACGGCCAGAACGTGCTCGACGGCTCGCTGACCAATGCCCAGTTCCAGGTCGGCGCCAATGCCAACCAGACCATCTCGGTGGGCATCGCCAGCGCCAAGTCTTCGGACATCGGCAACAACACGGTGACGTCGCAAATTACCGCCGGCACCATCTCGTCGGCTGTCATCGGCGGCGCCGGCACCCTGGCCACGACCCTGAACAACTTCGCGGCCCAGGATCTGACCGTGGCCGGCAACGGCACCACGGCCCTGGCCGGTACCGCTGGCTCCCTGGTCGCCGGTTCCTCGGCCAAGACCATCGCTGCCAACGTCAACGGCGTGGCGTCGAAGACCGGTGTCAGCGCCACGGCCAGCACCACCGCCACCGTGACCTCGGTGTCGACCGGTGCCGTCTCGTTCAAGCTGGTCGGCTCCAACTCCTCGGCTTCGCCAGTGACGATCTCGGCCACCGTGGCCGCCTCGAGCGACCTGTCCGCTGTGGCCCAGGCAGTCAATGCCCAGAGCGGCACCACCAACATCACCGCGACGGCTGACAAGTCCGGCAACCTGGTGCTGTCCGACAACGCCGGTAACGACATCAAGATTGAAAACATCACCGGCCTGGACACGGCAACCGTGGCCGGCGGCGACGGCATCGCTTCGGCCGCCGTGGGCGCCGCTGGCGTGGCTGTGGTCGGCGGTAAAGTGGCGTTCGATTCGGCCCAGGGTTTCACCATCAGCACCTCGGCCGGTACCACCTTCCTGACCGGCAGCTCGGTCGGTTCGACCCTGAACGCCGTCTCGGCGATCGACATCAGCACCACGACCGGCGCCAACAACGCGCTGGCCACCATCGACGCCGCTTTGACCAGCATCAACAACAACCGCGCTTCCCTCGGTGCTGTGCAAAACCGCTTCGCTTCGACGATCAGCAACCTGCAAACGACGTCGGAAAACCTCTCCGCTGCACGTAGCCGCATCCAGGATACGGACTTCGCGTCGGAAACGGCCAACCTCACCCGTGGCCAGATCCTGCAACAAGCCGGTACCGCGATTCTGGCACAGGCGAACTCGCTGCCGAACGGCGTGCTGGCCCTGCTGCGTGGTTAATCCGATATCGAATTAGCGCCTACAAGCTGATTCGAGACCCGGTTCCCCGGCTGAAGTTCAGCCGGGGAATTTTCACAAAGGAAGTATCATGAGCATTCAATCGATAGGCGCGCCGCCCGTTCGAATCGCCGACCACCCCGGCGGCGACGCGGTGATCCAGCCCCAGCCCCGGGTCGCAGCGACCCACCTGGAAACGGCCGTTGCAGTCGAAAAGGCCGCCCCCGCACCGTCCCAGGACGAAGTCAAGCAAGCCGTCGCCAGCATCAACAAGTCGCTGCAAACGCTGTCCCAGGACCTGGTGTTCTCCGTCGACGACAAGAACCGTACCATCGTCAAAGTCGTGGACCAGAAGACCAAGGAAGTCATCCGCCAGATCCCTTCGCCGGAAGCACTGGAAATTGCCAAGGCCCTCGACACGGCCCAGGGCTTGCTGATCAAACAGACCGCCTGACCCGCCACCGCGCTTCAGGCGCGTCGCGCTTTACCCCTCACCCGCTGTGACCGGGCTGGACCAGCTCATCCCTGGCTAGCGCCACCCATTCCCGCTCAGAAGTAAGCTGTAAATCCCCTTCTCAAGTCCTGTTTGCCCCTGCCGATAATGCCTTATAGTGTTATGGCTTTCATTTGGAGAACATCGTGGGTATCTCTTCACCCGGTATCGGCTCAAACCTGGACGTCAACAGCATCGTTGCAAAACTGATGCAGGTAGAGGCGCAGCCACTGACCACGCTCGACAATAAAGCACAGAGTTTCCAGGCCAAGATCAGCGCCCTGGGCACCCTGACCTCGGGCCTGGGCAATTTCCAGAGCGCCCTGTCGAACCTGACCACGGTCGCGTCCTTCCAGTCCGTCGCCGCCACCTCGAGCGACACCTCGGTGGCCGCCGGCAGCGCCACCAACAAGGCCGTGGCGGGCAGCTACAGCCTGAACGTGACCCAGCTCGCGCAAGCGCAGACCCTGGCCTCGGCCGGCGTGCTCAGCACCACCACGGCCGTCGGCGTCGGTACCAGCACCACCATCAGTTTTTCGCTCGGCACCGTCTCCGGCGGCAGCTTCGGCCTGGCCGGCAGCGCCCTCGCGCCAGGCGTGCTCAGCGGTGGCATCAGCAACGGCGCGCTCTCGATCAACGGCACGGCCATCGCGACCGATTCGAGCACGCGCAGCGCCAAACTGCTGGCCGATGCGATCAACGCCAAGAATGCCACCACGGGCGTGTCGGCCACGGCTGGCGCCACCAGCACCAGCGCCACCCTGTTCGGCGGCGCCGGCAGCCCCAGTTTCGGCAATGTCGATACCAATAGCGGCGGCACCTACAGCATCTCGGTGGGCGGCATCACCCTGGCCAGCCAGGGCACCCTGGTCCAGCAGGGCGATGGCGTCACGGCCACCAGCATCGACGCCGCGCTCGCCTCGGGCGGTGTGGCCGACGCCCTGGCCGCGGCCGGCATCACCCATAGCGGCAGCGCCGCCAACGGCGACCTGCAGTTTACCGCCGCCGATGGCAGCAACCTGGTGGTGAGCGAAACGGCCACCGGCAGCGTCGGCGGCGGCATCGGCAAGACCAATGCCGACGCCAACACGGGTTCCACCGCGACCTTCAGCGCCGGCCTGACCCTGAGTTCGGCCAGCGCCAGCCCGATCACCGTCGGCGGCAACAATCCATCGCTGGCCGGCTTGACGGCCGGCACCGGCGGCGCCTATGTGGGCGCCAGCTTTGCCCAGGACCCGAACCAGGTCAGCGGCACCGTCGTCATCGACAGCACCAACAATTCGCTGCAAGGCATCCGTGACGCCATCAACAAGGCCAACCTGGGCGTGACGGCCACCATCGTCTCCGACGGCACGGCCACACCCAACCACCTGGTGCTCAATTCGAGCAAGACCGGTGCCAGTTCGACCATCAAGGTCTCGCTGGCGGCCACCGGCGGCGGCGCGCCCGACGCCGGCCTCGACGCCCTGCTCGCCTATGACCCGGCCGGCACCCAGAACCTGAAACAGAATGCCGCGGCCCAGAGCACCACGCTCAACGTCAACGGCATTCCCGTCACCAGCGACACCAATACCGTCAGCGGCGCCATCCAGGGCGTGACCCTGACCATCGGCAGCGTCGGCAAGTCGACCTTGAATATTTCGCAGGACTCCAATTCGGTCAAGAATGGCGTCAATGCCTTCGTCAAGGCCTACAACGACCTGAACAAGGCCATCAAGGATGTCTCGGGCTACGACCCGGATACCAAGAAGGGCGGCGCCCTGCTCGGCGACGCGACGGTGCAGAACCTGCAAGCGTCGCTGCGCAAGCAGCTCGGCCAGAGCATCACCGGCCTGACCGGCGACCTGACCACCCTGTCCCAGGTCGGCATCTCGTTCCAGAAAGACGGCACCCTGTCGCTCGACTCGAGCAAGCTCAACACGGCCATCAGCAAGAATTTCTCCGACATCGCCGGCCTGTTCGCCGCCGTCGGGAAAACCAGCGACAGCCTGGTCAGCTTCAGCAGCTCGACGGCGAAGACCGTGCCGGGCGACTACGCCCTCAATATCAGCCAGCTCGCCACCCAGGGCACGCTGACCACCGACGCCGCCGTCGGCCCGGCGACCGTGATTGCCGCCAATACCCAGTGGGTCGTCACGCTCGACCAGACCGACCCCGTCACGGCCAACCGCACCGCCACGGTCAACCTGGCGGCCGGCACCTACACGCCGGGCCAGCTGGCCACGCTGTTGCAGTCGGCCATCAATGGCGCCGGCAGCTTTTCCAACAACGGCCAGGCCGTCAACGCCAGCATCGACAGCAACGGCAAGCTGGCGGTGGCGTCGGCCACCTATGGCTCGGTGTCGAAGATGTCCATCTCCGGCCTGTCGGGCACGGCGATCGCCGACATTTTCGGCGCCGCCAGCTCGGTCGACGGCCTCGACCTGGCCGGCACCATCGGCGGCCAGCCGACCAAGGGCTCGGGCCAGTTCCTCACCAGCGAAGACGGCTTGAAGGTGCAAGTGACCGGTGGCGCCCTGGGCGAGCGCGGCACGGTCGGCTTTTCGCAGGGCTATGCCTACCAGCTCAACAACCTGGCCGCCGGCTTCCTCGGCTCGAGCGGCCTCATTGCCGGGCGCACCAACGGCTTGAGCGCCTCGATCAAGGATATCAATGAGCAGAAGGACACCTTCAATTTGCGCCTGGCCGACATTGAAAAGCGCTATCGTGCCCAGTACACTGCATTAGACACCTCGATTTCGAGCCTGAATGCCACGCAGAGCTTCCTGACGCAGCAATTTGCCGCGCTCGCAAAACAGACTAGTAACTAGGAGACACAAACATGTTCGGATCCAAGCAAAGTGGCGTCAATGCCTATGCAAAAGTAGGCATCGAAACGGGCGTCACTTCTGCCAGCCCGCACAAGCTCATCGTCATGCTCTTCGACGGTGCCCTGGTGGCGGTCAATTCGGCCATCATGCACATGAAGGCGGGCAATATTCCAGACAAGGGCGCGGCAATTTCCAAGGCCATCCTGATCATCGACAGCGGCCTGCGCGCCAGCCTCGACAAGAAGGCCGGCGGCGAGATCGCCGAAGGCCTCGACGCGCTCTATGAATACATGGGCGCGCGATTGCTGCAGGCCAATCTGAAGAACCAGGTCGACATCCTCGAAGAAGTCCAGCGCCTGCTGTCGGACTTGCGCGGCGCCTGGAATGCGATCGGCGCGAGCCCGGCCGCGGCCGGCACCACCCAACCCACCTCTCCCACCCTCGCGAGTGCGTAAAACCATGATGATGACGAGTCAAGAAGTTGTGTCCCTGTATGAAACCATGGTCGAGCTCACCGAACAGATGGTGCAGGCGGCCTCGGCCAGCGACTGGGAGCGCCTGGTCGTGCTCGAGCAGCAATGCGCGGCCCATGTGCGCCGCCTCAAGGAATCCGAACCACCCCAGCCCCTGGCCGGCAGCAACCGCGAACGCAAGGTCGAGGCGATCCGCAAGATGCTCGACGACGACCGCAAGATCCGCGACTTGACCATGCCCTGGATGGCCAAGCTGTCGGCCCTGCTCAACAACGCCGGCGCCGAGCGCCGCCTCGCCCGCGCCTACGGCAGCGCCTGATTGCGGGAGGCGCCATGCTGCCGCGCGCCGATATCATCACGGTCAACCCGGTCGGCCATGCCGAGACGGTCACCCGCACCGCCGCCTTGGGCGACGCCCGCCAGGAAGCCTTCCAGCGCTCGCTGGCCGGCCTGCTCAAGGGCGAAGTCCTGTCCAGACTCACCGATGGCACCTTCCTCGTCAAGGTGGCCGGCACCTCGGCCCGCCTGAACCTGCCGCCCGGCGCCGACGTCGGCCATGAAGTCCCGTTGACCCTGGTCGCCCTGGCGCCGCGCCCGACCTTTGAAATCCATGTGGCCGAGCAAGGCGGCCGCGCCGCCACCCTGGCCTATGCCGAAGCGGGCCCGGCGTTGGCCCAGCAGGCGCCGTCGACGCCCGCCGCCGCCGTGGCCG
>JAZJYP010000301.1:0-4489 GCA_040390345.1 Pseudomonadota bacterium | reverse complement strand
GGTGTGAAGATCAACGACAAGCACATCGAAGTGATCGTGCGCCAGATGCTGCGCCGTGTGCAGATCACCAACGTGGGCGATACCGAGTACATCGTCGGCGAACAGGTGGAGCGCTCGGAGCTGCTCGATGAGAACGACCGCGTCAATGCCGCAGGCAAGATCCCTGCAACGTACGAAAACGTCTTGCTCGGTATCACCAAGGCTTCGCTGTCGACCGACTCCTTCATCTCCGCCGCCTCGTTCCAGGAAACGACGCGCGTGCTGACCGAGGCTGCCATCATGGGCAAGCGCGACGGCCTGCGTGGTTTGAAAGAGAACGTCATCGTCGGCCGCCTGATCCCTGGCGGTACCGGCCTGGCCTTCCACCGCGCACGCAAAGAGAAGGAAGCGTGGGAAGTGGAAGAGCGCAAGGCGCTGCTGGACGCCGAAAAGGCGAACATGGCGGGCGAGCTCAACGCACTGGAAGAGGCTTCGGCCCAGCAACACACGGGCGACGACGCGTAATTTCGCCAGTCCCCCAAACGAAAACGGCAGCCTGCGGGCTGCCGTTTTTTTTACTCAATTGAAAACGCCATTGAATGTTCAGTTTGCGCTGTGCGTGCGCGCATTTCCTCAGATAGAGCTTGATAGCATGCTCAAATTGCAGACCTGTTTCCTCGGCGACGGTCTTGGAATAGCGGGACAGCATTTTGATCCATGAAGACAGATGCCGGGTGAGATCACGCAAAGTGCCAATACTTCAGATACCGATTATTTAGCGGGCGGCCGCTCCTTCGGGGCGTTCTTGTCGTCGTTGCCATGGTTGGGGACCATGACGAGGCGGCAGGTGCCGGCCACGGTGTCGCCGCGCGGCATCCTGGCCTGGACGGCGTCGCCGTCTTTCTTGCCCTTGCAGGCGTCGAAGGCTTCCTGTGGCGGGCCGCGGTGTTCGCGTGGCGGGGCGGACGGGGCTTGGGCGCCGGCGTTGGCGGCGGCGAAGAGCAAGGCGAAAGCGCAAGCGCGGAGCATGATGGGCCTTTCAGTTTGACTGGATAATGTGGCCAGTATCGGCCCCAATTGTGGAGCAAATTTGAAGGCGTACAATAAACCCCATGAAACTTCACGCCGGCATCTTCGCCATGCTGATGTGCTGCGCCGCGCGCGCCGCGGCGCAGGAAGTGGTATTCATTGCGCCGACCAATTTGACGATGCCGATGGTCCAGTTCGACGGGCGCCAGTTGACCGGCGGCCTGTTGAAAGACCTCGGTGACGCCATCGCCGGCCGCCTCGGGCGACGCGCCCGCTATATCGATATTCCCAGCAAGCGCGTATGGGCCGTGCTGGCCCAGGGCGAGGCCGATGGCGTTTGCTACGTGCTGCCGGAATGGGGCGAAGGCAAGCTGGACTGGACACGGCCGCTGATCCCCGATGGCGCAGTCATTGCCGCCCATCCGTCGGCACCGAAATTAAGCCATCTCGATGAACTGGCCGGGCATCCGGTTGGCACCGTGCTCGGTTACCGCTATCCGGAACTGGAGGCGGCGCTGGGCAAGGACTTCATCCGCGACGATGCGCCCACGATGGAGCACAACCTGAGCAAGCTGGCCGCCGGGCGGCGCCAGTACGCGGTGGTGGAACTGGCGGCGCTGGAATACCGCTTGCGCAACACTGCCGGGCCGCGCCTGCGTACCGAGCTGGTGTATGTGCAATTCAAGGCACGCTGCGCCTTTTCGCCGCGTGCCAAGGTGCCATTTGCCCAGGTCGAGCAGGCCATCGACGCGCTGGTGCAGGAAGGCGTGGTCGAGCACATCCTCGAACACTACCGCTAATAAACTTCGGGGTCGCATCTGACAAATGGACATTTACGCCGGTAAATGTCCGAATGTCAGATGCGACCCCGACGTGATTACTTGGCGCGGGCTTTGCCGAAGGCGTCGCCGGCTTTCCATTCAGGCATTTTGGGCGCGTCGGCCACCATGCGGCCCAGGTTCAGCGTGAACTGCGCCTGCTGCACCATGCCGGCCATGTCCCAGTTCGGATCGTATTCGTCCGAGACCTGGTGGTAACTGTTGGCCCAGTAAGCCTTGACCTTGGCGGTCGAGCCGGCCTGGTCCTTGAGGAACTGGCGGCCCGATTCGATCGAGAAGGCCGGTACGCCGACCTTGGCAAACGAGAAGTGGTCACTGCGGAAGTAGGTGCCGCCCAGGTCGGGCTCTTGCTCGGCAATCTTCAAGCCCATGGCACGGGCGGTGGCCGCGGCCATCTTGCCCAGCTCGGTACGCTCGCTGCCGGCCGCGCCGATGTCATGGGTGGCGCCGGCAAAGTTGAGGCTGTCGATATTGAGGTTGGCGGCGGTCTTGTTCAGGGGCCACAGCGGCTTGGTGCCGTAGGCTTCGCTGCCCAGCAGGCCTTGCTCTTCGCCGGCCACCCACAGGAACATCTGGCTGCGCTTGGCGGGCTTGCGCACCGCTTCCTTGGCCATGGCCAGCAGGGCCGCCGAACCGGAACCGTTGTCGACGGCGCCGTTGTAGATCGTGTCGCCGGTCGTGCCTTGCTTGCCCAGGTGGTCCCAGTGGGCGCTGTAGATGACGACTTCGTCTTTCAGTTTCGGGTCGGTGCCAGGCACCACGGCCGATACATTGAACTGGTCGATGATGCGGACCTTGGCCTTCAGCTCGCCTTTCAGTTTGGCGTTCAGGGCGACCGGCTGGAAGCCCTTGACTTCGGCGGCGGCGCGCAGCTTGTCGAGATCCTGGCCGGCGGCCGCGAACAGGGCGCGCGCGGTGTTGTCCGTCATCCAGCCCTGCACGCCGGTGCCGGGGATGCCATCGGCCAGGCCGAAACGCTCGGCGGTCCAGCTGTTCTGCACGACCGACCAGCCATACGAGGCCGACGGCGTCGTGTGGATCAACAGCACGCCGGCGCACTTGTGGCGCGCCGTCTCTTCAAACTTGTAGGTCCAGCGGCCGTAGTAGGTGAGCGACTTGCCGCCGAAACGCTTCGGCTCGGCTGCGGTCGGCTGCGGGTCGTTGACCATCACGACGGCGATCTTGCCTTCGCAATTGAAATGCTTGAAGTCGTCCCAGCCTTCTTCGGAGGCCGTGATGCCGTAGCCGGCGAACACGAGGTCATTGTCGAAGCTGTGCGCGCCCTTGGCGTCGCCCGGTGCCCACACCCAGTCGGTGCCGAAGTTCAGTGCCTGCCTGGCGCCACCGGCTTCGAGCGCGAGGCTGCTCTCCTGTGGCGTGGCCATCACACCGGCGATCTTCACGCTCTGGCGGTAGCTGTTGCCATTGCCCGGCTTCAGGCCGGCCGCCATCGCGGCCGCTTCCAGGTAGGCTACCGTCAGGTCGCCGCCGCGCTGGCCGGTGCCGCGCCCTTCGAACAAGTCGGAAGACAGCATGGCGAGGTGGGCGCGCAGCGGCGCTTCTTGCACGGTCGGGGCCGCATTGGGGGCGGCGGCGCGGGCGGTGCAGGCCAGCGCGAGGCTGGTCGCCACGGCCGCTGCGCTGCAGGAGGAAAGCATCTTGTGCATGGGTTCCTGGGCAAAGAAAGGGTTGTCGGGCACGCCGGTGGGCGCGAGCCGGCTATTGTATGCCATCTTCGGGATGCTGCACTGCAGCTAAACTCAGGGAGTTTTGAGTTCGAACACGCGCCGCTGGCGGGCCTGGATTTCTTCCATCCCGCGCACAAAGCCGGGCACGCTGTTGAACAGCCTGTCGAAGCTGCCGTCCTTCTGCGCCAGATGCAGGCCGCGTTCGATGCGCGCCGCCAGCGCCGGGTTGCTGCGGCTGACAAAGAAGTAGTAGGGCACGGGGTAGTGCAGGAACAGGGTCTTCTCGATCACCAGGCCTTCGTGGGCGTGGATGCGCTGTTCGGACCACACTTCGTGTACGCCGCGCGGCATGTAGTCGAAGCGCTTCACGGCCAGCATGGGAAACAGGTATTCGTAGGCGATCGAGGTCACGACCGGCAAGCCATTGAGGCGCAGCACCTCGGTCGAGGGCCAGTTCACGCCGGTGCCGGCGGTGAGGCGGCGCAAGTCCTCGAGGGTGTGCACGGCGCGGAACTTGTCTTCGTCCTCGGCGCGGATCAGGAACAGGCGGTAGTCGTTCAGGTTGCGCAACAGCGAAATGCGCACCGGCAGCAGTTCCGTTTCGCGCTGGGCATTGCTGCCGTCCCACATCACATTGATGACGCCGTTGCGGGCGATTTCGGTGGCCTGGCGCGGGCTGGTCAGTTGCTGGTCGAAGTGGCGGATCTCGAATGGACCATCGGCGGCTTCGGTCTTTTCCAGGGCCAGCTTGAGCAGTTGGGGGAAATAGGCGGCGTGTTCGCGCGCGCTCTCATGCAAGGGCGGAATCACGATGCGCAGCACGGCCGCGTGCAGGGGGAGGCAGAGCAGCAGGCAGGCGGCGAACAGGCTTCGAATCATGCGCCTATGGTAACGCATCGTTGGGGGTCAAACCCGGCAACTTGACAAAGCAAGATGGGGTCAAACCCGGCAAGT
>JAZJYP010000300.1:343-24667 GCA_040390345.1 Pseudomonadota bacterium | reverse complement strand
CCGCCGAGCGCTGGGCCAGGTTGCGCACTTCCGAGGCGACGACGGCGAAACCGCGCCCCTGTTCGCCGGCCCGGGCCGCTTCGACGGCGGCGTTCAGGGCCAGGATATTGGTCTGGAAGGCGATGCCGTCGATGACGGCGATGATGTCGACGATTTTCTTCGACGAGGCATTGATCGAGCCCATCGTCTGCACCACCTGGCCGACCACGGCGCCCCCGCGCGCGGCCACGTCCGAGGCGGCGCTGGCCGAGGCGTTGGCCGCGCGCGCATGGTCGGCGTTCTGCTTGACGGTCGAACTGAGTTCTTCCATCGACGAGGCCGTCTCCTGCAGCGCGCTGGCCTGCTGCTCGGTGCGCGAGGACAGGTCGAGGTTGCCGGTGGCGATTTCACCCGAGGCCGTGGCGATGGTCTGGGTGGCGCTGCGCACCTGGCTGACGATGCCGGCCAGGTTGTCGTTCATGGTTTTCAAGGCTGACAGCAGCTGCCCCGTTTCGTCGTGGTGCTCGACCGTAAAGTCGCTGCGCAAGTCGCCCGAGGCGACCGTCTGGGCCACGCCGAGGGCGCGCCGGATCGGCACCGTGATCGAGCGGCTCACGGCCCAGGCGGCCCACAAGCCCACCAGCATGGCGGTCGCGCCGAGGGCCAGCATCAGCTTGCGCGCGCTGGCGATGTAGGCGCCGATCTCGGTGCCGCTTTGCACGACAATGCTCTTTTGCAGGTCAGCGAGGACCTTGACCTGCTCTTGCAGCGCCGCCAGTGCGGGCAGGGTCTGGCCCAGCAGCATGGCCGTGGCGGCGTCGCGCTGGTCTTGCTCGAGCAGTTTCGCCACCTCGGTGAAGGAAGCGACATAGGCCACGCGCCGCTCGCGCAGGCGCGCCAGCATCTGTTTGCCTTCGGGCAGGTAGACCAGCTTGTCGAGCGTTTCCAGCGCCTCGCTGATGGTTTTCTTGTTGCCGTCGATCTGGCTGCGGATCTGGTCGCGCCCGCCCTTGTCGGGCGCCAGGAACAGCTGCATCGTCAGCGCCGCATTGGCGCGCGTGGTCGCGGCGATCGTCGCGGCGGCGTCGGCCTTGACCCAGTCCTGGTCGATGATCTTGCTCGACAGGCTGCCGATATCGGCCAGGCGCAGCGCCCCGGTCAAGATCACGCCTGCCAGCAGGAGCAGCAAGAGGCCGAAGCCGATACCCAGGCGGGTCGCGATAGGAAGATTGGCAATGCGCATGATGGCTCTCCGTCAAACGGTGATACATGGCAAAAAAGGGGAGCGCCGGCACGAACGTACCGGCGGAAGAATTAGCTTAGACCAATTTTATCGGTCCAACAAGATTTACTCAGTTCAAGCGCGCAAGATGGCGCTGCACCGACAACAGGGCACCCAGCAGGCCGAGGGCGGCGCTGATGGCCAGTACGCCCGCCATCGACAGGGGCGCGAGCGGGGCGAGCTGGAATTCGGAAGCGTACAGGCGGGCGAATTCGGCAATGGCCCCATTGAGCGGGCGCAGCGCCAGCGTCACCGCCGCGAGGGCCACGCCGCCGGCGCACAGGCCCAGCAAGGCGCCCGTGTAATAGAAGGGGCGGTGGATGAAGCCGTCGGTCGCGCCGATCAGCTTGGAGACGGCGATCTCGTCGCGCTGGGTCAGCACCTGCAGGCGGATGGTGTTGAACACGACCGCGATGACCACCGTGCCCAGGGTCGCGGCCAGCAGCAGCAAGGCCAGGCGCAGCACGCCAAGCAGGGCGGCCAGGCGCTTGACCCAGGCCGAGTCGACCTGCACCGTGTCCACGCCCGGCAGGGCGCGCATCTGTTCGGCCAGGGTGTCGACCTGGCCGGCGTCGGCGGCGCTCCTGAAGCCGTCGAGCTTGAGCACGTAGCTGTCGGGCAGGGGGTTCTCGCCCAGGGTGGCCAGCACGTCGGCCAGGCCGTTCTTGTCCTTCAGGCTGGCCAGCGCCTGCTCGCGCGGCACGAAGATGATCTTGCTCTTGCGCTCCTTGAGCAGGCCGCGCAGCGGGATCGACAGCGACTGGGCCTGCTCGCGCGGCGTGGCGCTTTTCAGGAACACGCTGATTTCGGGATCGACCGACAACTGCTCCGACATCGGCCGCACATTATCGAGCAGGGTCAGGCCGGCCAAGGGCAGGGCCAGGGCCATCGCCACGACCACCACATTGAACAGGAAACTGCCCGGCGCCTTGCGCACGTGGCCGAGGGCCCCGCCCAAGGCGAAGCCGTGTTGGCGCATCCAGCTCCTCATGGCGCACCTCCGACGATCTGTCCGCGTTCCAGGTAGAGCACGCGCGCGGCCTTGTCGAGTACTTGCTCGTCGTGGGTCGAGATCACGCAGGTCACGCCCACCGAATGGAAGGCGCGCAGCGCGTCGAGCACTTTATTGGCGCTGGCGCGGTCCAGGTTGGCCGTCGGTTCGTCGGCCAGGATGATTTGCGGGCGGTTGACGATGGCGCGCGCGATGGCCACGCGCTGCTGTTCGCCGCCGGACAGTTCCAGTGGCTGGGCATTGGCGCGCTCGAGCAAGCCCACCTTGGCGAGGGCGGCGCGCGCGCGCTGCTCGGCCTCAAAGCGCGCCGCGCCCGTCACCAGCAAGGGCAGCATGGTATTGGCCAGCACCGAGCGGTCCGTCAGCAGGCGTTGCTGCTGGAAGATCAGGCCCAGGTTGCGGCGCAGGAAAGGCACGCTGGCCGCTTTCATGTTGCCGATGTCGTGGCCATTGACGGTGACGCTGCCGCTGGTGGGTCGCTCCATCGCGGCGATCATTTTCAGCAGGGTCGATTTGCCGGCGCCGGAGGGGCCGGCCAGGTAGACCAGCTCGCCCTTGTCGATGGTCAGCGAGACTTCGCGCAGCGCCTGCGCGTCGGGGGAATACTGTTTGGTGACAGACTCGAAAGCGATCATGGGGGCCTTTTATCCGAGCAGGGCTTCGACGAAGTCGGTGGCGTTAAACGGCTGCAGGTCTTCGATCTTTTCGCCCACGCCGATAAAGTAGACCGGCACCGGGCGCATGCGCGCGATTGCGGCCAGCACGCCGCCCTTGGCCGTGCCATCGAGCTTGGTGATGACCAGGCCCGTCAGCTGCAGCGCGTCGTCGAAGGCTTTCACCTGGGCCAGGGCGTTCTGGCCGGTGTTGCCGTCGATGACGAGCAGCACCTCGTGCGGCGCACCCTCGAGGCCCTTGCCGATCACGCGCTTGATTTTCTTGAGCTCTTCCATCAGGTGCAGCTGGGTCGGCAGGCGGCCGGCCGTGTCGACCATGACGACATTGGTCTTCTTCGCCTTGCCCGACTGGACGGCGTCGAAGGCGACGGCAGCCGGGTCGCCCGACTCCTGGGCGATGACGGTGACGTTGTTGCGCTGGCCCCAGACCATCAACTGCTCGCGCGCGGCGGCGCGGAAGGTGTCGCCTGCGGCCAGCAGCACCGACTGGTGGTGGGCCTGCATATGCTTGGCCAGCTTGCCGATGGTGGTGGTCTTGCCGGCGCCGTTGACGCCGGCGATCATCATCACCAGTGGCTCGTGGCGGCCCAGCTCGAGCGGCTTTTGCAGCGGCGCGAGCATCTCGATCATCAGCGTTTTGAGCGCGGCCTTGACGGCCTGGGCGTCGAGCAGCTTGTCTTCCTTGACCTTGCGGCGCAGCGCCTCGAGCAGGTGGACGGTGGCGTCCATGCCGGCGTCGGCCATCAAGAGGGCCGACTCGAGTTCTTCGTACAGGTCGTCGTCGATCTTGGCGCCGACGAACAGCAGCGAGAGGCTGCTCGAGGTCTTGGACAGGCCGGCCTTCAGGCGCGCCATCCATGACTGCTTCTTTTCGGCATCGGTGCCGGGGCGCTCGGCCGTTTCGGGCAGCAGCGGCGCGGGCGCCGGTTCGGGCGCGGGCGCAGGCGCTTCCACGACGGCGTCGATCACCGGTGCGGGAACGGGGGCTTCGGTTGGCGCGACGACTTCAGGTGTGGGCGGTTTTTTCTTGAAAAAACTAAACATGGGTGTCTTTGGGCGGGGGGAACTGCGGATCGCGCGTATTTTACCAGAGCCGCCTGCGGCGCCTTTCGGCAGCCTCAGCAACAATTAATCCTAGGAATCTTTTGAAAAATGGTATAAATTAACTTTTAGATAGAATGAAATGTCAATACACCCGGAGACGCTGTGAAACGTTTGGAGAATTACCGCCTGGTGATCGCCTCGGACCACCTGCACGTGCACGGAAAATTTGGCGTCCAACAAATCGTTGGCGGCATCTTCATTTTGCTCATGGCCCTGTTCTTCACCATCCCCTCCTGACTAGCCGTTCACGATCGGCTGGGCGATGATCCACAAACTCAATAGTGTATAGGCGACCATCAGGGCCAGCATCGGGTATTGGCTGCGCACGGCGCGCGCGCCGAACTGGCGCAGCGCCGTCTGGTGGCCCAGCCATACCGCCGCCACGTGGCCGGCCACGATCGCAAACAGCGACACATACCAGACCATGCGCGCATCGACGATGCCGAGCCGGATGAAATACAGTCCCGTGCCAAACAAGTCCCAGCCCTGGCCGAGCGGATCGGACGCGAGCGGAATCAGGTATTGCGCCGCCATCGCCAGGAAGGACAGGTAGTGGGCGAAGTGGTAGGCAATCGCGATCGGCACCAGCGTTTGCACATACAGGCCCGCCGTCGCCCGCACGGAGGCGCCGCCGCCGCACCAGGCGATGGCGCGGCACACGCCCAGGTAGACCAGCAGGAATAGCGTCGGCATTTGCACCAGGCCCGCGGCTGCCGGCAACTGCAAGTCCAGCCAGGCCTGGGTTTCCATCAAGCCGTCGAAGCTGACCGAAGCGAGCATCAGCATCACCAATGCAATCTGCGACCAGCCTACTGGCTCCGCCACCAGCAAGCCCGCGCCGAATGGCCGCATCTGCCAGCGCCCGTCCGTAACCTGGTTTGGCGAAAAGCGTGCCAGCAAGCCAAACACCACGGAGAACACTTCTGCGTGCTGCAGCCAGCAACGGCGCCCGAAAAGCCACATGCCAATCCACGTCAGAACGGAATACGCCACCATCGCCGTGGCCAGGCTGGCCGGATGCTCGCTGCCTTGCCAATTGAGTTCCATATTGATGAAGGCGAAAAACAACAGCGTGGCGGGCCACACGCCGACCCACGCGGGCCACGCCAGCTTCGCCGGCCGCTCGCCGATGAACCAGCGGTACAATGTGTCGAGCGGATTGACTAGTGCCCACAGGTCGCCGATCAAGGCGGAGATGTAGGCCATACCAACCCACCAGATTGCCCACACCATCGCCGGCGCGATGTTCTTGACGGGGTTTTGCACGCCGAGGTAACCGGCCACAATTACCAGCAGATACAAGGCCAGCACCAGCACGCGCAGGAACAGCGCCAGCAGCGCCGCCATCGGAATGCGTTCGAGCAGCGTGAACGATTGCCCCGGCGTGCGCGCCGCAGAATGCCGTGCCATCAGCGCGAACGTGACGGCCACTGTGGCGCCAGCACCAACGAGGAACATCCACAGCGGCAGCGGCAAGTCGAAGCGTTGGCCGAAGCCGTGCGCCAGCGCCGGAAGCGGAACCGCTGCCAGCAGCCAGCGCTTCATCGTGGCACGACTTCGAGGTACAACAGCGCGGGGCCGTGGTGGTGGCCGCTGCCGTGCGGCGACAAGGGAAAGCGTCCCAGCGTGCGCGCCACCAGCTGCAACCGCCCCGGACTACCGGGCGCGACGGACAGCGCCAGGTCGTAGCCGTGCAGGTGCAGGTCGAGCGCTTCGTCGCTGCGCAGCTCCAGGACCAGCGTGTCTCCCTGCGGCACGCGCACCGTCGGTGCCGGCTTGGCGATGCGGTGCTGCGCGATGGTGTAGCTGGCCCGCGTTTCCGCCGCCCACGACGAGGCACTGGCGAGCAGGGCGGCAAACAGGAGGTGGGAAGGGTGCATGTGCCGATTCTACATCAGCTTAATTTTTAATCAATTGTGTGTATGTATAAAGGCGTAGAATGTCCTGCTCGACCGGGGATTTATTTGATTTCTCCCGACGACAAGAAGGTGGTGAACTTTGACGTCCTCCCTGGCCTAAAGGACAGAGATTCCTTCCGCAAGCGTCGCACGTCCGCGACGGAGAATGTTTATTGCCGCATTGAGATCACGATCATGAATCGTACTGCAATCACAACAGACCCATTCTCTTATTCCAAGGTCGGCGATACCTTTCGGCCTCGAATGTGGCATAGATCCACAATTCGAGCAGACCTGGGTAGTGAAGCGTTCGTCGACTTCCTCAAACCAGGCACCATGCTTAATAGCCTTGTATGCCAGTTGGGTACGGAAGGACGACCAAGCAATATCGTAAATCGATTTCGCCATGCTGGTCTTGGTAAGGGCCAGCATATTGACTCTTCCAATGACAATGTAGTCAAAGTTGCGAACGATCGCACTTGTTTGAATATGCAGGAAATTGTGCCTGCGATTGGCGATTTTGGCGTGAATCGCCTGAATCCGTTTCTTCTTGCGCGCCCGCTGGGCTACCGCGAGCGCCGCTCCGGCCTGCCGATAGAATTGTGGGGCCGAGATGGTGCTGCCATCACTCATCTTCGCCAAATTCTTCAATCCCAAATCGATCCCTACACCACGCAGCGGCGCGCGGACTGGTGCTTCGCAGACCTCCAGCACGATGTTGAGAAACCAGTTCCCTCGCCTGTCGCGCGAGAAATTGCTGCCATCAAGAATCTTTCCTTCGGGGAGAGGTCGCGAATAGAAGACGCGGAACGTACGGCTGGCGAAGCGGAATGCATTACCTGCACGTTTCAATTCGCGCCCTTTCAGGGGAACCCAGCCCAAGGAATTCCTACCGCGATATCGAAGGTAAGGCTTGCCCGCCTTGGCGCGCGATTTGGCATACTGTTGACAAACATCGTTGACGGTGCCGGAGTGCAGACCCAATTCGCGACTACATCCCGTGGTCAGCCTGATCAAGTCGAAGCCTGTGTGCCATCGACGGCAGAATCGCAGCGCATCCTTTTGTCTTTCATTGCAGTAGTTCCAGACGTAATTAACCGCCCGAGCCTGTTCGTTAAGCAGGCCGGTCAAGGACTTTACGCGGTATCGGAAAACCATTTTCATAGTTGTTCGACAAAAAATGGCCACGCAAGTTCCACTTTATGCACCGATTCCCCGCTGCTCATAAGGGCGGCCTTTCTCAACCCCCGCCCGTAAGGACGGGCTTTCTTGGAGATAATCTGATGAAATTCCGTGTCCTGCTTCCCCTCGCCGTTGTCCTCTGTGTCCCCGCATGTGTGCACGCCGAAATCCTGGCGATGATGAATTACGAAACCAAGTCCGCCGACTCGCTCAAGTCGCTCAAGAATCCGGTCGCGCCGGCGGCGCGCAAGGAAGGCATCGCCATCGTCGATGTCGATCCCAAGTCCAAAACCTTCGGCAAGATCGTCAAGGACATTTCGCTGCCGGCCGACCTGGTGGCGCACCACATCTTCTACAACCACGACATGAGCAAGGCCTACATCACGGCGCTGGGCAAGACCGAGCTGCGCGTGATGGACATGAAAGCGAAGGACTATCCGATCACCATGGTCAGCATGCCCACCTGCAGCGTGGGCGAAGATGTCGTCTTTTCGGCCGACCACAAGCACTGGTATGTGAGCTGCATGGGCTCGCAGAGCATGGTCGTGGGCGATGCCCATACCGACAAGGTGCTCTCCACGGTCAAGGTGGCCGCGCCGTATCCGCACGGGATCGCCACCAGCGCCGGCGCCGACCGTACCTTGCTCACCTCGACCGTGCGCGCGACCGACCTGGGCGACGCCGGAGAAGTCATCAGCGCCGTCGAAACGAGTACCGGCAAGGTGCTGGGCACCTACAAGGTGTCGAAGAAGGCATCGCCATCGGGCGAGGCGCCGGTGGAAATCATGTTTGTGCCGAACGCGAAACCGGCGGTGGCCTACATCACCAATATGTTTGGCGGGACCCTGTGGACGGCCAGCTGGAAGCCGGAGAAAAAGGACTTCGAGGTCGCGCAGGTGCATGACTTCGCCGACCAGAAAGCCGGCGTGCCGCTGGAGATGTATTTCAACAAGGCTGGCACGCGCATGTATGTGACGACGGCCAAGCCGGGCCAGATGCACATCTTCGACATTTCGGCCAAGGCGGGAGAGCCGAAGCTGCTCAAGTCGATTCCGGCGGCCGAAGGGGCGCACCACGTGGCCTTCACCAAGGATGGCAAGTATGCCTTCGTGCAGAACGCGCTATTGAATTTGCCGGGGATGAGCGACGGCGCCGTGACGGTCATCGACCTGCAGGGCGAGAATGTCGTCGCGAGCATGGATACGCTCAAGAATGCGGGACTGAACCCGAACAGCATTGTGCTGCTGCCGCAGTGGAATGACTTGATGGGGCATTGATGCAAACGCGTGGGCACATGTGCCCACCCTGCCGTAGGGTGGGCGCGTGCGCCCACGCGCTGCGTCACTTCTTCGAGGCGATCGCGTTGTTGCGGATCGTTTCGAGCGTCGCACCCGGCGTGATCAGGTTGCCGTCGTAGCGCAGCTCGATCACCGCCGGCAGCGAATTGGCGCGTGTGAACTCGAGCGCGCGTGCCAGCGCCGGGCCAAATTCGGCCGTCGTCGTCACCACGCCGCCATGCGCGCCGTAGGCCTTGGCCAGCGCCGCAAAATCCGGATTGTGCAAGGTCGTGCCCGACACGCGGCCCGGATAGTCACGCTCCTGGTGCATGCGGATCGTGCCGAACATGCTGTTGTTGAACACCAGGATGATCACGCCCGCCTTGTACTGCACCGCCGTGGCCAATTCCTGGCCATTCATCATGTACTCGCCGTCGCCCGCAAACGTGACCACGGTGCGCGCCGGATCGATGATCTTGGCCGCGACACCGGCCGGCACGCCATAGCCCATCGCACCATTGGTTGGCGCGAGCTGGGTGCGCATGCCGCCGTAGCGGAAGTAGCGATGCGCCCAGGTGGCGTAGTTGCCGGCGCCATTGGTGATGATGGTGTCCTTCGGTACCTGCGCCATCAGTTCCTGCACCGCCTGCCACAGGTCCAGCGGTGCCTTGCCGTCCTTGAAAATCGGCGGCTGCACCTGGTAGGCGGCCAGCTCCATCTTTGCTTCCTCGACCGAGCCGGCCCAGGCGCTGCTGTCGACCGGCGCCATTGCGGCAAGCATGGCGCAGGCTTGCGGCGCGCCGCTGTTGATCATCAATTCGCCCTGGTAGACGCTGCCCAGTTCTTCGGCGTCGGCATGGAAGTGCACGAGGCGCTGCTGCGGCACGGGGGAGGCCAGCAGGGTGTAGCCGCCGGTCGTCATTTCACCCAGGCGCGGGCCGATGGCGATGAGCAGGTCGGCGTTTTTGACGCGCGCGGCCAGTTTCGGGTTGATGCCGATGCCGACGTCGCCGACATAGTTGGGATGCGCATTGTCGAGCAAGTCCTGGAAGCGGAAGGTGCAGCCCACCGGCAGCGCGTTCGCTTCGGCGAAGCTGGCCAGGTCGGCGCAGGCTTGGGCATTCCAGGTGCCGCCACCGAGCAGCACCATCGGGCGCTTGGCTTGGGCCAGCATGCCGCGCAGCGTGTCGATCTGGGCGGCCGAGGGCGAAGCCTGCACCGGCGCATAGCGGCGCGTGTCGCCCACCGTGGCTTTGGTGATCAGCATGTCTTCCGGCAGGGCCAGCACCACGGGACCCGGGCGGCCGCTGGTGGCCACCTGGAAGGCGCGTGCCATGTATTCGGGGATGCGGTCGGCGCGGTCGATCTGGGTGACCCACTTGGCCATCTGGCCGTACATGCGGCGGTAGTCGATTTCCTGGAAAGCTTCGCGGTCCATGAAGTCGTTGCCGACCTGGCCGATGAACAGGATCATCGGGGTCGAGTCCTGGTAGGCCGTGTGCACGCCAATCGACGCGTTGGTGGCGCCCGGGCCGCGCGTGACGAAGCAGATGCCGGGACGGCCCGTCATCTTGCCGTAGGCTTCGGCCATGAAGGCGGCGCCGCCTTCCTGGCGGTTGATGATGAACTTGATGTCCGAATCGTGCAACGCATCGAGCACGTCGAGGTAGCTTTCGCCGGGGACGCCAAAGGCGGTGTCCACGCCGTGGATCTTGAGCGCATCGACCAGGATCTGGCCGCCGGTGCGGGTTGGGTGCGTCATGCTGTCTCTACCTTGTCAAATGCTCGCGCGGGCGAATTATTGGAGTATGCGCCATTCTATGCGAGCCATTCCGGGCGGGCTTTTCAAATCGCGACACCAAATTACAGAATCACCCGGATTAATTTTATGGCAATATTTGTCCGCGCCGCGTTCATGACTGAAAATGGCCCGTTCGTGCCAGCGCCGCCGCCATTGGCCGCATGCCGCCACAGCGCGCGGGCGGCTCGCTACAGTGAGGCTTCTTCCATTCTTTGAAAGTGCAGCATCATGAAAAAACTCGCCGCCGGCCTGCTGGCCATCGCCGCACTGTCCGCCCATGCCGAGGACGCGCAAGGCATCTGGAGCGGCATCATCGCCGACCAGGTGAAAGTGGTGCTGACCGTGAGCCGCGCCGCCGGTGGCAGCTGGGAAGCGACCCTGGCCAGTCCCACCCAGGGCTTTTCGACCAAGGTCGAACAATTTGCCACCGACCCGACCCACATCAGCTTTGCCATTGCCAAGTTCAATGCCAGCTACCAGGCCACCTGGAATGAAAAGGACAAGGCGTGGACCGGCACCTGGACCCAGGGCCGGACGGCGCCGCTCATCTTGCAGCGCATCGACGCCGCCGGCGTGGCCGCCTTGCAGCCCAAGCGTCCCCAGGAGTCTGCCATCGCCAGCGCCAGTGCGCCCTACGCCAGCGTGGACATTCAGTTTGCCAGCGCGGCGCTGCAACTGGCCGGCAGCCTGACATTGCCCCGTGGCGCCGGTCCCTGGCCGGCCGTGGTGCTGGTGCACGGCTCCGGCCCCAATAACCGCGATGAAGAAATTTTCGGACACAAGATCTTCCTGGTACTGGCCGACCACCTGGCCCGCCAGGGTATCGCCGTGCTGCGCTACGATAAACGCGGCGTCGGCAAATCGAGCGGCGACTTCAAGGCCGCCACGACGATGGACTTCGCCGCCGACGCACAAGCGGCCTTCGCTTTCCTGCGCAGCCGTCCCGAGATTGATGGCCGTCGCATTGGCCTGGTGGGCCACTCCGAAGGCGGCCTGATTGCGCCGATTGTGGCAGCGCGCGAGCCGCAACTGGGCTTCATCGTGATGATGGCCGGCCCCGGCGTGCGCGGTGAGCTGCTGATGGTTGAACAACTGGCACTGGGCTCCGAGTCCGATGGCGCAGCGCTCGCCAAGCTGGCCAAAGAACGCACCATGAACCAGGCGTTGTTTGCCGCCATCGTCGGCGAGCGTGACCGCGAACAGGCCAGGATCAAGGCCCTGGGCATCCTGGAGCAGGGTGAACGCGATGGCCTGCTTCCACCCGGAATGGCCGCCAAAGAGGCAGCGAGCTTCACCAGCCCCTGGTTCCATGCCTTCCTCAGCCTTGAACCCGGCGTGGCCTTGCAGGCGGTGCGCCAGCCGGTGCTGGCGCTCAATGGTGCACTCGACCGCCAGGTGCCGTCCAAGCTGGACCTCGACGCGATCCGCGCGGCGCTGGCCCATAATCCGCGTGCCGTGGTAAAAGAACTTCCAAAACTGAACCACTTGTTCCAGACTGCGACCACGGGTGCCGGCGATGAATATGCCGCGATCGAGGAAACCCTGGCGCCGTCCGCCCTGGCCGTGATGGCGGACTGGATTCGCAGCCAGGTACAGTGACGGACATGGATATGACGGACAAAGAACAACCGCTACCTTCGGGCCTGGCCAGCCAGCTGGGAGGCTGGACAGCCAAGGCGCAGCAGTACCCGGTGTTTAGCCGTACCTGGTATGGCTATCGCGTGCGTTCCTTTGTCTGGCCGCTCGCCATCTTCACCGTTTTCCTGATCGTGGTGGCAGGCTTGATGCCCAACAGCGTGCCACGTGTTGAAGCCTGGCTGGCGCTGTTTGCCGTCTGGCCGCTGGTGCTCGTGGGGCTGCTGCTGGGCCGCTGGCTGGCGGTGCTGGTATGCCGGCGCGGCTGGACCCAGCGCAAGGAAACGATCGGCGTTGCCCTTGCCCTGTTGACGGGGATGGTGGCCGCCGGGTGCATCTCGCCGTTCACGCGCATGCAGAGCGACCCGTCCGAACGCCTGGTCAATGCCGTCGTGTGGGGCGTTGTGCTGTTGTGGCTGGGCGGCGGTCTCGATTTCGTCGCCTACCTGCGCCAGCGCCGCAGCCTGCAGCAAGCGCAATTGCAGGAGCAAATGGCGCGCTACAAGAACGAACGCAACGAAGTGGCCATGCGCCTGTCGGTGCTCGCTTCCCAGGTCGAGCCGCACTTCCTGTTCAATACCCTGTCCGGCGTGCGCGCGGCCATCTTGAGCGACCCGGCGCGCGGCGTGGCGATCATCGACCATCTGGTGGACTACCTGCGCGCGACGATTCCACAGATTCGCGACGAAGGCGGCCACTTGTTTGTGCAACTCGGTTCGCAACTCGATGCCGTGCGGGCCTACCTGGGTGTGATCCACACGCGCTTGCCGCGCCTGTCCTTCCGTGTCGAGTGTGCGGACGAATTGAAGCATTGTGCGATTCCGCCGCTGATGCTGATCTCGCTGGTGGAAAACGCCGTCACCCATGGCATCGAACCGAAGAAGGGGCCGGTGGAGATCGTCGTTAGCGTCGCGCAGCGCGGCCAACAACTGGCCCTCTCGGTGGCCGACGATGGCGTCGGCTTCGGTGGCAGCAGCAGCGGCAGCGGCATTGGCCTGAGCAATATCCACGAGCGCTTGCAGCACCTGTATGGCAGCCAGGGCACGCTCACGCTCACGGCGCGCGCGCAGGGCGGGCTCGAAGCGTGCATCCTGCTGCCCCTGCAATCCTTGCCTGGAAAGGAGTCCTAGATGCCCACCGCCGTCATCGCCGACGACGAAGATCTGCAGCGCGGCGACCTGCGCCGCCTGCTGGCGCAAGTGTGGCCCGAATTGACCATCGTGGCCGAATGCGAAGACGGCGGCGAAGCGCTGGCCGCCATCGCTGAACACCGGCCCGACGTCGCCTTCCTCGACATCCGCATGCCGGAGCTGACGGGCCTGGACGTCGCGCGCGCCAGCGAAGGGCGCTGCCGGATCGTGTTCACGACTGCCTACGACGCCCACGCCATCGAAGCCTTCGGCCTGGGCGCCGCCGACTACCTGCTCAAGCCGATTGCGCTCGAGCGCCTGACCCAGAGCGTGGCGCGCCTGCGCGCCCAGCTCGCCGCCGGCGCGGCCATGCCCGACCTGCTGCGCATGATGGCCGACGTCGACCGTCACTTGCGTGCTGGCGCCGAAGCCGAGCGGATTCGCTGGATCAGCACCACGGTGGGCAACAGCATCAAACTGTTCCCGATCGACGAAGTGCTGTTTTTCGAATCCGACACCCGCTACACGCGCGTCGTCAGCGCCACCGACGAAGGCTTGATCCGCACTTCCATCCGCGAGCTGCAAAAAGGACTCGACCCCGACCAGTTCTGGCAAATCAGCCGCAGCGCCCTGGTGGCGGTACGCGCCATTGCCGGTGCCCGGCGCGATGAAATGGGCAACCTCAGCGTGCTGCTGCGCGAGCATGCCGAACAGCTCAAAGTGAGCCAAACCTGCGCCTGGCGCTTCAGGAACGAACTGCATGTGCGCTAGCTACGGTACAATGGTGCCGTGATGCAAGCCAGACAGTCGCTGGCCGTGGCAGCAATGCCATGGCGGGAGGAAGGTCCGGACTCCATAGAGCAGGGTGACGGTTAACGGCCGTCCGCCGAAAGCCGAGCAGCGCAAGCTGCGGAGTATAAGGCGAGGAATAGGGCCACAGAGACGAGCGTATTAAGTTACGGTGAAACGCGGTAACCTCCACTCGGAGCAATCTCAAATAGGCACGCGCTGAGGCGGCTCGCGGAGCGTGCGGGTAGAGAGCTTGAGCGCCGGAGCAATTCGGCGCCTAGAGGAATGGCTGTCATAGCGCGGACCCGCAAGGGCGAGCGCCGTAACAAAATCCGGCCTATCGGCTTGCTTCACTTTGAATTCGACCAGCGGGGAAGAAGCTGATGAAAAAATACATCCTTGCCCTCGACCAGGGCACCACCAGTTCGCGCGCCATCCTGTTCGACCACCACGGCCAGCCCTGTGGCAGCGCCCAGCAGGAATTTCCCCAGCATTTCCCCCAGTCCGGCTGGGTCGAACACGATCCCCTCGATATCTGGAACAGCCAGCTCGCCGTGGCCCAGCAAGTGCTGCGCGAACAGGATGTGCAGGCATCCCAGATCGTCGCCATCGGCATCGCCAACCAGCGCGAGACGACCGTCGTATGGGACCGCAAGACGGGCGAAGCGATTGCGCCGGCCATCGTCTGGCAAGACCGGCGCACGGCCGAAGCCTGCGATGCGCTGCGCGCGGGCGGCAAGGCCAAGCGCGTGCATGACAACACCGGCCTCGAACTGGACGCCTATTTTTCCGCCACCAAGCTCGCCTGGCTGCTCGACCATGTACCCGGCGCACGCGAGAAGGCGAAACACGGTGCGCTGGCCTTTGGCACTGTCGATAGCTGGCTGGTGTTCAAACTATGCGGCAAGCATGTGACGGACGTGTCGAACGCCTCGCGCACGATGCTGTTCAATATCCACCTGATGCGCTGGGACCAGGAACTGCTCGACCTGTTCGACATTCCCGTTTCGATCCTGCCGCAGGTGGTGTCCTCGTCCGAAGAAATCGGCAACGCCAACGCGCACTGGTTCGGCTTGCCGATCCCGATTGCCGGCATCGCCGGCGACCAGCAAGCGGCCACCTTCGGCCAGGCTTGCCACCGGAAGGGCATGGTCAAGAACACCTACGGCACCGGATGCTTCATGCTGATGCACGCCGGCACCCACGCGCCACACTCGACGAACCGCCTGCTCTCGACCGTGGGCTGGCGCGTCGACGGCCAGACCGACTACCTGTTGGAAGGCAGCGTCTTCATGGGCGGCGCCACGGTGCAGTGGCTGCGCGACGGCCTGGGCATCATCGAAAAATCGAGCGACGTGGAAGCACTGGCGGCCAGCGTGCCCGACAGCGGCGGCGTCTACCTGGTGCCAGCCTTTGTCGGCCTGGGCGCCCCCCATTGGGATCCCTATGCGCGCGGCACGCTGGTCGGCATGAGCCGCGGCACCGGCCGCGCCCACATCGCCCGCGCGGCCGTGGAAGCGATCGCCTACCAGAGCGCGGAGCTGATGCTGGCCATGCAAAAGGATACGGCCATCCCCGTGGCCGAAATGCGCGCCGACGGCGGCGCCGCGCGCAACGACATGCTGATGCAGTTCCAGGCCGACCTGATCGGCGTGCCCGTCGTGCGGCCGAAAGTGACGGAAACGACGGCGCTGGGCGCGGCCTACCTGGCCGGGCTGGCGATGGGTTTCTGGGAATCGGAAGAAGAAATCGCCAGCCAATGGCAAGCCGAGCGCCGCTTCGAGCCCGCCATCAGCGCCGCCACGCGCGCCGAACTACTGGGCCAATGGGCGCGCGCCGTCGAACGCTCGCAGCACTGGATCGTGCCGGCCTGAAGAAAACTCCTGGGAATGTCGTGGCCGACCCGTAGGGCGGGCACGCGTGCCCACGCGTGAATACAACATCCGTGCGCGCGTGGGCCCATGTGCCCACCCTACGGCTCAACATCAAGCCGGCTCGCAGAATTCAGGCATCGAGCATGAGCTCAAAGCCGCCGAAAATCATGCGCTTGCCGTCGAAGGGCAATTTTTCGGGCGCCATCAGTTCCTTGCAGCGTGGGTCGGCCATGACCTCGCCGTTGACCTTGTCGCGGTGCGCGCGCGACTCGTAGACGATGTAGGAAAACACCACCGTCTCATCGTCCTTCAAATCGACGGCCTGCGGAAACGAGGTCCATTGGCCGGGCTTGACGTCGTCGGCCAGGCATTCACGGAACTGCAATGCGCCATGCTCGCGCCACAGGGCACCGGTTTTCTGGGCCAGCGCGCGGTAAGCCTCGAGCTTTGACTTGGGCACCGGAATCACAAATCCATCTACATAAGCCATGACGATCTCCTTGCGAAAGTGGAGTCGCCAGTATGCCGAACTATGCCGTTCTTTGCGTTACTCACGCATAACGTGCGCAGGTCACAGGCAAGTCATCATTGCCGCCTAGACTAGTGCGCTCCCGCCATGTTTTTGGACAGTTCATGCATCGTCGCCGCCTGCTGCAACACCTGCTCTCGACCACCTTCCTGCTGCCACTGGCGGCGCGCGCCCACACCGATCCGGCGCGCTGGTCGCCGTTCAACGCCCGCCGCCTGGAAGCGCTGATTGCGCAGCACGGCAGCCGCAGCGCGCATTACAACGCTGCGCGCCGCCCCTACTGCGTGTTCGACTGGGATAACACCTGCATCATGAACGACTGCGAAGAGGCGTTGTTCATGTACCAGGCCTCGACCCTGGCCTACCAGCTCACGGCCGAAGAATTTGGCGCCGTGCTGCGCCAGGATGTGCCGCGCGGCCCGCTGCGCCACGGCGCGCAATCGGTCGAGGCCGAGGCCATTGCGGCCGATCTGGAAGCGGATTACCGCTGGCTGCTGGGCGCGCGCGCGGCCGGTACCGAGTGGGTGCACAGCGCGCAGTTCGAAGACTTCCGCGCCAAGCTGCTCTTCATGTACGAGGCCATCTGCGAGACGCATCCGATCGAGATCGGCTACACCTGGATCATCCGCTTCTACGCCAACATGACACCGGCGCAATTGCAGGACATGGCGCTGGCATCGCACCGGCGCGGCCTGGGCGACAGCCTGCGCAAGGTCAGCTACACCAGCCCCGCCAGTTTGCCGGGCCGCGCCGGCATCGTCGAAGTGGGCCACTTCCACGGCTTGCGCATCAACGAGGAAATCCGCGCGCTGATGCATGCGCTGCGGGAGAACGGCATCGACGTCTATGTCAGCACCGCCTCGCTCGACGATGTGGTGCGCGTGTTCGCGGGCGACCCTTCTTTCGGCTACGGGGTGGCGCCGGAAAACGTCATCGGCCTGCGCCTGGACATGCGCGACGGCCGCTACACCAGCAATTACCGCCAGGGCTGGCACTTCAACTGGGGGCCAGGGAAAAGCGCCGGCATCCGCACGCAGCTGGGCGCGCGCGGTGAACCCTTGATGGTCTTTGGCGACAGCGACGGCGATGCCTGGATGTTGCGCGATTTTCCCAGCACGCGCCTGGGGGTGATCGTCAATCGCCTCAAGGGCGGCGAAATCGGTGCGCTGTGCCGCACGGCGGCCGAAACACTGGGCCGCGCCGATGCGCGTTTCGTGCTGCAAGGGCGCGACGAGAACACGGGTTTGTCGCTGCCGCAAGAGCGCACGCTGCCTTTCGGTATGCGCGACGCCCGCCTCTTGGTGACGAAATCGGCATAGTCATCGAACTGTCATCGGGAGGTAATCCTGGTGTAACAAGCAATCTTTACACTGCGCCAACGTTGAGTTTCCGGCCTCGCCGGAGGCTCTTTTTTTTCTCCTCCAACCGCGTGAAAGAATTGTATGCAACAGCGTTTTCCCCTGAAGCCCCTGTGCCTGCTGGTCCTGCAAACCCTGAGCTGCGCCGCCATGGCCGCCGACGCCGACATCTCTTCGCCATCGGGCGCCCCCGCTGCCGCCGTCGCCGGCCAGCTGCAAATCGTTGAAGTGCTGGGCCGTGGCGTGAGCCGCCAGGTGCAGCACCTGTCGAAGGCCGACATGGCCGCCGTTGTGCCGGGCACGAGCCCGCTGAAGGCGCTGGAAAAACTGCCCGGCGTGAATTTCACTTCGGCCGATCCCTTCGGCGCCTACGAATGGTCGACGCGCTTCTCTATCCGCGGCTTCAACCAGAACCAGCTCGGCTTCACGCTCGACGCTGTGCCGCTCGGCGACATGAGCTACGGCAATAACAATGGCCTGCATATCAGCCGCGCCATCTCGTCCGAAAACGTGGGCCGCGTCGAAGTCTCGCAAGGGGCCGGCGCACTGGGCACCGCTTCGACCAGCAACCTCGGTGGCACCGTGCAGTTCGTCACGCTCGACCCGTCCGAAAACATGGGCACGACCTTCGCGCAAACGATCGGCAGCAACAGCACCTCGCGCACCTTCGTGCGTTTCGATACGGGCCTGCTCGACTTTGGCACCAAGCTGTATGTGAGCGGCACGCGCCAGCGCGCCGACAAATGGAAAGGCGCCGGTTCGCAGGACCAGGACCAGTTCAACAGCAAATTCGCGCACCGCTTCGGCGAACACACCTTGTCGGGTTTCTTCAACTACTCGACGCGCGACGAGGAAGACTACCAGGACATGTCGCTCGACATGTTGAAGCGCCTCGGCTACAACTGGGACAACTACGCCCCCGACTGGACCCGCGCGGTCAACGCCGCCAAGGGCATCTACACCGGTGGCGTCAATAATATGGACGACGCTTACTATTTGGGCCGCGGCCTGCGCAAGGACAGCCTGGGCGGCCTGTCGCTGGAGCTGAAACTGTCGCCGAGCACCGGCCTGAAAACCGGCATCTACCACCACAGTAACGAGGGCCAGGGCCACTGGTACACGCCATACACGCCGTCGTCGGCGACGATGCCGATCTCGATCCGCACGACCGAATATGCGATCGGCCGCGACGGCATTACCACCGACCTGGGCTGGGAAAGCGGCAGCCACTCGGTCGCTGCCGGCTTCTGGGGCGAGCGCAGCCTGCACACGGCCACGCGCGCTTTCTACGCCGTCACCGGCCCGGATTCGGACCGCCACTTCCTGACTAATCCACTGTCGATCGGCTTCAAGCAGAACTTCACGACCACCACGACCCAGTTCTACCTGCAGGACACGATGGCGGTCAGCGACCAGCTCAAGATCAACGCCGGCTTCAAGAGCCCCAAGGTGACGATCGAATCGACCAACCTGGCGGGCTCGCGCGCCGCCGGCACGATCACGGCGTCCAAGTCCTTCCTGCCGCAGGTGGGCCTGAACTACACGATCCAGAAGGACATCGAACTGTTCGCTTCCGCGTCCGAAAACATGCGCGCCTACCAGCCGGGCGTGAACGGCCCGTTCTCGCAAACCCAGGCCGCCTTCAACCTGGGCACGCCCAACCTGAAGCCTGAAACCTCGACCACGGTCGACCTGGGCCTGCGCTTCAAGGTCGACGCGCTGCAAGGTTCCGTCGCCGTCTACCACGCCGACTTCAAGGACCGCCTGCTCAACGTCGCCACCTGCGCCGGTATCGCCGGCTGCCCGAGCACCTTCGTCAACGTGGGCAAGGTTGCCACCTCCGGCCTCGAAGCGATCGCCGTCTGGAAGTTCACGCGCGAACTGTCCTGGTTCAATTCGGCCACCTTCAACGATTCGACCTACAAGTCGAACTACCTCGACGGCAGCAAGACCGTGGCCGTCGCCGGCAAGCAGGTGGTCGACGCGCCGCGCACGCTGTTCCAGACCGAAGTTGGCTACGACAACGCCGAATGGTCGGCCCGCCTGGGCGGCAAGTACACGGCCAAGCGCTACTACACTTATGTGAATGACGGCGCCGTGCCGTCGTACTGGGTGGCCAACTTCAATGCCGCCTACAAGATGAAATCGGTCGGCATGTTCAAGGAGCTGTCGCTGCAGTTCAACGTCAGCAACCTGTTCGACAAGCAGTACTTCAGCACCATCGGCTCGAACGGCTTCGTCGCCTCCGATCCGACTGGCCAGTTCGCCACGCTGCTGACGGCTGCACCGCGCCAGTTCTTCCTGACCTTGAACGGCAAACTGTAATGAAGCGCGTCCTGCTTGCGCTCTTCGCTGTGCCGCTTGCGGCAGCAGCGACGGTCACGCCGATTGAACACGTGATCGTTATCGTTGGCGAAAACCGCACCTTCGACAATTTGTACGGCACCTACACGCCACCGAAGGGACAGAGCATTTCCAACCTGCTGTCCAAGCGCATCGTCAACA
This sequence comes from Pseudomonadota bacterium, assembly GCA_040390345.1. Lineage (GTDB taxonomy): Bacteria > Pseudomonadota > Gammaproteobacteria > Burkholderiales > Burkholderiaceae_D > Telluria_A. The sequence goes on along the minus strand of JAZJYP010000300.1, from coordinate 4,638 downwards.
AGGACGGCACGCCCGGTCCGCGTTACCAGGACGCGGCGCAAAAGCAGGGCGCGAGCATGGGCGCTTACACGCCGACGCCGGCCATCAATGGCGTCTATCCAAGCCTGCCGCAGCCTTACGCGGCAGGCGCCTTCGGCCAGCGCCAGGACGTGCCTGATGCACGTTTCCCCGCCGCGCTGCCCAATGGTCCCTTCCAGATCACCCACCACGTCAGCTACGGCGCCCACACGGGCGACCCGGTGCACCGCTTCTTCCAGATGTGGCAGCAGATCGACGGCGGCAAGAACGATATGTTCGTCTGGGTCGCCGACAACACCGGCATGGGCCCGAGCAATCCCTTCCCGCTGGCGCCGGGGCGCACCTACCAGGGCGGGGTGGCGATGGGTTTCTACAATATGGCTACCGGCGACGCGCGCTACTTCAAGGAACTGGCGCAGCAGTACGCCATTGCCGACAACTACCACCAGCCCGTCATGGGCGGCACGGCCGCCAACTACCTGGCACTGGCCACGGCCGACGTGTCCTTTTACACGGAGCAGGGCAAGCCGGGCACGCCGCCGGCCAAGCAGGTCGAAAATCCCGACGCCCAGCCCAATACCAACAACTGGTACACCGAAGACGGTTACCGTGGCGGCACCTACGTCAAATGCGCCGACCTGCAGCAGCCGGGCGTGGCGGGCATCCGCAACTTCCTCAACGGCTTGCCTTACCGCGCCTTCAACGACGGCAATTGCGCGCCCGACACCTACTACATGGTCAACAACATGGAGCCGGCCTACACGCCGCTGGGCGAACTGCTGCCGCTCGGCCCGGACAAATTCGTCATGCCGCCGCTGGCCATGCCGCATATTGGCGACCGCCTGACGGCGGGCGGCGTGTCGTGGAAGTGGTATAGCGGTGGCCGCAATGACGGCAAGAAGACGGACAAGGAATACTGCGGCATGTGCGACACGCCGACCTTCTTCACCTCCACCATGACGGGGCCGGACAAGGCCAAGCTGGTCGACCTGATGCAGTTCTACGGCGACGTCAAGGACGAAAAGACCTTCCCGGCCGTGTCCTTCATCGCCCCGTATGACAGCATTTCCGGCCACCCCGGCTACGCGATGCAGCCAAGCTTTGACCAGCTGGTCTCCGACGTCATCGAGCGCGTGCGCAGCAACCCGGTCCTGTGGAAGAACACGGCCATCTTCATCACCTTCGACGAAGGCGGCGGCTACTACGATTCCGGTTATGTGCAGTTCATCGACTTCTTTGGCGACGGCACACGCGTACCCTTGATTGCGATTTCGGCATATGCGAAACGCGGACACGTCGACCACACTTACTACGATCACGCTTCGATCAGCAAATTCATCGAGCGCAACTGGTCGCTCGGCCCGATCTCGCCACGCAGCCGCGACAACCTGCCCAATCCCGTCGCCGACGCCGCCAATCCCTACGTCCCGGCCAACCGCCCGGCCATCGGCGACTTGATGAACCTGTTCGATTTCAAGAAACCGGTCACAGTGAGCCGCTCGGGACGTTGAAGCGCGTAGGGTGGGCGCGCGCGCCCACGCCGCACGCAGGCAATATGCAGGCGCGACGCGTGGGCAAGGATGCCCACCCTATGGCGTGACGATCAGCGCGCCATTCATCTCTTCGTGCCCGTCGCCGCAGAAGTTATCGCACACGAAGGTGAAGCGCCCCGCTTCCTTCGGCTGCAGGGGCACGCGCACTGCCTTGCCCGGCACGAGGTCGGCGCGTATTTTGAATTCGGGCAGGTTGAAGCCGTGCGTGAAGTCGATCGCATGCAGCTCCAGCACCACCGCTTCGCCTGCCTTGACGGTGATGGTGGCCGGCGAATAGGCGAATTTGCGCGCTTCGATCTTGATCACGCGCGCCTTGGCTGCAGCCCAGGCGCTGCCCACGGCCAGGCAGGCGAGGGTGGCGCAAAAGCGTCGTTTTGATGTATTCATGGTTTACGCCTTCGTCACGCCATATTCCACCAACTGCCAGGTCTTGCCTTCGGCTTCCACTTCGCGGAAACCGAGGCCTTTGTTCGGCATGGCGGGATCCCAGGGCAGGGGCGTGCGCTTTTCCTGCGAGCCTGGCGCGGGCAGCGGGAAAATCAGGCTCTTGGCCGCGTGGTGGGCGATATGGCCGGTGCTGTGGTGATGCTCCTGGTGGATATGTCCATAGAAGACCGTCACGTTTGAATACGGCATCAAGAGGGCGAGCGCCTGGTCGCCGTCGCGCGTGGCCCAGTCCCACTTGGGCGCCAGGTCAAACAGGGGGCGGTGGGTGAAGACGACGATGCGCGCATCCTGCTTCTGGGTGGCCAGGTCGGCCTTGAGCCAGTCCAGCTGGGCCGCGCCGAGCTTGGCGCCGGCGTCGGAGACATTGTCGAGGGCGATGAAGTGCACGCCCTTGTGGTCGAAGCTGTAGGTGCTGGCGCCAAAATGCTCCTTGAAGGCGGCGCCGTTGTCGAGCGAGGCGTCATGCTCGCCGGGGATGAAGCGCACATCCTTGACCTTCAGGCCGCCGACAATGTCCTTGAATTCGGCCATGCGGCGGCGCCGCTCCTTCGGGTCGTCCGTCGTGTGGGTCAGGTCGCCGGTGAAAATGATGAAGTCCGGCGTCGCGCCAAGGGCGTTGACCGTGGCGACGGCCTTCTTGAGCGTGTTCTGCGCGTCCGGATTGGGCGCCCCGCTGAAACCCCAGTGCACGTCGGAGAGCTGGACGAAATAGAAGTCGTCCGCCGCCTGCACGTGGCCATACAGGCCGGAGAGGAAGACGGCGCCGCCGCCGACGGCGCCCAGCTTGATGAAATTCCTGCGGTCGATCATGGTGTACTCCTTGGTGTCGATGAATTGGCATCGCGCTTGAGGTAGGCGATGAGGTCTGCGCGTTGCGTGGCCGAGGGCACCGAGATGCCCATTTTCTGGCCGGGGACGAGTTTTTCAGGATTGGCCAGCCAGCGCGCCAGCGTGGCCTCGTTCCACACGATGGCGGCGGCCTGCAGCGCCGCAGAATAGGCGTAGCCGGGCGCGCTGCCCGCCTTGCGTCCGAATACCCCCTGGTGGGCCGGGCCGACGCCGTTGTAGTCCATCGAATGGCAACTGGCGCAGCGGGCCTGGTAAAGCTGCTGGCCACGCACGGCGTTGCCGGCGGCGTGGGCTTCGCCAGCGAGGGCGAGCGTGATGGCAAAGAGCCAATAGTGTGGTTGAGCTTCCATGCAATAATTAACCCGGAAGCAGTGCCGCTTATTCCCGCCTTTCGCAAAAAAAAGCGGGAATAAAAACCGGACCAGGCGAGTCTTCACCTTCGGGACAGACATTCGATGGACAAGCATTTGGGCGACGACGATTCAATCGCGCAGTTCGAGGCGCTGGCCTTGCCGCACCTGGACGCGGCCTACAACCTGGCACGCTGGCTCACGCGCGACGACCACGATGCGCACGACCTGGTGCAGGCGGCCTATCTGCGCGCCTTTCGCCATCGCACCGGTTTTCGCGGCGGCGATGCCAAGGCCTGGCTGATGACGATCGTGCGCAATACCTATTACACGCAGCTGCGCGACAGGCGCCACGCGCGCGACGAGGACGAATTTGACGAAGCCGTGCATGGCAGCGACGACGACTCGGTCTATGCCATCGGCGTCGACCCGGCCCGCATCGTGGCCGGCAAGGACGCCGGCAAATTGATCAACCGCGCGCTCGACGCCTTGCCGCGCGCCTTTCGTGAAGTGCTGGTGCTCAAAGAGTTGGACGAGCTGTCCTACCAGCAGATCGCCGAAGTGGCAGGCATCCCGATCGGCACCGTGATGTCGCGCCTGGCGCGGGCGCGCAAGCTGTTGCTGGCATGCCTGGTCAAGGAGCGGGCCGGAGAATGAAGATGGATTGCACCCAAGCGCGCGGCCAGATCGCCGCCTACCTCGACGACGAACTCGAAGCCGACGCCGCCGCCGGCGTCGCCTTGCACTTGCTCAGCTGCGCCGCCTGCGGCGCCCAGGCCGAGCGCATGCAGGCGATGCACCAGGCGCTGCGCCAGCACGGCACCCGCTACACGGCGCCGCCGGCCCTGCGGCGCTCGGTGCAGCAAGCCTTGCGCGCCGAAGCGGCGCCACGCCCGCGCTGGCGCATGGCCTGGCTGGCCTGGGGTTCGGCCGGCCTGGCCAGCGCCGCCTGCGCAGGCCTGCTCATGGTGCTGGCCTTGCAGCCCTCGCAGGACGACCGGCTCGACCAGGACCTCGTGGCCAGCCACTACCGCGCCCTGATGTCGGACCGGCTGGCCGACGTGGCCACGTCGGACCA
>JAZJYP010000300.1:0-333 GCA_040390345.1 Pseudomonadota bacterium | reverse complement strand
CCCTGGTTCAGCGGCAAGCTCGATTTCGCACCGCCCGTGACGGACCTGGCGGCGCAAGGTTATGCGCTGGTGGGCGGGCGGCTCGACTACATCAACGAGCGCCCCGTGGCGGCGCTGGCCTACCGCCACCGCAAGCACGAGATCGACCTCTACCTGTGGCCGGACGCGGGCGGCGCGAGCCTTGCGCGCAGCGCCACCCGGCGCGGCTTCCATATGCGCCACTGGAGCGCGGGCGGCATGCACTATGCGGCCATTTCCGACATGAACGCCCAGGAACTGGAGGAGTTTGCGCACCTGCTCAATCCCTGAGCGGTCTGTGGTATGCATGTGGAT
>JAZJYP010000299.1:0-3115 GCA_040390345.1 Pseudomonadota bacterium | reverse complement strand
CGACAGCGCGGGCCTGAACACGAATGTGTCGAACGCCACGCGCAAGCAGCAGGCCAAGGACAAGGCCGAGGGCAAAGAGAAAAAATCCGGCGACCTGACCGTGTGGGACGCGCTGGGCGTGCACTGCTCGGCCAACGAACGCCGCGCCGACGAAGCGTCGCGCGATGTCGAGGCCTGGCTCAAGTGCTACTTCATCAAGGACAAGCTCGGTGAGGAATTTACCGGCACCGTCTCCGGCGTGACCACCTTCGGCATCTTCGTCCAGCTGGACGCGCTGTATGTTGAAGGCCTGGTGCACATCACCGAGCTTGGTACCGATTATTTCCAGTACGACGACGCGCGCCACGAACTGCGCGGCGAACGCACCGGCAAGCGCTACCAGCTGACCGACCGCGTCACCGTGCAAGTCTCGCGCGTGGACCTCGAAGCGCGCAAGATCGACCTCGTGCTGGCGGGCTCCAATGTCTCGCCGACGATCGTGCGCGGCACGCCGAAAAGCGCCGCCGCCAAGGCCCAGGAAGCCAAGCCGGCCAAGTCGCGCAAGCCCAAGATCAACACGGCCGCGCGCTATGAAATGGAGACCGGCGAATCGGCCGGCAAGCAGCGCCGCTCCAAGGCCAAGACCACCGGCCCGGCCGCCAAGGCAGCGCCGCGCGCGAGCAAACCAATTACCAAATCAGGCAAGAAGAAGCGATAAACAATGAAGAACAAAATGATTTTCGGGTTCCACGCGGTGACCTCGCGTTTGCGTCATGAGGCTTCGTCGGTGGAAGAGATTTTTGTCGACGCCGCGCGTGACGACCGCCGCATGCACGACCTCGTCGCCGGCGCCAAAGCGGCCGGTGTGCGCGTGATGCCGGTCGATTCGGCCCGCCTCGACAAGATCGTCGGTACCCGCCGCCACCAGGGCGTGATTGCCTTCGCCAGCCAGCTGTCGCTGGCGCGCAACCTGGACGAACTGCTCGACGCTATCGAAGGCCCGCCGCTGCTGTTGATCCTCGACGGCATTACCGACCCGCATAACCTGGGCGCTTGCCTGCGCGTGGCCGATGGTGTTGGCGCGCACGCCGTCATCGTGCCGAAAGACCGCGCCGTGGGCCTGAATGCCACCGTCGCCAAAGTCGCCAGCGGCGCTGCCGAAACGGTTCCTTACATCACCGTCACCAACCTCGCGCGCACGATGCGCGACCTGAAGGACCGCGATGTCTGGCTGATCGGCACCTCCGACGACGGCGAAAAGAGCTTGTACGAATCGGACTTCACCGGCCCGACCGCTCTGGTCATGGGTTCGGAAGGCGAGGGCATGCGCCGCTTGACGCGCGAGACCTGCGACATGCTGGTGTCGATTCCGATGCTCGGTTCCGTCAACAGCCTGAACGTGTCGGTCGCTTCTGGCGTGTGCCTGTACGAAGCGCGCCGCCAGCGCATCGCCAAGGAAGGCTGATTCCCTCGGGGAGGGCGCCCAAGGCCCTCCCAACGCAAAATCCCCGGATGCGCTAACATGGCAATCCGACTATCGTTATTACCTCTCCATGTTTGCCAAACTGCGCGAAGATATCAAGAGCATCATTGAACGCGACCCCGCGGCCCGTAACGGCTGGGAGGTGTTCACTTGTTATCCCGGCTTCCAGGCCATCATGATGCATGGCTGGGCCAGCTGGTGCTGGCGCCATGGCCTGAAATGGGTGGGGCGCTTCGTCTCCTACATTGCGCGCATCCTCACCGGCATCGAAATCCACCCTGGCGCCACGGTGGGCCGGCGCGTCTTCATCGACCACGGCTTTGGCGTCGTCATCGGCGAGACGGCCATCGTGGGCGACGACTGCACCATCTACCAGGGCGTGACCCTGGGCGGCACCTCGCTTGGCAGCGGCACCAAGCGCCATCCGACGTTGGAGCGCGGCGTCATCATCGGCGCCGGTGCCAAGGTGCTCGGTTCCTTCACGGTGGGCGAATACGCCAAGGTCGGCTCGAACGCGGTCGTCATCAAGCCGGTGCCGCCTGGCGCCACGGCAGTGGGCAATCCCGCGCACATCGTGCAGAAGGAAGCGCAGTCGCGCAGCGCCAACCTGTTTTCGGCCTATGGCGTCACGCCCAATGGCGACGACCCGCTGTCGAAGGCCTTGCACGGCCTGATCAACCACGCGGCGCGCCAGGAAGAGCAGATGGAACGCATCCTCGCGACGATGAAGGCGGCCGGCATCGCCTGCCCGAATATGCCCGAGTGTGATAAATTGGATTCGGTTGAATTGAACAAGCTGGTCGATTGAGGAAGCAAGCATGACGACAGATTCACCGGACGGCAGCGCCGTCCTCGATCCGTTTGAAATCCGCGTGTTGGCGGTGCTCGCGGAAAAAGAAGCCCTCACGCCCGACAACTACCCGCTGTCGCTCAATGCGATCACCAATGGCTGCAACCAGCTCTCGAGCCGCGACCCGGTGATGCAGGTATCCGACGAGACGGTAAACGACGTGCTGCAGCGGCTCATGCAGCGCAAGTTCGTCAACGGCATCCAGCAGGCCGGTGCGCGCGTGGTCAAGTACGAACACCGCATGCGCATCAAATGGTCGCTCGAGCAGGACAAGCTGGCCATCCTGACAGTGCTGATGCTGCGCGGCCTGCAGACGGCGGGCGAGGTCCGCACGCGCACGGGGCGCCTGCACGAATTCAAATCGGTGGGTGATGTGGAGCAGGGCCTGCAGTTTTTGATCGACAAATATCCGCCGCTGGTGGCGCGCCTGGCGCTCGCTCCCGGCACCAAGGAGCCGCGCTACGGCCAGCTGCTTGGCGGCGACGCCGCGCTGGCGCAGCAAGAGACGGCGTCGAGTTATGCCGGCTCCGTGTCCACGCCCAGCCGCAGCGCACAGCTTGAGCAGGAAGTAGCAGAACTGCGCCGTGAAGTCGACGACCTCAAGGCGCAGTTCGAGTCGTTCAAGAAGCAGTTCGAATAAACATCGGCGTCAAAACGTCGCGGTCACATCTGACATTCGGACCGGCAACTCCGGGGTCACATCTGACATTCGGACCGGCAACTCCGGGGTCGCAACTGACATTCGGACACGAGCCCAGCCGTAATGCTATTACGGCTGGGCTCGTGTCCGAATGTCAGATGTG
>JAZJYP010000298.1:0-29322 GCA_040390345.1 Pseudomonadota bacterium | reverse complement strand
TTTCCTCAAAGCCAGATGCGACCCCGGCGTTGTTGCTGGCAATCGTGCATCATCAAAACAGGCTCGGCGGTACACTTTCTCGGAAGATACACTTTCGACGTGGCCCGGCTTTGCGCGATTCGACCTCGCGCGGCGCCGGTCCCGGCACACTGGCCCCATGCTTGATCACCGACCGAACCGGGCCCCTGGCCCTGCCTTCTTTTTCACCGTGCGCCTGCAGCCGGGCAGCACGCTGCTGACCGACTACGTCGCCGCCTTTGGCGAAGCGGTGCGCCATGTGCGCGCGCGCCGTCCCTTCAACGTCGAGGCCTGGGTCGTGCTGCCCGACCATGCGCACGCGATCTGGACGATGCCGCCGGACGACCACGACTGCCTGAACCGCTGGCGCGAAATCAAGATCGGCTTTTCCAAACTGGTGGCCAAATCGCGCGGCCCCCGTGGTGCACTGTGGCTGCCGCAATTCCAGCAATTGGCGATCCGCGACGAGATCCACCTGGCCCAGCTGATCGATTACATCCATGCCAATCCGGCCCACCACGGCCTGGTGGAGCCAGGCGCGCCCTGGCCCTGGTCGTCGCAGCGGCAACAGCCCACTTTCAAGGCCGGAACGGATGTGTTAGCGTGGTCGCCATCGCCATCCCGACCGGAGCCCCCCACATGAAGACCTTGCTTGCGATCGTGCTCGTCGGCGCCGCCGCCACTGCCTGCGCCGATCCGGTAGCGCCTTTTAGCTGGATGCAGGGCTGCTGGCGCGCCACGGACGATGCCGAAGCGGGCTCCGGCGAACAGTGGATGAGCGCAGCCGGCGGCACCGTCATCGGCATGAGCCGCACGGTCCGCAAGGGCAAGACGGTCGCCTGGGAATTCCTGCAAATCCGCGAAGTCGAACCCGGCAAGCTGGCCTATATCGCCATGTCCTCGGGCCGCGCGCCGACCACCTTTGCCCTGCTGCGCCAGGACGGCAAGGAGTTCGTGTTCGAGAACCTGGCCCATGACTTCCCCCAGCGCATCATTTACCGCCGCGACGGCGAGCAAAAGCTGTTCGCCCGTATCGAGGGCAGCGTGCAGGGCAAGGCCAAGGGCATCGACTTCCCGATGACGCGCATCCCTTGCGAAGCCCCATGAAAAAAGGGCCCGCAGGCCCTTTTGAATGACGTTAAACGAACTTAGAAGCTGTAGCGCGCGCCAGCGGTCCAGACATTGGCTTTCTGGCCGAAGTCCTTGTCCTTGCCATAGCGCTCATATTCGAGCGTCAATGCCACTTGCTTGTTCAGGTTGAACTGGGCACCGAGCGCGCCATACATTTCCGTCTTGCTATCGCTGGTGTTGATGCTGCCGGACAGGGAAGTCTTGTTCTGGGACACGCCCAGCTTGCCGAACAGCGAGAACTGCTCGTTCAGCGGGACGGTGCCCTTGCCGGCCACGTAGAAAGAGTGGCCGTCGGAGTCGACGTGGCCAGGCACGGTGCCGATCGTGTAGTTGTAGCCCGTCTTGCGGAAGTCCGTGTAGCCCGCTTCCACGCCCCAGGTCTTGTCGAGGTCAAAGCCGCCGAACAGTTTTCCCGACGCCTTGTAGCCGTCGCCGCTGCCATTGGTGGCGCCGGCAATGCTGTAGCTATGGTCAGCGCTGGCGATGCCGACACCGATATACGGGCCTTCAGCGTGGGCGGCCGACATGGCTGCCGCACTTGCAATAAGAGCAAGAATAAGCTTTTTCATACGAAATCCTTTTTGATGTTGTAGAACCGGTTCTGGTTCGCCATTCACAGTGAATCGCGAGGTGATCAAGATAGCATTGGCAAACGCCTACGTCCGTCCCGAAACCGTAAGAACTGTAATCAAATGTAAGGAGAGCGCAGAAGCGCGAATTGTAAGAAATTAAACGAAATTAGGCGATATAGCGGAAAGTTAAATTGACACGGGCGCCACAAGGGCGAGATTCCTTGTGAATGCCGTGGAGCCAGTTGTGCTGGGTCGGGCCATGCATCAGCAGCAGGCTGCCGTCGGTGAGGACGATGGTATGGCGCAGCTTCCGGCGTTTGTGTTTGAGGATGAAGGTGCGCGTCGCACCAAAACTGAGCGAAGCGATGGCCGGTTCGGGCCCCAGCTCGGCTTCGTCGTCGCTGTGCATGCCCATGCTGTCCTGGCCGTCGCGGTAGTAGTTGAGCAGCACGCTGTTGAAGCGGCAAGCCGTGACCGCCTGCACCGCGTCGCGGATCGCCGCCAGCAGCGGCGTCCACGGCAAGGGATCGAGGCTCAGGCCGGAATAAGCATAGCGGGCCTCGCCATGCCAGGCTGTCAGGCGCGGCTGCAGGTATTGTTTGCCATAGACGGTGATGTGCTCGGCGCGCCAGTCGGTGCCGTCGATGAGTTCGCGCAAGACCTGGGCGTTTGGCCAGGGCAGCGCCAGCTGGTCCAGGAAGCCGAGCGCGCCCTCTTCCAGCGGCAGCGTGTTCAGTTGTGTGCTTGACGCGAACAGATCCATTGCAGAGAATGAGGCCAGACTAAGGGAGACTATTGTCGCATGAACAAACGCTCATTCCTGTTCGCCGGCGCCCTGGCCGGTGTCGCTCCCGGCCTGGGCGCTGCCGCCGCCCAGCCGGCGCGCGGCCCCGCCCTGCTGACCGTGACCGGCGCTATCGGCAAAAGCAACCGCGGACCGTTCGATCCCGTCAGCGACCAGATGATGGCCAAGCAAAAGCTGCACTTCGACAAGGCCTATGCCTTCGACCACGCGGCCCTGGCCGCCCTGCCGGCGCTGACGATCAAGCCGACGCTCGAATATGACGCCAAGGTCCACACGCTGTCCGGCCCGCTGTTGCTCGACCTGGTCGCCGCCACCGGCGCGCGCGTGGGAGAGAACAGCAAGCTGACCTTGCGCGCGGTCGATGGCTATGCGGTAGCCGTCAGCGTGGCCCAGCTGCGGGCGCAGCGCTTCATTGCCGCACTCCGGATGGACGGGCAAGCGATGGGGCTGGGAGGATTGGGACCGGTATGGGCCGTCTACGATGCCGACCGCGTCCCGGACATGGCCGCCAAACCGCTCGCTGAACGGTTTGGCAACTGCCCGTGGGCGCTGTATCACATCGACGTGCAGGCCTGAATCAGGCGTAGGCTTCGGCCAGCGTCATCACGCGCGGGTTGACCTTGATGCCGACATTGCCAAACAAGGTATCGATGGCGGCCAGGTTGGCCGTGCACTCTTCCGTCTTCCAGCCGTGGAACAGGTCGGTACCGTTCTTCTGGAAGTGCAGGTCGAGCACCTTGCCCTTGTCCTTGTGGGTATAGCTCTGTTTGTAAGTATTCTGGAAACCGAGCGCGTCGAGTGCGGCCAGCACGGCCGTTGGCGGATTGTCCGGATCGGTGGCCATGAAAATGCCAAACGTCTTGCCGGGCGGCTTGGCCGCCACGTCCACTTCATAAATACCGGGTGCCTTGGTTACAGTCGTACTTTTCAGAAATAACATGGTCGTCTCCTTCTTCCACTTTACCTGGGCGGCGGCGGCGCTTGCGCGCAGCAGCCGCGGTCCCGCATTTTTTATAAAAACACTGTAACAGCTTAATGTATTGCGATTTCCGGCATTTGTCGATGCATGCTTGCATCTTTTTTGGGTCAATGCATGAGCAAACCATACATCGTTCCAAGGATCAGGGCGATGCTGGCGAGCGAGCTGACCAGGAAGCCGGGCGAGCGCTTGGCCGGATCCTGGTAGTAGCCCAGCGCATACATGATGCGCCCGACGCACCAGAGCGCGCCGCAGATGGCGGCAAAGCGGTCGCCCGTGAAATAGGCGCTCATCCACAAGGGCACCAGGAACAGCGGAATCTGTTCCAGCGTATTCAAATGCACGCGCACCACGCTGAGGAATTCGGGCGGGCCTTCCATCACCGGCGCATTGATCTTGAAACGGCCGCGCGCGCGGCCGACGTTGATGAAGGTCCACATGTAAACAAACAGGGCGGCCAGCGTGATCCAGGCGGTTAATTGCATTGTAGTCCTTGGTGAGGGTGTGCTTTCAGGGCCGCAGCCATCCCATGATGGTGTCGGTTTCGGCTTCGCCGCTGGCATTGTTGATGCGGGAGCGCAGGCGCCCTTCTTCAACAAAGCCGAGCGACTCATACAAGGCGCGGGCGCGCTTGTTGGTGTCGCGCGCGTACAGTTCGACGCGCGTTATGTGCGGCATGTTGGCCGACACGTGATCGAGCAGGGCCTGGAACAGGCGCCGTCCCACGCCCTTGCCTTGCGCTTCGGGCGCGATGGCAATGGTCAGGTCGGTGAGCAAATGGGCGAAGCAGGCGATGCCGGGCGTGGCCGTGTGGATTTCGCCGAGGATGCGGCCGTCTGCTTCAAACACCAGCTCCACGCCGCCATGAAACGCTTCAGCCATGAAGCCGGCCACATAGGCCTGGCTCACTTCGTCGGGCCGGCGTGCGATCCCGCCCGGCACGGCGGCAACCGCCTTGTACAGCGCGAAGATGCCGGCCTGGTCGGCCGGGGTGGACATCCTGATCATGCCTGCTCCTTTTTCCTGTCGGCCAGTGCCGTGGTGGGCGCCACCAGCGCCGCATACAGTGCGCCGGTGGGCGCGTCCCAGGCGCTGACGGCCGCTCGCTGGCGCGCCACGGTGGCGAAGTCGCCGCGCGCGATCGGCCCCGACAAGGCCAGTTCGGGACCGAGGCGAAACACATTGGCGAGCGATTCGCTGGCCAAAGGACGCGCCAGTTCCCGCGCGACCTGCTCCGGAATGCCCGCCGCCTGGTAGGCGCGCAGCGCGCAGTCAAGCACGGTCACCAGGTAGTTCGAGGCGAACACCGAGGCCGCGTGGTAGACGGTCTTGGCGGCAGCGTCAATGGGCACGGTTTGCGCGCCGATCGCATGCAGCGCCGCCTCCAGCACCGCAACCGCGCGCGCGTGGCCTTCAATGCCGCACCAGGTACCGGCAAAGGACTGCGCTACCGCAGTCGGATCGGCAAAACTGCGGATCGGGTGTACGCTGGCCGTGAAGCCTGCGCCGGCCAGTTCCGCCGACGACTTGGCGCCGCTGCAGTGAAAAACCACGCTGCCATCAAGTGCTTGCGCCCTGGCCAGGGCCATGCTGACGGCGGCGATATGGTCGTCGGGCACGGCCAGCATCCACACGTCGGCAGGGGCCATGGCAGCGAGGCTGGCACAGGCACGCCCCTGGCCGATGAAGGCCACCGCCCGCGCTGCGCTGTCTGCCGATCGCGTCAATACGTCCTGGATGGCCAGGGCACGCCGTTCGGCAAACAGCTTGCCCAGCACGCTGCCAACATGGCCGGCCCCGATAATGTTGAGCGTCGCCGCCAATCAGAACCCCGAGCCCGGCTGGGCCAGGTAGTCGAGCTCCTCCGGCGTGGAAGCGCGCCCAAGGATGGCGTTCCGGTGCGGGAAACGGCCAAACCGGGCGATCACGCCGCGATGCCGATGGGCGTAATCGAGCACGCCGCCAAAGCCGGGCGCCTGCTCCGCCAGCGCCGTGAACAGATCGATCGACTGCGCCTGCATGGCCGCGTCTTCCGCATGCTCGAACGGCATGTAGGCGAACCAGCGCTCGACGGGGATCAGGCTGCGGTCCGCGCCGCCGGCAACGAGCTGCTGCGCACAAGCCAGCGCCAGCGCATCGCCCGCAAAGGCGGCCGGCGTATCGCGCCCGGTATTGCGGGTGAACTGGTCGAGCAGGATGATGCGCGCCAGCGTGCCGCGCGGGCCCTGCGCGTCCCATTCGCGCAGGCCGCCACTGACGGCCTGTTCGATCAGCGCGCCAAAGCGTTCGCGGATCTGCGCGTCGAAAGCGGCGTCCTTGCGGAACCACTCGGGCCGCTCGCGGCCGAAACCTTCCGCCGTGCGCGGCAGGAACCAGAAATCCAGAACGTCTTGTGCTGCCATGATCGGTCCTCAGTTACGGGCGTGCGAAAGCTGGAAACTGTCGATGCCATCAAACTTGTTCAATTCCTCCGCCAGCACGGAGAGCGGCGCCCCACTGTGCTTGGACAGGGCCAGCGCCACAAAGCGCCACTCCTGCTTGCCGGCGTCGCTGCTGATGAACAGGGAGCCGCCCGCAATTTCGTAGCCGCGCGCCAGCGCGATGGCGCGCAGCGCCGCTTCCTGCGGCACATAGTCCTTCCGGAAGCGCATCGTGATGGCCAGCGCATGGCGCGACGGCAGCAGCGCTTCGAGCTTCGACAGGTAGATCATGATGCCGGCGCTGAGCACGGCCAGGCCCATGGCGGCCATATAGAAACCCACGCCGACCAGGATGCCGATGGCCGACGACGCCCAGATCGACGCCGCCGTCGTCAGGCCGCTGATATTGAAACCCTCGCGCATGATCACGCCGGCACCGAGGAAACCGATACCGGTCACGATGCCCTGGATGATACGGGTCGGGTCGCCCGCAATGGCCGCGCCAAGCAGCGCGCCATGATGGCCGCCAAACCAGTAGTCGGGGTAGCCACCGATGATGGTCAGGGCCGCCGACGCCATGCACACCAGGCCATAGGTGCGCATGCCGGCCGCGCGCCCGTGGTAGGACCGTTCATAGCCCACCATCAGGCCCAGCAGCAATGCACCGACCAGGTTCAGCAGGATCAGGCCATTGGTGGACACTTCCACGACCGACCAGTAACTCATCAACCTGTCAAACGAGAGCATGGACTTCCTTTATTCAGGACTTCTTCTTGACCAACTGCTTTTCGAAAGCGACGTCGAACTTGCTGACGCGCTGGACTTTTTGCGGGCCGAGCTTATTGACGAATTCGACAAACGCATCGAGTTCGAGCGCTGGGCACAGGGGCGCTTCGCCAGGGCGCTCGGACAAGAAAAACAAACCTTCACCGGTGCGTGCCATCGAATAGCCCGCATGGCCAGTGCGTTGCTTGAGCCTGTCCACAGCCGCGCTGGCCCGGGTCGAACGTGCGCCAGCCATTACACCACCTCCGTTCGCGTATTGAGCCAGGCCAGCGCCGGGCTCGAAACATGGGGCGCCAGCCGCGCGCGCACCTGCGCATGGTAGGCATTGAGCCACACAATCTCATCAGTACGCAAGAGCGCCATGTCGAGGCAGCGCGTATCGATCGGGCACAGGGTCAGCGTTTCAAACTGCAGGAACTCGCCAAACTCGGTCTCCTTGAACGGGACATTGAGCACCAGGTTCTCGATCCGGATGCCCCAGCGGCCCGGTTTGTAGATGCCCGGTTCGATCGAGGTGATCATGCCCGGCTCCATGGCTGTCTGCGGTTCCGGGCTGGTCGATGGCGAAATCGACTGCGGCCCTTCATGCACGTTCAGGAAGTAGCCCACGCCATGGCCGGTGCCGTGCGCATAATCCAGGCCCGCGGCCCAAATGGGGGCGCGCGCCAGCGCATCGAGCAAAGGCGAACGGGTCCCGCGCGGGAAGCGCGCCATCGACAGTGCCATCATGCCCTTGAGGACCAGCGTGAAATCGCGCTTCTGTTCGGCCGAAGGCGTTCCCACCGGGACCACCCGAGTCACGTCCGTGGTGCCACCCTCGTACTGGCCGCCGGAGTCGATCAACAGCAGGCCGTCGCCGGTGATATCAAGGCACGTTTCCTCCTGCGCGCGGTAATGCATGATCGCGCCATTGCCATTGAAGCCGGCGATGGTGGCAAAACTGGGACTGACGAAGCCGGGCCGGCGCGCGCGCGCGTTGGTGATGTGTTCATCGACTTCGTATTCGGTCAACGGCAAGCGGCGCGTGTCAAGCAGGCGCGGTTCGAGCCAGGAGAAAAATTCGCACAGGGCCGCGCCATCCTGCTCCATGGTGGCGCGGACATGCGCCGCTTCCTCGTCCGTCTTGCGCGACTTGGCCAGCGTAGTCGGGTTGCTCGCCTCGATCACCTTGGCGGGCGAACCTACTGCGGCGCGCATGCCCGCCGTGATGCGGCGCGGGTCGATCAGTAGCGCGGTATCGATGCGCAGCGCCGCCAGGGCGTCCTCGGCGTCAGTGTAGGGCGCTACCCGCACGCCGTCGGCGGCGAGGCTGGCGTGCAAGGCTTGGTCGACCTTGCCGTTGGCGACAAACAGCGTCGCCCCAAGCGGTTCGATCAGCGCGTGGGCCAGGAACACGGGGTTGAAATTGACGTCCGCGCCGCGCAGGTTGAACAGGTAGGCGATATCGTCGAGGGTCGAGATGAAGTGGCGGTTGGCACCCAGGCGCGCCATGGCCGTACGCGTGTCGGCCAGCTTGTCGGCGCGGCTGCGCACCGCGTACGGCGCCGCATGCTCGCGCACCGCTTCGGGCGGCATGCCGGGACGATCGTGCCAGACGGCGTCGAGCAGGTCGATATCGGTGCGCAGTCGGATCCCGCGTGCGCCCAGCGCATCGGCCAGCTGGCGCGCGGTGGACAGGCCCAGTACGCGCGCGTCGACAGCGGCCGTCTGTCCGGCCTTGAGGTTGGCGGCCAGCCAGTCGATATACAGCAGGCTGGCGCCGGACGGGATCTTCATCAGGCGCACGCCGGTGCCGGCCAGTTCGGCCTCCGCCTGCTGGAAATAGCGCGCGTCGGTCCACACGCCGGCCAAGTCGGCCGTCGCGATGAAGGTACCCGCCGAACCGCTAAAGCCCGACAGCCACTGGCGTCCTTGCCAGCGGGCCGGCAGGTATTCGGACAAATGGGGATCGGCCGACGGCACGACAAACGCGTCGACCTGGTGTTCACGCATGGCCGCGCGCAGCTGGGCCAGCCGGTCGGCGCGTGCAGGGATGGAGTCTTCAATAGTCATGCCAGCATGATACCTCCGACGGGCGGCCAGTGGCAGTGCGCAGCCGGCGCGACGTTTGTGCAACGCAGCATCAAAAAAGTTTGTATAAACGCTCACGCGGCAATCCGCTGCACGCTAATATCGACACACAAAACATCGCGAAAGGGTGCAGGTGCAGACTACCGACGGTTCGTCCATGGATACTTTTCCAAAGCGCCTGCTGGCGCATGGCGCGCACCGTCCCGGCCGTCCCGCCTACCGCGAAAAACACCTGGGCGTGTGGCAGTCCTGGAGCTGGCTGCAGGTGGGACAGGAAGTGCGGGCGCTGGCCTGCGGCCTGGCCGCCCTCGGTTTCGAACGGGGCATGAACCTGGCCATCATCGGCGACAACCGTCCGCGCCTTTATTGGGCCATGCTGGCCGCGCAAAGCCTGGGCGGCGTGCCGGTACCGCTCTACCAGGACGCCCCGGCCGCCGACATGGCCCACGTGTTGCAGGACGCCGCGATCGCCTTCGCCATCGTCGAAGACCAGGAACAGGTCGACAAGCTGCTGGAACTGCAAGCGCACTGCCCTGCCATCGCCCACATCGTTTTTGAAGATGAACGCGGCATGCGCCATTACCAGCAGAACGGCCTGGTCCCCTATGCCGCCTTGCAGGAACTGGGGCGCGCCTTCGACGCCGCCCGTCCCGGCTTTTTCGATGCCGCCGTCGCTGCCGGCACCGCCGCCGACAGCGCCATCATCCTGTACACCTCGGGCACCACCGGCAAGCCCAAGGGCGTGGTGCAGTCGCATGGCGCCCTGCTCGCCGCAGGCATGGGCGGCGTCGGCTTCGACCGCCTCACCGACCACGAAGACATCCTCTCCTACCTGCCCATGGCCTGGGTGGGCGACTGCCTGTTCTCGCTGGCGCAGGCGCTGGTGGCGGGCTTCACGGTCAACTGCCCCGAGTCTGGCGACACCGTCATGACGGACCTGCGCGAGATCGGTCCGACCTATTTCTTCGCCCCCCCGCGCGTGTTCGAGAACATGCTCACCAACGTGATGATCCGCATGGAGGACGCCAGCGCGCCCAAGCGCCGCCTGTTCCACTATTTCATGGAAGTGGCGCGCCGCAGCGGCGCCGCCATCCTCGACGGCAAACCGGTGGCGCTGGCCGAGCGCCTGCGCTACGCCGCCGGCACACTGCTGGTCTACGGCCCATTGAAAAATGTGCTGGGCCTGTCGCGCGTGCGCGTGGCCTACACGGCGGGCGCGGCGATCGGCCCGGACCTGTTCCGCTTTTACCGCTCGATCGGCGTCAACCTCAAGCAGCTGTACGGCTCCACCGAGACCTGCGCCTATGTGTGCCTGCAACCGGACGGGAACATCAAGTTCGACAGCGTCGGCCTGCCGGTGCCGGGCGTCGACATCAAGCTGGCGGCCAATGGCGAAGTGCTGGTCAAGTCGCCCGCCATCATGGATGGCTACTACCGGCGGCCCGACGCCACCGCCGAAGTGATCGACGCACAAGGCTATTTCCACACCGGCGACGCCGGCATGATCGACTTTGACGGCCACCTGAAGATCATCGACCGCGCCGCCGACGTCGGCAAACTACTATGCGGCGCCATCTTCGCGCCCAACTACATCGAGAACAAGCTCAAGTTCTTCCCCTTCATCAAAGAAGCGGTCGCCTTCGGGCACGAACGCGAACACGTCTGCGCCTTCATCAATATCGACGTCGAAGCCGTGGGCAACTGGGCCGAACGGCGCAATATTGCCTATGCCGGCTACACCGACCTGGCCGCCCACGCCCAGACCTATGCGCTGGTGCGCGGCTGCGTCGAAAAGGTCAATGCCGACCTGGCCCTGGAGGCGGGCATGGGCGCCACCCAGATCCGGCGCTTCCTGGTGCTGCACAAGGAACTCGATCCCGACGACGACGAACTGACGCGCACACGCAAGGTACGGCGCAAGTTCATCGCGCAAAAATATGCGGTGCTGGTGGACGCGCTGTTTGGCGGCCTGGCCTCGCAATTCATCACCACCCAGGTCAAGTTCGAAGATGGCCGCAGCGGCGAAATCAGCGCCGACCTGCGCATCGTCGACAGCAAGACCTTCCCGGCCATGGGCAAGGCAGCGTGAGCGCGCCGCGCCAGACCGGCCAGGTGATCCTGGACCTGCAAAATATTTCGCTCTCCTTTGGCGGCGTGCGTGCGCTCACGGACATCTCCTTCGACGTGCGCCGCCACGAAATCCGCGCCATCATCGGGCCCAATGGCGCCGGCAAAAGCTCGATGCTCAATGTGATCAACGGCGTCTACCGCCCGCAGCAGGGCGAGATCGTCCTGCATGGCGAGCACCGCAGGAATATGGACTGCTACAAGGCGGCGCGCGCCGGCATCGCCCGCACCTTCCAGAATATCGCCCTGTTCAAGGGCATGACGGTGCTCGACAACATCATGACGGGCCGGAACCTGCTGATGAAATCGAACTTCCTGCTGCAAGCCCTCTACCTTGGCCCGGCGCGGCGCGAAGAAATCGCCCACCGCGAAAAATGCGAGGAGATCATCGACTTCCTGGAAATCCAGGCCATCCGCAAGACGCCAGTGGGCCGCCTGCCCTACGGCCTGCAAAAACGCGTGGAGCTGGCGCGCGCCCTGGCGGCGGAACCGGAAATCCTGCTGCTCGACGAACCGATGGCCGGCATGAATGTCGAGGAAAAACAGGACATGTGCCGCTTTATCCTCGACGTGAACGACCAGTTTGGCACCACCATCGTGTTGATCGAGCACGACATGGGCGTGGTGATGGACATCTCCGACCGCGTCGTCGTGCTCGATTACGGCAAGAAGATCGGCGACGGCACCCCCGACGACGTGCGCAGCAACCAGCACGTGATCGACGCTTACCTGGGAGTGGCACATTGAGCTTCTTTTTTGAAGTGCTGATCGGCGGCCTGCTCTCTGGCGTCATGTACGCGCTGGTGGCGATCGGCTTCGTCCTGATCTACAAGGCGTCTGGCGTTTTCAATTTCGCGCAAGGGGCGATGGTGTTCTTTGCCGCCCTCACCTGCGTCGGCATGGTCGATAAATGGGGCGTGCCGCTGCCGCTGGCCATCGCGCTGACCGTCGCCGTGATGATCGCGCTTGGCATCGCCATCGAACGGGTCGTGCTGCGCCCCCTCGTCAACCAGCCCGAGATCACGCTGTTCATGGCCACCATCGGCCTGGCTTTCTTCATTGAGGGCCTGGCCCAGTTGTTGTGGGGCGCCCAGGTGCACAAGCTCGATCTGCCGATCGAAGACGTGCCGCTGCCCTTCCTGATGGACCACTTCAATATCATCGTCTCGCAATTCGACGTGACGGCCGCCGGCATCTGCGCGGTTCTGGTGACGGCACTGGCGCTGCTGTTCTCGAAGACCAAGGTCGGCCGCGCCTTGCGCGCCGTGGCCGACGACCACCAGGCGGCATTGGCGGTCGGTATCCCGCTTGCCCGCATCTGGGCCATCGTCTGGTCGGTGGCGGGACTGGTCGCGCTGGTGGCGGGCCTGCTGTGGGGCGCGCGCAATGGTGTGCAGTTCGCACTTACCTTCATCGCCCTCAAGGCCCTGCCGGTACTGATCCTCGGTGGCTTTACGTCGGTGCCCGGCGCCATTGTCGGCGGCCTGATCATCGGGGCTTCCGAAAAACTGGCCGAAGTGTATATTGGCCCGATGGTCGGCGGTGGCATCGAAGGCTGGTTCCCTTACGTGCTGGCCCTGGGCTTCCTGCTGGTGCGGCCCGAAGGCCTGTTCGGCGAAAAAATCATCCGGAGGATCTGAAGCATGTTTTACCGCGAGGCGGGACAATTCAAGACCAGCTACCAGGCCGACGGGCAGATTTTCCCGATCCGCCAGGACCGCATCGCCTTTGGCCTGCTGCTGGCCGCCGCCGTGTTCGCCCTGCCGTTGCTGGCCACGCCCTACCTGCTCTCGGCCATCCTGATTCCCTTCCTGATCTTCGCGCTGGCCGCCCTGGGCCTCAATATCCTCACCGGCTACGCGGGCCAGCTCTCGCTCGGCACCGCCGCCTTCATGGCCGTGGGCGCCTTCGCTGCCTATAACTTCATCGCCCGCGTGCCAGGCATGCCGCTGCTGCTGGCCTTTGTGCTGGGCGGCCTGTGCGCCGCGCTGGTCGGCATCGCCTTCGGCCTGCCCTCACTGCGCATCCGCGGCTTTTACCTGGCCGCGTCCACGCTGGCCACCCAGTTCTTCGTATTGTGGTGCCTCACCAAGATTGGCTGGCTGACCAATTACAGTTCTTCGGGCGTGATCACGGCGCAAAAGATGGAGATCGCCGGCTTCGCCTTCGATACCCCGGCGCGCAAATACCTGCTGGTGCTGATGGTGGTTGGCGTGATGGCCCTGCTGGCCAAGAATATGGTGCGCTCGAATATCGGCCGCTCCTGGATGGCAATCCGCGACATGGACGTCGCTGCCGAAGTGATCGGCTTTCGTCCCATGCGCACCAAGCTGTCGGCCTTTGCCGTCAGTTCCTTCTACTGCGGCGTGGCCGGCGCCCTGTATGCCTTTGCCTATCTTGGCACGGTGGAGCCGGAAGCCTACAGCCTCGACCTGTCCTTCCGCATCCTGTTCATGATCATCATCGGTGGCGTCGGTTCAATCCTCGGCTCCTTCCTCGGCGCCGCCTTCATTGTGCTGATGCCGATCTTTTTGAATATCGCCGCGCACGGCGCCGGCCTGCCCACCAATGTCGCGTCGAACCTGGAACTGATGGTATTCGGCGCGCTGATCATCTTCTTCCTCATCGTTGAACCACACGGCCTGGCACGCCTGTGGCAAATCGCCAAGGAAAAGCTGCGACTCTGGCCATTCCCCCACTAATTCATCCAACCAGGAGACGATCCATGAAAGGTTTGAAAAAGACATTGCTAGGCTGCGCCATCATCGCCATGATGGGCAGCGCTTGCGCGGCGGACCAGTTTGTGGCCCTGCCGTCCTACCGCGTCGGCCCTTACGCGGCGGGCGGCACCGGCATTTATGGCGGCATGATCGATTACTTCAACCTGGTCAACGCCAACGGCGGCATCAATGGCGTCAAGATCACCTGGGAGGAATGCGAAACCGAGTACAACGCCGCGCGCGGGGTCGAATGCTACGAGCGCCTCAAGACCAAGAACGGCGGCGCGACCCTGTTCGACCCGCTCTCCACGCCCATCGCCTACGGTGTGCTTGACCGCGTCGGCGCCGACAAGGTGCCGATGACGACCGTCAGCTATGGCCGCTCGGACGCGGCCAACGGCAAGGTCTTCCCCTGGGTGTTCCCGCTGGTGACCAACTACTGGAACCAGGCCGCGGCCATGGTCAAATACCTCGGCGAGAAGAACGGTGGCCTCGACAAGCTCAAAGGAAAGAAGGTCGTGCACCTCTACCTCGACTCGGCCTACGGCAAGGAACCGCTGCCGGTGCTCGAAGCAGAGGCGGCCAAATATGGCTTTGAACTGGTGAAGATCCCCATCGCCTCGCCCGGCACCGACCAGCAATCGCAATGGCTGCAGATCCGCCAGGCCAATCCGGACTATGTGATCCTGTGGGGCTATGGCGCGATGAACACGGTCGCCATCAAGACGGCCCAGCGCAACGGCTTCCCGCGCGAGAAGATGCTCGGCGTCTGGTGGGCCGGCTCGGAAGAAGACGTGCTTCCCGCCGGCGACGCGGCCAAGGGCTATTCGACGATGACCTTCAACACCCCCGGCCACTATCCCTTGATCGAGGAGATCAGGAAGAAGATTTATGACGCCGGCAAGGGCAACCTGGCCGATCCGAAACGCATTGGCAGCGTTTATCATATGCGCGGCGTCACCGTCGGCATCCTGTGGGTAGAGGCGATGCGCCACGCCCAGGAGAAGTTCGGCAAAGGCAAGGCGATGACGGGCGAGCAGATCCGCTGGGGCCTGGAAAACCTCGATGTGACGGAAGCGCGCCAGAAGGAGCTGGGCGCACTGGGCATGTTCCCGACCGTGAAAACGAGCTGCGAAGACCACGAAGGCTCGGGCGCCGTCAAGGTGCAGACCTGGGACGGCAGCAAGTGGATCGCCGTGACGCCGAACTGGATCACTGGCGACAAGACCCTGACCCGCAAGCTGGCCGAGGAATCGTCGGCCAAATACGCGGCCGAGAAGAAAATCACGCCCGCGTGCCTGAAGTAGCCCATGACGCAAGCCGCCTCCTACCTTTCAGTGAACAATATCGAGGTCATATACGACCATGTGATCTTGGTGCTGAAAGGCGTGTCCCTGCAGGTCCCGCAAGGGAAGATCGTCGCTTTGCTGGGCGCGAACGGGGCGGGCAAGTCAACCACGCTGAAAACCATTTCCACGCTCCTGCGCGGCGAGCGCGGCGACGTCACCAAGGGCGAAGTGACCTTCAAGGGCGAACGGGTCGACCAGCTCACGCCCAATGAGCTGGTCAGGCGCGGCCTGTCGCAGGTGATGGAGGGGCGCCACTGTTTCGGCCACCTCACCATCGAAGAAAACCTGCTCACCGGCGCCTATACGCGCCGTGCATCGCGCGCCGAATTGAAGCAGTCGCTGGAACAGGTCTATCACTATTTCCCGCGCCTGAAGGAGCGCCGCACCAGCCAGGCCGGCTACACTTCCGGCGGCGAACAGCAAATGTGCGCGATTGGCCGCGCGCTGATGGCAAAACCCTCGATGATCTTGCTCGACGAACCGTCGATGGGCATCGCACCGCAAATCGTCGAAGAGATTTTCGACATCGTGCGCGACCTGAACCAGAGGGAGAAAGTGTCCTTCCTGCTGGCCGAACAAAACACGGCGGTGGCCCTGCGCTACGCCGATTTCGGCTACATCCTCGAGAACGGGCGCGTCGTCATGGAGGGCGCCGCCCAGGACCTGGCCAGCAACGAAGACGTCAAGGAGTTTTACCTTGGCGTCTCCAGTGCCGGCCGCAAGAGCTTTCGCGACATGAAATTTTACCGCCGCCGCAAACGCTGGCTAGCGTAGGGTGGGCACACGTGCCCACGCGAACCTATCCGCAGCAAAGACCAGGATTTCACAATGAATTTTGAAAAAGCCAAGACCCTGTGCCGCAGCCTTCCCGGCGCGACCGAAGACATCAAATGGGGGGCCGACCTGGTGTTCTCCGTGGGCGCCAAGATGTTCGCCTGCATGGCTGCGGACAATCCGACGGGCGTGAGCTTCAAGGTCGATGACGAGCGCTTCCTTGAACTGACCGACCGTCCCGGCATCATTCCCGCACCCTACCTGGCGCGCGTCAAATGGGTGCATGTCGAAAAAGCCGGTGCCCTCTCCGACAAGGAGGCGGCAGAGCTGCTGCGCCGCTCCTACGAACTGGTGTTTTCCAAGCTGACCAGGAAACTGCAGCGCGAGATCGAGGCCGGCGCATGACGAGCTTCGACGCCCTCGAAGTGCGCGACCCGCAAGAGCGCGAACGCGCCTTGCTGGCGCGCCTGCCAGGCCTGATCGCCCGCGCGCAGTCGGCGCCGGGCTGGTCGCGCATCCTGGCAGCCATCGATCCCGCCGCCATCACCAGCCGCGCCGCCCTGGCCGATTTGCCGATCACCCGCAAATCCGATTTGAAGAACCTGCAGGGCACGATACCGCCATTTGGCGGCTTGAACGCGACGCCCACCAATCAACTGGCACGCGTCTTCATGTCGCCCGGCCCGATCTTCGATCCACAGGGGCGCGGCGGCGACTGGTGGCGTTTTGCCCGGCCCCTCCATGCGGCGGGCTTGCGTCCCGGCGGCCTGCTGCAAAACTGCTTCAGCTACCACTTCACACCGGCCGCCTTCATGGTCGAAGGCGGCGCCGCGCGCATCGGCTGCGCGGTGATTCCGGCCGGGTCCGGCCAGACCGAACTGCAGGTCGAGGCCATCAGCGCACTGCGCCCGGACACCTATGCCGGCACTCCGTCCTTCCTGCGCATCATCATCGACAAGGCGCAGGAAATGGGCGCCGACATCAGCTCCCTGCGCCACGCCCTGATGGGCGCGGAGGCGTTGCCGGAATCGCTGCGCCAGTGGTTCGTCGACCAGGGCGTGCCGCACGTCTTCCAGACTTACGCTTCGGCCGATGCCGGCTCGATCGCTTTCGAAACGTCCCACGAAGGCGTGCGCGAACCCGGCATGCTGCTCGACGAAGACGTGCTGCTCGAAATCGTCCGCCCCGGCAGCGGCGAGCCCGTAGCGCCGGGCGATATCGGCGAAGTGGTGGTCACCGTTTTCAACGACGACTATCCCCTGGTGCGTTTCGCCACCGGTGACATGTCGGCCCTCTTGATGGACGCCGCGCCCGGCCCGCGCACCAACGCCCGCATCAAAGGCTGGATGGGGCGCGCCGACCAGACCACCAAGGTGCGCGCGATGTTTGTGCATCCGGCGCAGGTGGCCAATATCGTGCGCCGCCACCCGGACATCCGGCGCGCGCGCCTCGTCGTCACGGGCCGCATGGCCAACGACGTCATGACCCTGCATTGCGAGGTCCCCTCTCCGGCGGCCGGCCTGCAGGAAGCGATCGTGCAATCCGTGCGCGACGTGACCAAGCTGCGCGCCGACGTCGTCTTCTGCGCGCCAGGCAGCCTGCCCGACGATGGCAAGCTCATCGACGACCAGCGCGACTACCGCTAAGGCAAGCCCGCGCTGTTGCGTAAAACCAACTGCGCCCGCTTGTGCAGTGCGATATGTCGGATAATGAACACGACATCACCCACCGGCCACTGCTATGCAAGACTTCCACTTTGCCCGCGCCAAGGCCCTCCTGGCACACGCTGAAGAAATCTATGACGGCGCCGCCGTCCAGCAGGCCGTCAAGCACGTCGCCGACACGCTCAACGAACGCTTTGGCAATCCCGACGACGCCCTGTTCCCGCTCGTGCTGGGCGTGATGGGCGGCGCGGTCGTGTTCACCGGCCACCTGCTGCCACAGCTGAAATTCCCGCTTGAATTCGACTACATCCACGTGAGCCGCTACGGCGACGAAGACCAGGGCGGCCGCGTGATCTGGAAAGTGATCCCGCGCCCGAACGTGGCCGGGCGCACCATCATCGTGCTCGATGACATTCTGGACGAAGGGGAAACGCTGGCCCAGGTCAAGCAGCGCCTGCTGGACATGGGCGCGGCCGAAGTGATCATCGCCGTCTTTGCCGACAAGGCGATCAAGCGCAGCAAGCCGGTCAAAGCCGACATCGTGGGCTTGAACATCCCGAACAAGTTCGTGGTCGGTTTCGGGATGGACGTCTACGGCTACTGGCGCAACCTGCCGGGCCTGTGGGCAATCCGGCAGGAAGACCTGAAGAACAAGTAAGGTGGGCAAATCTGCCCACGCGAACGGGTGATTCGCCTATAAACCAAGGCGCGCGCGCGCGGCGTCGTATTCGGACTTCATGCGCGCAACCATCTCGGCTACTGTCGGCACATCGTCCATCATCCCCACGCCCTGGCCAGCACCCCAGATGTCGCGCCACGCCTTGGCGGCGCTGCCGCTGCCTGAACCAAAATTCATCTTCGTCTTGTCCGCTTCCGGCAGCGCTTCCGGGTCCAGGCCTGCCTGCACGATCGACTTCTTCAGGTAGTTGCCGTGGATGCCGGTGAACAGGTTGGTGTAGACGATGTCCGCCGCCGCCGACTGCACGATCGCTTCGCGGTATTCGTCGGTGACGTTCGACTCCTTGGTGGCCAGCCAGCGCGAGCCGATATAGGCGAAGTCCGCGCCCATCGCTTGCGCGGCCAGCACGCCGTCGCCGCTGGCGATGGATCCGGACAAGGCAATCGGTCCGCTGAAGAACTTGCGCACTTCGCCCACCAGGGCAAACGGCGAGAGCGAGCCGGCGTGGCCGCCGGCACCAGCGGCGACGAGGATCAGGCCATCGACACCGGCTTCCAGCGCCTTGTGCGCGTGGCGGATCGAAATCACGTCGTGCAGCACGATGCCGCCATAACTGTGGATCGCGTCGAGCATTTCCTTCGGCGGCGCGCGCAGCGAAGAGATGATGATCGGGATCTGGTGTTTGACGCACATCGCCACATCGTGTTCGAGGCGGTCGTTCGACTGGTGCACGATCTGGTTGACGGCGATCGGGCCCACGCGGGCGCCCGGGTTGGCGGCCTGGTAATCCGCCAGTTCCTTTTTCAGGTCCGTCAGCCAGGTGTCGAGCAATTCGGCCGGGCGCGCGTTGAGCGCCGGGAAGGAGCCGACGATGCCCGCTTTGCACTGGGCCGCCACCAGGGCCGGGCCGCTGGCGATGAACAAGGGGGAGCCGATGACGGGCAGGGTAAGGTTTTGCAGGACTGCGGGCAAGGCCATGGGATGCTCACTAACAGGACAAGGGAATCCCATTATAGAGGCAAAAAAGAACGATCGTGCGGAGAATTTCTCCTCTAATCGTGGTTATGCAAGGTCGCCCCGTCCAGGCGGGCGGCCCCGGCGCGCACCAGCGATTGCGCGGCCCACTGCGCCAGTTCGGCCGCGTCCTGCTTCAGGAAGCGCCGGCGCGCCCCCGCCAGCAAGGGAATGGCGTCGAACATGTGCTCAACGTCGGCCAACGTCATCGACTGGCGCTCCAGCAGCAGGAATTTGAGCATCACCTTGACACCATTCTGGGCGTTGCGGGCCGGGTCCGCAGCCAGGAAGTCCAGCCGCGCCCTGGCACGCGCCAGGGCGCCGGCGACGTCCGTGAACGGCGCGCCATGGCCGGGAATGACATAGCGCGCATCGAGGCTGCGGATCAATTCGAGCGTGGCGCCGGTTTCGGCGAAGCCCGATTCGCCTTCCAGTTCCGGGAAGATCACGCCAAAACCGTTTTCCCACAGCGCGTCGGCCGAGATGAGGATGCCTTCGGCGGCGCAGAAGAACACCAGCGAATGCGGGTCGTGGCCCGGCGCAGCCAGGCCCTGCCATTGCAAATCGCCCAGCGTCACGACGTCGCCCGATTGCAGCGTGTCGTCGAAGCCGAAACGCTCGCACTGCTGGCCGGTGAATTCGTAGCTCAGGGAATTGACGTCCCAGTGGCGCACCTTGTCCGCTTCGGCCACGGGAATCGTGGTGCGGCAGCCAAAATGGCGCTGCAGCAGCGCATTGCCGCCGCAATGGTCGGAGTGCAGGTGGGTATTGACGATGCGGTCCAGTGGACGCTCTTTGAGAACATGGCGCACCATGGCCAGGGTCTGGCTCGCATGGGTCAGGTAGCCGGTATCGACCAGTGCGGTTTCGTCGCCGCCGACAAACAGGATATTGTTCGACGACAGCCAGCCGCGCTCGAACACATGCATCGATGGCGGCAGCGTCATTTGAAGTCCAGCGCCGCTTCGCGCCGGCGGATCTCGGCCCACACGGCGCGCTTGTAATCGTCGCCCGCGCTGCCCCAGTGGATGATCTCGTCGATATTGCGCAGGCAGCCGCGGCACAGGCCCGTATCGGGCGCCATCTCGCACAGGCTGATGCAAGGCGACGGAACCGGCGTTTGTTCTTCCGGCCTCATGCCTGGACCTTCTGCGCAGCCTTCGCGCCGAATCTGGCGGGGTCGATGACGACGCGTTCGTGCTCGCCTTCGCAGATGCGCTCGAGATCGTCCCAGGCTTCCACCTTGAAGCGCACGCGCCGCCCTTCCACTTCCAGCACTTCGCCTTCGATGCGCAAGGTCATGCCCGGCGGTGTGGGCGCGAAATGGGAGAATTTGACCATCGTACCCACGCTCTGTTCGCGCGGCCAGTCCATGAAAGGCATCATGCCGTGCAGGCAGGCCAGCTCCATCATGCCCACCATATAGCCGGTGGCCAGCACCTCGGGCATGTCGCGGCAAGAGGCAGTGTCGTGGTACAGCTGCGGCACGGTGGCGCGGGCAGGAACAAGATAGCGCCACTCGAAGCGGTGGCCGGGTTTCAGGTCGGGACTCATGGCGCCATTATGCCGCGAATCGCCAGAGCCTGTACCATGTCGGCTGGCCTTGGGAGGTGTATGTTTGCTGGGATTATGTGCGCCTTGGGCGCGGGACTGATGTGGGGACTGGTGTTCATCGCGCCACTGCTGCTGGACGATTATCCGGGCATGGTGCTCTCGTTTGGCCGCTACATCGCCTTCGGCCTGGTGGCCCTGGTGCCGGCCTGGGTCCAGCGCCGCCGCGTCGCCACGCTCACCCGCAACGACTGGATGGTGGCGCTCAAACTATCGGCCGTCGGCAACCTGTTCTACTACGCGATGCTCGCCTCGGCCATCCAGCTGGCCGGTGCACCGCTGCCCACCATGCTGGTGGGGACGCTGCCCGTGGCAATCGCCATTTATTCCAACTGGGTCGAACGCAAGAGCGGCCGCGCCATCGCCTGGCGCCACCTGGCCGCGCCGCTGGTCGTCATTTTTGCCGGCCTGATGCTGGTCAACGCCGGCGAATTGAACCACCTGGGCGAAGTACAGCGCAGCGCCAGCGACTACGCGCTTGGCTGCGTGCTGGCCCTGTGCGGCGTGGCCGCCTGGACCTGGTACCCGGTCGTCAACGCGCAACACCTGCGCGACCATCCGCATATCGACCCGGCTTGCTGGGTCACCGCCCAGGGCCTGGCCACGCTGCCACTGGCTTGCCTGTGCTACGCCGGCTATGGTGTGTTTGCTCACTCCGGCTTTGCATTTCCGCTCGGGCCGCGCCCCGCTTATTACGTCGGCCTGATGCTGCTGATCGGCCTGACGGCGTCGTGGCTGGCCAATGTGCTGTGGAATATGGCCGCGCGGCGCCTGCCAACCTCGCTCGCGGGCCAGTTGATCGTCTTCGAAACCCTGTTCGCCCTGCTCTATGCCTTCATCCTGCAAGGCACCCTGCCCGGCCCCTTTGTCGGCGCCGGCATCGTGGTGCTGCTGGTGGGCGTGTGGCTGGGGATCCGCGCCTTCAGGCCCGCAAGCCAATAAGCTCGACGCGGTTACCGAAAGGATCGTTGATGGTGACGCGATCCATGCCGCCCACCGCTTCTTCCGGTTTGACCGCCACGCCGAGAGCGGACAAGGCGGCCAGGAAACCGGCCAGGTCATCGACCTTCAAGGCCGGATGGGCTTTTTTTGCGGCGCGGAAGTTGTCGTCGCCACCGAGATGGATTTGCGACGCGCCACATTGGAACCACACACCACCACGCACCGCCAGGTGGGCCGGCTTGGGAATTTCCGGCAGGTGCAATACATTGCCGTAGAACTCGCGCGCCTGCGCCTCGCCGCCAACCGGCATGGCCAGTTGAACGTGGTCGATTCCCGTGATTCTTGCCATGAAATAATCCAATGTGACGTCAAAGAGACGCATTATCGCATCGTGTCAGCAGTGCGAAAGAATGGCGTGGCATACTCGATTGCACGCAACCTGAGCGGGGATGTCCATGAACAAGCTGATTGCGCGCCTGCGGGCGCTGCTGCATCCGCCCCCGCGCGAGGGCAGCTTCAGCGCCGGCAGTTTTACCGGCCCGGCGGGTACGCGCAGTTACAAACTGTATCTGCCTTCCTGCTACCGCGCCAAGCCCCTGCCCCTGCTCGTCATGCTGCATGGCTGCACCCAGGACCCGGACGATTTCGCCAGCGGCACACAGATGAATGCCCTGGCCGAAGAACAGCGCTGCATCGTCGTCTATCCCGCCCAGTCGCAGCAAGCCAATGCGGCGCGCTGCTGGAACTGGTTCAGTGCCCTCGACCAGCAGCGCGACCAGGGCGAACCTTCCCTCATCGCCGGCATCACGCGCGCCATCATGCGCAGCCACGCGGTCGACGCGCGCCAGGTGTATGTGGCCGGCCTGTCGGCGGGCGGGGCCATGGCCACCATCATGGGCACGCTCTATCCGGACCTGTATGCGGCCGTTGGCGTGCATTCCGGCTTGCCCTACGCCGCCGCGCACGACCTGCCGTCGGCACTGGCCGCCATGAAAGGGATGTTTGCACAGCGGCGCCGCCCCGGCAGTGCCATTCCCATCATCGTATTCCATGGCGACGCCGACATGACGGTGCATCCGGCCAATGGCGACGAGCTGATCGCCCAGGGGGCACACCAGGGCGCCATCGTTGTCGAACCGGGCCGCGTCAAGGATGGCTATGCCTACACCCGCACGGTGCACCAGGGACCGCGCGGCGCACCGGTAGCCGAACAATGGCTGATCCATGGCGCCGGCCACGCCTGGTCGGGCGGCAGCGAAGCGGGCAGCTACACGGACGCGCGCGGCCCGGACGCCAGCCGCGAAATGCTGCGCTTTTTCCGCACTGCGCGCTAGCCCGTAAAACGCTCGAGCTTTTCGCGCTGCCCTTCCATGTCGTGGTCGCTGTCGGCATAGCGCTTGGCGATGTCGATGAACTGCTCCTGGATGGCCAGGAAGGCGTCGACCATGTCGGGATCAAAATGCTTGCCCCGTCCTTCGACGATGATGGCCACCGCCGCGTCGTGGCTCATGCCATCCTTGTACACGCGCCGGCTGATCAGGGCGTCGTACACATCAGCGACCGCCATCAGGCGCGCTGAAATCGGAATCGTGTCGCCAGCCAGTCCTTCGGGATAGCCGCTGCCGTCCCATTTCTCTTGGTGGCCGTAGGCGATCTCCTTGGCGAAGGTGAGGAAGTCGACCGTGATGCCCAGCTCCTTCTCGGCGGCGATGATGGCGTCGCGCCCCAGTGTCGTGTGGGTCTTCATGATCTCCATCTCGTGCGGCTCGAAACGCCCCGGCTTGAGCAGGATGCGGTCCGGAATGCCCACCTTGCCGATATCGTGCAGCGGCGCAGACTTGAACAGCAATTCGATGTTTTTGTCGGTGAGGAAGTAGCCGAAGCGCGGATTAGGCCGCAGTTGCAGCGCCAGCGCCTTCACGTAGTGCGAAGTACGGCGAATATGGTTGCCGGTCTCGTTGTCGCGCGTCTCGGCCAGCGACGCCATGGTGTGGATGGTCACGTCCTGCAGCGCGGCGATCTCGCGCGTACGGTTGACTATCTCGGTTTCGAGGAAGCCGTTCTGGTCGCGCAGGAAGTCGTGCACACGCTTGATCGACAGGTGGGTCTTGATCCGCGCCAGCACGATCGGTGCCGAGATCGGCTTGGTGATGTAGTCCACCGCGCCCATGCCCAGGCCTTTCTGTTCGTCCGTCACTTCGCTCATGGCGGTGACAAAAATGACGGGAATGTCGCGCGTGGCCTCGTTGGCTTTGAGCGCCAGGCAGACCTCGTAGCCACTCATCCCCGGCATCATGATGTCGAGCAGGATCAGGTCGGGCTTGGCGTCGCCATTGGCGATCTTCAGCGCGCGCTCGCCGTTGACGGCGACCTTGGTACGGTAGTCGTTTTCGAGCACCGCGCACAGCAGGTCGATATTGTCGGGCGTGTCGTCGACCACGAGGATGGTCGGTTTGACGGCTTGGTTCATGTGATGTCCTTCGCTTCGAGCGTCAGTTCCATGGCGGCGGCAGCTTCGTTCAACTGCTCCAGCGCGCCTTCAAAATCGTATTGCGTGACCAGGCGCTTGATCTGGCGCGAATGCTCGCCCTGGCCTGCCAGCGTCAACGCCGGGCACAAGCCATCTACCAGCTTGGCGGCGCCGGCGTCGTCCTGTGCCAGCAGTACCGCCAGTTCGCGCATGCCCTGCTCCAGCGCGCCGCGATCGAGCACCGCCTGTGGCGCCGCTGGTACCGGTGCGTCGCCCATCGCCAGTTCGATATTGGCCACGAGTTCGCCCAGTTCCATCGACAATTCGGCCATCACGCTTTCCAGTTGTGCCAGGTCGCCATGGGCCAGCATCAGTTCCAGGCGTCCGGCCACATCGGCGGTGGCACCGGCGCCGATATTGCCGGCCAGCCCCTTCACAGTATGCGCCTCGCGCGTGGCCGCACCCAGGTCGTTGTTTTCGATGGCCTCGCCAATGCGCCGCGCGGCGTTGCGCTGGGTCTCGACAAAGCGCAGCAACAGTTTGCGCATCAGGGCCGCGCTGCCGCCAACGCGCTTGAGCGCCGCCGCCATTTTCAGGCCGGGAATGGTGGGCAAGGTGTCGGTGGCGGCAACGCGCTCCGGCACGAGCGCATCCGGGTCGCGCGGCGTGACCCAGCGCGCCAGCGTGGCAAACAGCTGGCCCACGTCGATTGGCTTGGCGATGAAGTCATTCATGCCGGACGCCAGGCACCTTTCCTTGTCGCCGACCATGGCGTTGGCCGTCATCGCAATCACGGGCAAGGCGGCATTGGCGAGGTTTTCGCGGATCTTGCGGGTCGCTTCGAAGCCGTCCATCACGGGCATCTGGCAATCCATCAGCACACCGTCGTACTGGTTGACGGCGACCTTGGCCACGGCCATGGCACCGTTGCCGGCGATATCGACGCGAATGCCTACGTCGCCCAGCAATTCCATCGCCACTTCCTGGTTCACTTCATTATCTTCGACCAGCAACAGCCAGGCCCCGCGCAGCGACGCCGCCGCCAGCTTGTAGTCTTCCTCGCGGCGCGCGCGGCGCGTCGTATTGAGGGTTTTGCCGAATACTGAAGAAATCGTGTCGAGCAGGGTCGACACGCTGACCGGCTTGTTTAGCATACCGTCGATGGCCATATCGCGCGTCTCTTCCATCAACAGGTCGCGGTTATAGGCGGTGGCGATGATGAAGCGCGGCAGCTCCGCATCGCCCGCCTCGGCGCGCATCCGGCGGATCGTCTCGATCCCGTTCTGGCCCGGCATTTGCCAATCCACCAGCACCAGGCCATAGGGATTGCCGTCGGCGCGCGCCTTGGCCAGCGCGTCGATGGCGCGCTCGCCACAATCGATGCAGGTGGTATCGAATTTGAGCGCGGTGAGCATGCCGTGGAAGATCTCGCGGGCGCTGGCGTTGTCGTCCACCACCAGCACGCGCAGGCCCGACATGTCCAGATCCACAGGTTTGGCCGCCATGGGCGCGAGCGGCAGGCCGAATCGCGCCGTGAAGTGGAAGGTACTGCCAACCCCTGGTTCGCTGTCGACGCCGATTTCGCCTTCCATGAATTCGACCAGGCGCTTGCTGATGGTCAGGCCCAGGCCGGTGCCGCCGTAGTGGCGCGTGGTCGAGGTGTCGGCCTGGGTGAAGGCCTGGAACAGGCGGGC
This sequence comes from Pseudomonadota bacterium, assembly GCA_040390345.1. GTDB lineage: Bacteria > Pseudomonadota > Gammaproteobacteria > Burkholderiales > Burkholderiaceae_D > Telluria_A. The sequence goes on along the minus strand of JAZJYP010000298.1, from coordinate 3,497 downwards.
GCGCTGTTCAAGCGTCAATCCAACGCCCGTGTCCTTGACTTCGACGCGCAGCCAGACCGCGTCCAGCCCCAGCTTCTCCATGCGCACGCGCACGACGATTTCGCCATGCTCGGTGAACTTGATGGCGTTATTGGTCAGGTTGATCATCACCTGGCCCAGGCGCAGCGGGTCGCCCACCAGTTCGGCCGGTACGTCGTGGGCGATATCGAACAGCAGTTCGAGCCCCTTGTCCTGGGCCTTCGTCATCGACAGGTCGGCCACCTGCTGCATCACGTCGTCGAGGAAGAAATCGACGTTTTCGAAAGACAGTTTGCCCGCTTCGATCTTCGAGAAGTCGAGGATGTCGTTGATGATGCCCAGCAGGTTCTTGGCCGCGCCTTCCACCTTTTCCAGGTAGTTGCGCTGCTTGGGCGTGAGCTCGGTCTGCAGCGCCAGGTGGGTCATGCCGATAATGCCGTTCATCGGCGTGCGGATTTCGTGCGACATATTGGCCAGGAAGTCCGACTTCATCTTGGTGGCGTCCTCCGCCACCATCACCGCCTTGGCCAGTTCCTGCTGGCGCGCCAGGCTGGCGGTCATGTCCTTGAGGGCGCGCAGCAGCTCGCCCGTTTCATCCTTCGATGTCGCCTCGATCACGTCGGACAAGTCGCCATTGGCCACGCGCGTGGCAATGGCAATGGCTTCACCGAGCGGGCGCGTGATGGAACGCGCCGAGATGGCGAATGCCACGCCCACCATCAGGGCCATCACGCCCATGCCGATCATCAGCGCCAGCGAGAAGTTGATATCGGCGCGGGCGCGGTCGGAGGCGGCCATGACCTGGCGCGTTTCGAGCTCGTCGAGCTGCTTGATCTGGGCCAGCAGCCGGTCGAGCGCGGGCAAAGCCATGGCGTTCATCTTTTGCTCGGCGCCGGCGCGGTCGTCCTGTTCCACCAGGTCGGCCACGGCAATGAAGGTGTCGTAGTAGGCCGCGCGCGCCTTCTTGATCGCCCCGATCACGGCACGCGCCTCGGGTGTCGCCTCCATGCCCTCCAGCTTGTCGAGCTCCGCGTCGATGCTGCGCTTGGCTTCGTCGATGCGCGCGTAACTGGCCACCCGACCGGCCTTGTCGTTCTGGATGATCAGGGCGACGATGCGGGTGGCCGCTTCGCGCGACTGGGTATCGACCGTGTTGATGGCGGCCAGCGAGACCCAGTCCTGGGCCAGCACGTGGTCATTCTCGGCCCGGATGGCGTAGATGCGGCTGGCGCCGACGATGATCACGCCGATCATCAGCAAAATCAGGATGGCGTAGCCGGCGCTCACGCGCACGCTGATTCGGATATCGGAAAACCGCATGGTGACCTCGTTCAGTGGGGATCGGCGGGGGGCGCCTGTTCCGCGATATGCTGTTCCAGGCAGGCCGGGCACCAGCACTGGGCCGCGCTGCCGGGAACGGGCACCACCGGCGGCAGTTCCGTGCACCAGCAGGGGCCGGGCAAGCCGTCGGCCATCGCGCAGCCGAATTCGGCGCCGCAACGGCTGCAGGTGCTCATGGTCCGTCCGGCGGGGGTGGCGGGAAGCCGCGCATGGCCCGGCGCAGCAAGTCCATTTGGCCGTTAAAGCGCGTACAGGCGGTGCACACCATCAGGTGCAGACGCATGCGCGTGCGTTCGACCAGCGACAGGTCGCGGTCCATCCCTTCCGATACAAGGCGGTGCACTTCCCTGCAGGTTGGCTTCAAACCTTCTTTAAATTTTTCCATGGTTTCAATCGCCATTAGTGCATCACTCGGCAGCGCACTGGCCGAACCAGTTCAAGTCCAGGCATTCACGCAAACGCAGCCGGGCACGATACAAGAGCACCCAGGCATTAGACGAAGTAATCGCCAATTCCTTACAGATTTCCTCGGTTTCGAGCTCCAGCCACTCGCGCATCATGAAAATGCGCGCCGTCTTGGCCGGCAGCTTCTCCAGGCAGACCTCCAGCACCCGGAAGAAGTCCTTTTGTTCCAGCGTCGCATCCGGGTCGCCCCAGTTGCGCGGCTGCTCGCGGGTGTGGCCGTCGGCCACGAACAGGGCGTCGACGACGTCGTCCTCGCTCTGGTCGTCGTTCGTTTCGATCTGGCGCTCGCGGGTCGAGGCGCGCAGGTTGTCGATGATCTTGAATTTCAGGATGCCCGTCACATAGGTGCGCAGCGAGGATTGGCCGGCAAAACGCTCGGGTTTTTCCAGCACCGCGATCAGGGCGTCCTGGACGGCGTCTTCGGCGAGGGATTCATTGCGTAATTGCAACTGTGCAAATCGAACAAGCTGGGGGCGCATCGCTTCGAGCTGGCGATGGAGGTCTAGGGTGGCGTTCATTCGGGAAGCCTATCGGATCGGCAGGTAAAATACAACAAGAAGGCCATATAATGCCTACAAGGCGAGCCCGGTTGCCTGTAAAATCTCGGCAAATCTTTTTCGGACCCGCCATGACGACGCATCTCTCCACCCCGAACTCCGACGCCGCCGACGACCTGACCAAGGTCGCCCCGCAGATCAAGGCGCAAATCCTGGCCGAAGCCCTGCCCTACATCCGCAATTTCCATGGCAAGACCATCGTCATCAAATACGGCGGCAATGCGATGACGGACGAACGCTTGAAGCACGGCTTCGCGCGCGACGTCATCCTGCTCAAACTGGTGGGCATGAACCCGGTGGTGGTGCACGGCGGCGGCCCGCAGATCGACAATGCGCTGAAAAAGATCGGCAAGCAGGGCAGCTTCGTGCAAGGCATGCGCATCACCGACGAAGAAACCATGGAAGTGGTCGAGTGGGTGCTGGGCGGCGAAGTCCAGCAGGACATCGTCATGCTGATTAATCACTATGGTGGCCAGGCCGTGGGCCTGACCGGCAAGGACGGCGGCTTGATCCGCGCCCGCAAGATGGCCATGCCGGACAGCGAACGTCCGGGCGAATTCCTCGACATCGGTTTCGTCGGCGAGATCGACGCGATCAACCCGGCCGTGGTCAAGGCGCTGCAGGACGACGCCTTCATCCCGATCATCTCGCCGATCGGCTTCGGCCAGGACGGCCAGGCCTACAACATCAACGCCGACGTCGTCGCCGGCAAGATCGCGGAAATCCTCAAGGCCGAAAAGCTGATCATGATGACCAATATCGCCGGCGTGCAGGACAAGGCCGGCAACCTCGTGACCGACCTGTCGGCGCGCGAAATCGACGAAATGTTCGCCGACGGGACCATTTCGGGCGGCATGCTGCCAAAAATCTCGTCCGCCCTCGACGCGGCCAAGTCCGGCGTGAACACCGTGCACATCATCGATGGCCGGATCGAACACTCTTTATTGCTCGAAGTCTTGACCGAACAGGCTTTTGGCACTATGATCCGGTCGCACTAAATCGTTTGAAGGTTTCGCAGGCATTGCTCGCCTTGGCGAGCATCGCGAAACCTTTTTCTACTTTTGCCCTTGTAGCTCAGTGGTAGAGCACTCCCTTGGTAAGGGAGAGGCCACGTGT
>JAZJYP010000297.1:0-34261 GCA_040390345.1 Pseudomonadota bacterium | reverse complement strand
GCGCGCTCGTAGACGGCGATGCCCATGTCGTTGAAGGTGGCGATGATGCCTTCGATCGCTTCCGGGTCGATGATGTTCTCGGGCAGCTGGTCGTTGATCTGGGTGTAGGTCAGGAAGCCGCGCTCCTTGCCCAGGTTGATCAGGTTCTTGATCTGGTTGCGCCGGCGTTCGAGGTCCGCTTCACTGGTCTTCTCGTCGGCGGCGAGCACGCTCGACAGGCCGGCCTTGGCCTTGCGTTCCTTGGCTTTCGAGACGGCCTTCAGTTCGGCGCGTTCGACCGCATTGAGCGCGGCCACTTCGTCGTTCTCGGGCGTGAATTCGGACGGCTTGCGCCCGCGCCGGCCAGGCACCTTCACCGACGGCAGCAGGTAGCCGGAAGTGTCGATGGCGGCCAGGGCGGCAGCGTCGGTGGTCTGGCTGACAGACTGGCCGGCCGTTTCAATGATGTTCGGCTCGGCATCGAGCTTCTTGGCACGCGCCTTGACCGGCTTGTCTTCGGCGGCCAGCTCCACCTTCGCAATGCGCTTCTTGACCACGACCGCCTCGTTGGCCGCCACGTCGGCGTCCTGGATTTCGGCCGCTTTCACCGACGCCAGACGCGAACGCGTCTTGACGACCGTGACCTTGGCTTCCGACTCCGTCTCGAGGAAATAGGACGTGGCCGTTTTCGGCACAGCCAGTTCGGCCGCTTTGCGCGGCGCTTTCTTGGCGGTCAGGGTCAGGGTCTTGGCGGTCGTGTTCTTCATTAAAACTCTCCAGTCGAGGCGAGTTGCGGCGCCGTCGAAGTCAATAATCCACCTGGACCCATGGCGGGCCCGGTGGAAGGTTTATCAGGATTCACCCCTAGCTGGGGGGCAAGGTGCCGGTTATCAAGCACGGCAGGGTCAGAACGAAAAAAAGCCCGCTAGCTAAAAACGGGCTTGAATCTATTTTTCAGTTGAGAAATAGAGGAGACAAGGACGATTATGCCAACATTCGAGACATCAAGATAATTGATTAATCGCATATCAGATATAAGAAATCCTAATACTACCGCCATCCACAAGCACTTTGATGCAGCACAAGGCCGTTTCAAAGGAAGGGGCGGATGATACACGATTTCGCCCCGGACCGCTGCTACTTTTTTAGGCTTTCCATCGAGGCAATAGTAATCAAAACAACATCTTATGGCTTCGCCAGCGCTTTTTGGGTGGCGACCATGCTATCCTTCCGGTTCTCGCTTTTACTATGATGTCAATGAATACTCTCGCCCCTGCCGACGCGTCGCCCGACACGCCAGCACCTGCCACACCAGCCGCACCGTCGGCCCGCAGCCTGCTCAAGCAATTCCAGACCGAATTTCCCGCCTTCCGTGACTGCCTGCCCCTGTCGATCGGCATCGACAAGCAGATCCTGGCGCGACTGCCGGGCATCGACCGCAAGACCATGCGTGCGGCCCTGGGCATCCACACCGGCTCGCTGCGCTACCTGCGCACGATGGAAAAAGCCACCGTACGCTACGACCTCGACGGCACGGCCGGCGCCGAAGTGACGGACGTGCATCGCCTGCACGCCAAGGAGACGCTGGCCCAGCGCTTCAAGAAGGAAGCCGAACGCAAGAAGGCCGAGCGCGACGCCGCCGCGGCCGAAGAAGCGAACCGCGCGCGCCAGGAAAAGCTGCTCCAGCTGGCGAGCAAATTCTCGCGCCATTGATGACGAACGAACAGGAAGAGCTGCTGCCGCCTTACGACGGCATTAGCCTGTCCAGGGTACGCATGGTCCGCTCGGACAAGGATGCGGCGGAGGCGCTGGCCGCTCTGTCAAGCATGGATGTGGTGGGCTTCGATACCGAATCGAAACCGACCTTCCTCAAGGGTGAAGTGTCGACCGGCCCGCACCTGGTGCAGTTGGCCACCGACGACATGGCCTACCTGTTCCAGATCGGCGCCGCACCGGCCGTCGATGTGCTGCGCGCCGTGCTCGAATCGGCGGCGATCCTCAAGGTCGGCTTCGGCCTGTCCGACGACATCAAGCGCCTGCGCATCAAGCTCGGTATCGACGCGGCCAATGTGCTGGACCTGTCGACGGCGCTGCGCCGCGGCGAGCGCAACACGCTCGGCGCCAAGACGGCGGTGGCGCGCTATTTCGGCCAGAAGCTGCAAAAGTCGAAGAAGATCACCACCACCAACTGGGCCCTGCCGCGCCTGTCCGAAAAGCAGATCCTGTACGCCGCCGACGACGCCCACGTCGCCCTGCGCATCTACCGCCGCTGGCGCGCCGACCCGACGCCGCCGGCCAATTGAACCGCCCCGCTGCTCAAACGTTTTCCTCAAGCACGAAGTACATATCGAGAGCGCCCTTGCCCTTGGCTTCGACTTTGCCGCGGTATTCGCACTTGAAGTGGGCGGAAACCAGGTCGTAGGTGTAGGCAGATATATTGACGCGATTGACCGCTCCGGCGCTTTCCAGGCGGCTGGCGATGTTGACGGTGTCGCCCCACACGTCGTATGCGTACTTGCTCTTGCCAACCACGCCGGCGACCACCGCGCCCGAATGCACACCCACGCGCAAGCCCCATTTCATCGGCGCGTCCAGGTTGCGTGATTCGATGAAGCGCGTCAGTGCCACGGCGGCGCGCACGCAGCGCAGGGCGTGGTCGGCCGCGGAAACGGGCAGCCCGCCGGCGGCCATATAGGCATCGCCAATGGTCTTGATTTTTTCCAGCCCATGCTGGGCGACGATGTCATCGAAGGCCCGGAAAATATCATTCAGCTCCTGCACCAGGCGGCGCGGCGGCATGGCCGCTACCGCTTGCGTAAAACCAGAAAAGTCGGTAAACAGGATCGTCGCTTCGTCGTGCCGGCGCGGCTCGGTGACGCCGCTTTCACGCAACTCTTCGATGATCGCCTGCGGCAGGATGTTGGCCAGCAGGGCGTCCGATTTTTCCTGGGCCAGGGCCAGGGCCTTGGTGCGCTCGAGCACGCGCGCTTCCAGCGTACGGTTCTGTTCTTCGATCAGTGCGCGCCGCTCACTTTCGCGGGCCAGGCGATCGCGCTGTTCCGCCAATTGCGTTTGCACCAGTTGTTCGCGCGCCGACTGCAGCTTGTAGCCAAGACCGAGCGAGAGGATGATGCCGGCAGCGATGCTGCCCAGTTGACCGGCATGGGCGAACAGTTCACCCGGTAACACGCCAATGGCGGCCAATGCGCCCGACACCAGGCCGAAGGCATAGCAGGACATGGCCAGCATCAGGTTATGCAATTGCGGATGCCGGGCCCGCCAGGCCATCGCCAGCACCACGGCGACGATCAGGCCGGCGATGGGAATGAGGCGGATCTGCAGCGTCAACAATTCGCCAAACGCCCAGGGCAATGGCAGCAGCGGCAAGGGTATAACGAGTACATCGAACACCGCATTCAGGAGCAGCAGCTTGTCGAGGATGGGGAAATGCTGCCAGGTCGCCAGGTAATGGCGCAGGAACTGCCCGATGCCCAGGCCACCGAGCCAGATCGCGCACCAGAGTGCATAGGCGTCCCACATCGGATGTTCGGGCCACAGGAATTCGAAGCTCACGCCAAACACGATCAGCCACGCGCTGGCCGAACCTGACTCCAGGATCACGTAGGACAGGAAACCTGGCTCGCGCACGACCAGGAACAAGCCCAGGTTATAGATGATCAGGAAGCCGATGATCCCGATGAACATGCCTTGCATGAGGTGGGCGCGTTGCTCGCCCTCTTGTATGCCATGCTGGTCGAAGACGTCGATGCGCAAGGCAGGCGCTGGAAACAGGCGGCGCTCGGACCTGAGCCGGACATACACCTCGGTGCCGGCGTTGGGCAGCGCCAGCACCGGCGCAAACCCGCCGGCAAATCCGGGAATCGTGGCCACTTGCAGCGCGCGTGCGGAACGCGGCGCCAGGCCACCGGCCACCGCATGGCCGATCAGGACACCGTCGCGCACGAAGTAAAACTCGGCCTGTTCCCACAGATCGGCATGTAACAGCAGCGTGCGCGAAGTGTCCACCGCTGGCAGCTTGAAACGGACCCACAGCACCACCGGCCCATCGCCGCCCTTGAACGGCCGCTGCGCCTGGGAGGTCCATCCGTCTGCGATGGCGCGCACCTGTTCGAACGGTGCATCGCCCAGCCGGTAGCTGATGTCGCGCTCATGCAGTTGCTGCTGCCCTGCCTGGGCCGGGCGGAAGTCCGCCTTTGCCAGCGGCGTGTACGCGAGCAGGAACATCACCCAGAACCACAGGACCAATCGGATCCGTTTGCCGTGTCGCGCGTCCTCGCTACCCATGCCTGCCTTTCCGGCGTCCCATGAATTGCCGCTATCGTGCCATGACTTCCCCGTGCTGGCAATGCAAGTCAAGGCGCATGCGCATGCGGCCCGGCTGCATGACAAAGCCCATCACCTCTTTCGGTTCGCCGCCATCGACCGCCTCGACGGCACTGATGTCGAAGCGTCCAAGCAGCAGCGCCATCGCGATCTTGATCTCCAGCAGCGCCAGGTAGCGCCCCGGGCACAGGCGCGGACCAGAGCCGAACGGCATCGACGCCTTGTGGCGGGCGTCGGCCTGCAGCCAGCGCTGCGGGTCAAATGTGGCTGCGTTGGCGAAGTGCGCATCGTCGACCGTTTCGTGGCGCAGCACGCACCACACGAAAGCACCGGCCTTCACCGGCACATCGCCCACGACCGTGTCGCGCACGGCTTCGAGCGGAATGAACGGGGCCACCGGTTTGAGGCGCATTGCCTCCTGCGCGCAGGCATCGACAAACTCCAGCGCATCCATCTGTTCAAGCGTAAAGGCGCCCGTCTGCGGCGCCAGCCGCCGCACCTCCTCCTGCGCCCGCGCCAGCGCCGCCGGGTGGCGCGACAACAGCCAGATCAACCAGGCCAGCGTGTTGGCCGTCGTGTCCTCGCCCGCCATCAGCATGGTCGACACATTGCCCGCCACGGTGGCGTCGGTGACGCCGCTGTCCGGCTTGTCGCCAGCGGCGAGCATCGCTTCGAGCAGGTTTTGCGGGCGTTCATGCAAGCCGGGATCGGCCTGCATGCGGGCACGGGCCTTTGCCACAAAGCCGTCCACGGCGCCCTGCAGGGCAGCCAGGCTGCGTTCGAGGCGGCGGTCCTGCGGCAGCTTGAACCAGCGCCAGTACGGCACCGGCGAGACCGTGCGCCGTGCAGTCCCCGTCAACACCTCATCGATATGCCCCTGGATCGCGTCCTCTCCCGTGTCGAGCGTGTTCACTTCCGCGCCGAAGGCCAGGCCGGCGATGATATCGACCGTATAGCGCTTCAAGTCCAATGCCAGGTCGATGGCGCGGCCGCTGTGCGCGGCGCCCTGCCAGCGCGCTTCGAGGCGCAGCGCCACTTTCACCAGGCTGGGGAAGTAAGCCTTGATGGCGTGCGGTGCAAAACCCTGCATCACCATGCGGCGCTGGTTGCGCCACTCGGCGCCTTCAGCCAGGAAGACGCCCGGATAGCCGCCCAATTCGTCAGACACCATGGCGGTGATGGCCGGGCGCCGGAAACCATCGGGCCGGTCACGCAGGATCGCGGCAATGAGGGCCGTGTCGGCCACCACGAGGATGGGCGTGCGCGCAAAATAGATGACGAACAGGGAACCAAAGCGGCGCGCCCAGTCTTCGACAACCTTGTGCATGCGGCGCGGCGGCATCTGCAGGACGTTGCCCAGCAAGGGCCAGGGGCGCGGGCCCGGCAGGCTGCGTACATCACGTAAGGCGGTGGCGGTATCTGGCATCATCTCTCCCCGATTCGGCAATGGCAGCAGTATGCGCCTGCCGGATCGCGCAGTCTTGAACGTTTGCGACAAGCGCTACAATGGCGCATGTCCCCGCCCTTGCCCGTCGCGCGCCTGCTGGCGCCGCGCCTGTCCCTCGCGTCCTGCGTGCGCGCCTGCATCAGCCGCAGCACCGTCGGCTGCGCGCCGCTGGCCGAACACGAGCGCTTCAACCGCTATCCGGCCAGCCCGCTATGCAGTATCGCCTGGGTGCTGCATGGCGACGTCTTGACCGATGGCGAAGATCCCTCGCCTGGCGCCCTGGCCATGAAAGGCGACGCCATTTTTGGCGGGCCGCAGACACGTCCGCGTGTGACCTCCAATTCCGGCCAGGTCCAGTTCTTTTTCATCCTGCTCTATCCCGACGCGATGCACCGCCTGTGCGGGCTCGATGTCTCGACCTGCGTCGACCGCTTTTGCCCGCTCGCCGAAGTGCCAGGCATCGACTGGGCGCCGCTGACGGCCGCCGTGCTGGCCGCATCCGACGACGCCGGGCGCATGGCAGCGATCGAAACCTTCCTCGAGCCGCGCTGGACCGCTGTGCGCGGCGAAGCGAGCTCCGTCATGGACTGGCTGCGCCGCCTCGGCGTGCAGGTGGCGGCGGCGGGCTGGGGCCGCAGCGCGCGCTATATCGAACGGCGCATCCGCACCTGGGTGGGCCTGCCGATGCGCACGCTGCGCCGCATGGACCGCGCCGAACAGTCCTTCCTCGCCGCGCGCGCCGATATGCTGGACGGGAAAATCACCTGGGCCGAGGTCGCCGCCGACGGCGGCTACGCGGACCAGTCCCACCTCTCGCGGGAAGCGCGCGAGATGACGGGCCTCTCGCCCACCGAGCTGGCGCGCAAGGGCAAGGACGACGAAAGCTACTGGATCTACCGGATCTGGTCCTAGCCGGCGATCAGCCGCCCCAGCGTGGCCATGGCCGCGTCAAAGCGCGCGCTCCATTCGTGGCCGTAGTTGAGGCGGATGCAGTGGCGAAATTCGCGCCGGGCGGAGAAGATAGGACCTGGCGCAATACTGATGCCCTCCTCCAGCGCGCGCCGGTGCAGGTCCAGCGCGTCGACACCGGCCAGTTCCAGCCACAGGAAGTAGCCGCCGCGCGGGCGCGTCACGCGCACGGACGGCGGCAAGTGGCGCGCAATGGCGTCGAGCATGCGCTCCTGGCGCCGCTCCAGGGCGCTGCGCAGCTGGCGCAAATGGCGCTCGTAGCCGCCACGCGCCAGGTAGGCGGCCAGCGCCAGTTGCGAGGGCATGGGCGCGGCCAGGCTGGTACTGAGCTTGAGCCGCTGCACCGCTTGCAGGTAGCGGCCCGGTGCGGCCCAGCCAATCCGGAATCCTGGCGCCAGGCATTTGGAGAAGGAACTGCAGTGCATCACCAGGCCATCCCGGTCGAAGCTCTTGGCCAGCGCCGGCCGGCTGCTGCCAAAATACAGTTCGCCATAGACGTCGTCCTCGATCAGCGGCACGCCGTGGCTGGCCAGCAGGGCCACCAGCGCCTGCTTCTTCGCCGGCGGCATCAGGCTACCCATTGGATTGTGAAAGCTCGTCATCAGCCAGCAGGCCTTGGGCCGATGCTTGGCCAGCGCCGCAGCCAGCGCGTCAAGGTCGATGCCTTCGCGCGGATCGGTGGCCACTTCCAGCGCTTTCAGGTCGAGCCGTTCCAGCGCCTGCAAGGCCGCGTAGAAGCTGGGCGATTCAATAATCACACTGTCGCCGGGCTGGGTCACCGCTTGCAGGCAGAGATTGAGCGCTTCGAGCGCGCCATTGGTGATGACGATGTCGTCGCTGCCCACCAGCGCGCCGTCCTGCTGGTAGCGCTGGGCCAGCAGGCGGCGCAGGTCCGCATTGCCGGGCGTGATATCGGCCACCGTGCTCCATGGGTCAAGCTGGCGCAGGCTCGACGCGGTCACGCGGGCCAGCTGCGCCAGCGGAAACAGGTCGGGACCCGGAAAGGCCGAACCGAAGGGCACAATGTCGCGCTCACGGGCCGCGCCCAGCACCTCGAATACAAGCTCGCTCACGTCGACGCGCTTGCTCGCCTTTTCTGGATTCGACTTTTCCGGCTCGGGCGCGTGGCGCGGCGCGACGAAATAGCCGGAACGCGCGCGCGCGACGACCAGGCCGCGCGCTTCCAGCAGGTAGTAGGCTTCAAACACCGTGGAGGCGCTGATGGCGCGCAGTTCGCGCTGCTGGCGCACCGACGGCAGGCGCTCGCCCGGCAGCAGCACGCCGCGTGCGATCATGCCGGCGATATCGTCGGCAACGGTTTCGTACAGCTTGGTGCCCAACTGATCTCCCTTTTTTGCACACGCCTGCACCTGTCCTGGATGCGGCAGACACGCTATGCTTTGGCTGCGCACCATTTTATAGGCGAACAAGGATGAACACACGTAACAGGACCGGATTGGCCATCGCGCTGTTGGCGCTGGCCTTGCCGGCATTGGGCGAGAATGTACCGGACACGATCGCCCAGCGCGTGCTCGCCTGTGCGGCCTGCCACGCGCAGAAGGACCGCGACGACGCCTACTTCCCGCGCATTTCGGGCAAGCCGGAGGGCTATCTGTATAACCAGCTGATCAACTTCCGCGAAGGCCGCCGCCAGGCACCGATGATGGCCTATATGACGGACCGCCTGCCCGACGCCTACCTGCACGAGATTGCCGCCTATTTCTCCGGCCAGCACCTGGCGCCGCCCAAGGTCCAGCCCACCGATGCCAACGCCGCCGTGCTGGAACGGGGTCGCCAGCTGGTGCGCCAGGGCGACCCGGCCATCAAGGTGCCCGCTTGCGTGGCTTGCCATGGCGAGCGCCTGACCGGTGTGGCGCCGGCCATTCCCGGCCTGGCCGGGCTGCCGCACGACTATATCAACGCCCAGTTCGGCGCGTGGAAGAACCAGGTGCGGCGCGCCAAGGCGCCTGACTGCATGGCCGAAGTGGCGGCGCACTTGTCGCTGGCCGATGTGGCGGCAGTCTCGGCGTGGCTTGGCGCGCAGCCGCTGCCGGCGGACACGACGCCGGCCGCGACGATCAAGCGTCCGTTGCCACTGGCATGTGGCAGTGACGTCGGGCGGGCGAAATGAAAAAACTCTTCCTCATCGCGCTGGCCGCTGTGGCCATCGTCATTGCCATCGCCTGGCCGCGCGAGCAGATGCTGCCGTCGACCTATGCGGCCACGCCGGCCAATATCGCCCGTGGCGCCTACCTGGCCAAGGCCGGCGATTGCGTCGCCTGCCATACGGCGCGCGGCGGCGCCCCCTTCGCCGGCGGCCGCGCGCTGGCCACGCCGTTCGGCAAACTGGTCGCTCCCAACATCACGCCGGACCGCGAAACCGGCCTCGGCGCTTGGACGCCGGACGACTTCTGGAACGCCCTCCACAACGGCAAATCGCGCGATGGCCACCTGCTCTATCCGGCCTTCCCCTACACGAACTACACCAAGGTCACGCGCCCGGATGCCGACGCCCTGTTCGCCTACCTGCAATCACTGCCACCGGTACGCCGCGCCAGCGAAGCCCACACCCTGCGCTGGCCCTACAACCAGCAATTCATGCTCGCCGCCTGGCGCCTGCTGTACTTCCGCCCCGCCGTCTTTGAGCCTGCCAAGGACAAGGGCGCCGACTGGAACCGCGGCGCCTACCTGGTCGAAGGCCTGGGCCATTGCAGCGCATGCCATAGCAGCCGCAACAGCTTTGGCGCGAGCGAGGCGGGCCTGTCCGGCGGCTTGATTCCGATGCTGGGCTGGTATGCGCCCTCGCTCACGTCCGACGCCGAAGCGGGCCTGGGCAGCTGGGACATCAAGGACATCACCGCCCTGCTGCACACTGGCGCGTCGCCCCGCGCCACCGTGTTCGGTCCGATGGCCGAAGTCGTGCAGGCGAGCCTGCAGCACCTCGACGACACCGACATCCACGCCATGTCCACCTACCTCAAAGCGCTGCCGGCCACGCCGGCCGAACCGCCCGAGCCTTTGACCGGGCCATCGGTGGCGCAAGTGCTGGCGAACGGGAAGAAGCTGTATGGCGACCATTGCGCCGACTGTCACGGCATCGACGGCAAAGGCATGGCACCGGCCTACCCGCCACTGGCCGGCAACCGCGCGCTGACGATGGAAGACGCGGCCAATCCGATCCGCATCGTGCTCAATGGCGGCTTCGCGCCGGGGACGAAAGGCAATCCGCGGCCCTACGGCATGCCGCCGTACAGCCATGTGATGGATGATTTTGAAGTGGCGGCCGTGGTGTCCTACCTGCGCGCCAGTTGGGGCAACCACGCGAACGTGGTCGCCTCGGACGAAGTGAACCGCTACCGCAGCGTGCCCGTCGATTAGTTGAATATGCGTGGGCGCCCGCGCCCACCCGACGACCCCACATAGGGTGGGCACATGTGCCCACGCGGCCTTACGACGTCAGCAGCGCCGTGTAGCAGGCATCGGCGAACCCGATACGGTCGGTGGTGGCGTTGCGCGCATCTTCCATGCCGATGCGTTTTTCCTTGAGCAGGTAGATCAACGCCGAATTCATCGAGTGGCAACCGGCGTTGAACTTGCCCGTGCCGCCATCCATCAAGGTGCGGATATCGGCGAGCTTACCCGACTCGATCATGCGCACCACTTCCGGATTGGTGGTCAGGCATTCGGTGGCCAGGTAATAGCGGTTGCCATCGAGCGAAGGCAGCAAGGCCTGGCACAGCACCCCGCGCAACGAATTGGCCAGGGCCTGGGCCTGGGCGTCCGTGTTGCCGAGCAGGCGCTGCATCTTCTGCAGACCCAGTTCGGTCGAACGTGCATGCAGCGAGGCCAGCACCAGCGGGCCAGATTCGGCCAGGGCCAGCGCTTCCTGCGCCGTGGCCGCGTCGCGGATCTCGCCGATGACGATCACGTCGGGGCGCTCGCGCAGCGCATCGAGCGCGCCCAGGTAGTAGCTCTCGACGTCGCCGTCGTAACCGACTTCGCGCTGGGTAATGATGCAGTTACGCTGCGGGATCAAGGTCTCGACCGGGTCTTCGATCGTGATGATGTGGCCCGAACGGGTCTTGTTGATCTCGTCGAGCATCGAGGCGATCGTGGTCGACTTGCCCTGGCAGGTGTCGCCGATGATCAGCACCAGGCCGCTGGTGAGCTTGGCGAAATTCTCTTCGGAGGCACGCAGGCCCAGTTCGTGCAGCGGCAGCGGCTCTTTCGGGAAGCGGCGCACCACGCAGCCCAGGCGCTTCTTGCCCTGGAACGAAAAGCAGTTGGCGCGGATGCGCGCCGTGTGCAGGTCGATCGAGCGGTCAAAGGCGCGGTCGGCGATGCGGTCGGCCCAATTCGGTTCGATCACTTCAAAGAATTCTTCCAGCTCCTCGCGCGTGATGGGCGAATCCGTCACCGCCACCAGGCCCTTGGGCTGGCGCAGCATCAGGGGGCTGTTCTGGTGGATGATGATGTCGCTGAAAATCAGGCGCGAGTTCAGCAGGTGGAGGATTTGTTCGACCAGGGTGCCAAAGACGGGATGGTCTTCATTCTCTTCATACGTCAGCGTGCGAATCTGGGAAGACAGGTGGTGTTCCATCGGGCGACAGGTCCTGGGTAGCAACAAATGTTGCCAATTATAAGACCAGTTAACGCGCGCTGTGCATGAATTTGATGCGGTTGGGCGGCTCTTCGCCGGCCAGGGCGCCGGAGACAATCGGCAAGCCCTCGCCTTTGCGCACCAGGCTGTCGACCCGCTCGTAGACATTCGGGCAGCCGGTGCCGGCCAGCAGGGCCTGGACGATAGGCACCTTCCAGGCGTCGACGCCGGCGGCATTGAATTCGACGATCAGGTAACCGAGCTTGCCGCCGATGCCTTCGACGATCAAACCGGGCAAGCCATCGTCCTCGGCATTGACCAGGCGGACCATGGTATTCGGGCTGGCCTGGCTGGCCGCAGGCGCACTTTTCAGCAGCGCGGCCTGGACGCGGCGCTTGATCATTGCATGGTCGACCGGTTCGTCTTCGCGGAAGCTCCACACGCGGGCGCGGATTTGTGACTTCGAGTTGTAGGCGGCGCGCGCCAGGAATTGTGTCGAGGACGACTGCACGATGGCCGTGCCACCCGCCTTCATTTTTTCATTCGGCTTGCCGTCGACTTTTTCAATGGCCGAAGCATAGATCCATGGATCGCCGGCGAGCAGGCTTTTTTCCTTGCCCTGTTTGATGGTGATGATGAGCATATTGTTCTTCTTATTTGTCAAAGGCGACATGATAGCGCCATTCGGCCTCGCGGGGGCATTTTCACGCGGCCCTGGCTGCCCCTCGCAAAATAATCATTGCATTAATTCGCACGCGAAGCATATACTTCACATGCGAATTAAATAACGGGCATTCGCCCATCCATTTTCAACGGGAGTCCACGCAATGAGCCAATTCCTCGCCATGTACAACAAGCTCGGCGCCGAGAAGTTTTCCGCCGCCGTTCCCACCATCGCCCCGTATTTCGGCACCATCGAAGCACAATTCGTCGACCTGCGCCCAGGTCATGCCGAAATCTGCGTGCGCAATCAGCCCAAGGTGCACAACCACATCGCCACCGTGCACGCGATCGCACTGTGCAATGGCGCCGAACTGGTGGCCGGAACCTGTACCGATGCCTCGATTCCGGCTGGCGCCCGCTGGCTGCCCACCGCCATGTCGGTGCAATACCTGGCCAAGGCAAAGACCGACATCCGGGTCCTGACCGAGGCCACCGGTGTCGACTGGGCCGTGGCCGGCGATATCGACGTGCCCATCGCCGCGTACGACACCGATGGCACCAAGGTCTTCAGCGCGGTCATCACGATGAACGTCAAGCACGCGCCGGTACCGGCGTGAGCGCTTCGCCCGCTTGAGATGTCCGGGCATCGGATCTCCTTGTAAAATGCGAGAATTTATTCACATACGAAATAAATTCACGGATGAAGGAAGACCGATGAAGGATCAGAAGCGAGCGCGCTTGGTTTTTTTGCTCAACGTCGCCCAGCGGGCACTTGACCGCTGGATTGAAGCTGCGACGCAAGGACCAACGGCGTTGACGCCGGCGCAGGCGGGCACCCTGTTTTTCCTGGCCCAGCACGACGGCGCGCTGATCGGCGATGTTGCCGACGCCCTTGGTATAGGTGCGCCGGGCATGTCCGGACTGGCCAACCGCATGGAGCAGGCGGGCTTCCTGGTGCGCCAGCGCGACGCCGACGACGGGCGCGCCATTCGCCTCTACCAGACCGAGGAAGGCCGCCTCGCCGGGCAAAAGGCGAAAGTCGCCCTCGCCGCCTTGAATACACGCCTGTACGAAGGCTTCAATGAAGACGAAATGGCCATCGTGGCGCGCTGGCTCGAAACCTTGCCACAAAGGCTGGAACACTAAAGGAGTGTAAATTGTCTGTCCCTGAACCTGTCACCCTGACCACCGCCGACCACTTCCAGATCGCCGCCCTGCGCTACCCTGCCGAAGGCGCCGTCAAAGGCCACCTCGTCGTGGCCGGCGCCACCGGCGTGCCGCAAGGCTTCTACCGCCGTTTCGCCCTGTATGCATCAAGCCAGGGTTACGATGTCATGACGCTCGACTACCGCGGCATCGGCCTCTCGCGCCCCGCCTCGCTCAAGGGCTTCCGCATGGACTACCTCGACTGGGCGCGCCAGGACCTGGCCGCCGCGGTCGATGCCATGGATGTGGAAGGCTTGCCGCTCTACGTGGTCGGCCATTCCTTCGGCGGCCACGCCTTCGGCCTGCTGCCCAACCACCACAAGGTCGCCGGCCTGTACACCTTCGCCAGCGGCGCCGGCTGGCATGGCTGGATGCCGCGCATGGAACGCTTGCGCGTACAGCTGATGTGGCGCGTGATCGGTCCGCTGATCGTGCGCCTGCAAGGCTACCTGGCCTGGAGCTGGCTGGGCATGGGCGAGGACTTGCCGCTGGGGGTGTACCGCCAATGGCGCCAATATTGCCAGTTCCCGCGCTACTTCTTCGACGACCCAAGCATGCAGCACCTGCAAAGCGGCTTTGACGCCGTGCGCAGCCCCATCATGTCGGTCGTGGCGCTCGACGACCTGTGGGCGCAGCCGGCTTCGCGCGACGCCTTCATGTCCGGCTACCGCAACGTCGACTGGCAAAAAACCGACATCGATCCGCGCCAGGCGGGCATGGGACCAATTGGCCATATGGGCTATTTCAAGGCCGCCTGCGCCCCGCTGTGGAAGAATGCGCTGCGCTGGCTGGAGCAAAACGGCCAGGCGCCGGCCGCCGGAATATCGCGCTAATTTGCGTTTTATGCGGCTGTGCGCGCAATCTGTCGCAAAGCAGGCACCGCCCTCCTCCTGGTTCAATTAGTATGCCTCCCATACCAACACCGAACCAGGAGACCCACCATGAACAAACCCACCAAGACCATTTTCGCCCTGGCCCTGGCCTTCTCGGCCGCCGCTTTCGTGCCGGCCTCGCAAGCCCAGGCCAGCGGCTGGTTTGGCGAAAACGTGCAAGGCAACGGCACCATCAAGAAGCAGTCGCGCGACATTCACCATTTCAACGGCGTTTCCCTGGCGCTGTCCGGCAATGTCGAACTGAAGATCGGCAGCACCGAAGGCGTGTCCATCGAAACCGACGAAAACCTGCTGCCCCTGATTGAGACCGTCGTCGAAAACGGCACCCTGCGCATCCGCGCCGCCAAGAAAAACGTCAACCTCAATACCCGTAATATGCGCGTCACCGTGTGGGCCAAGGACATCGACCGCGTCTCGGTGGGCGGCTCCGGCTCGATCGAATCGGACGCGCTCAAGGGCAGCAAACTCAATTTCGACGTCGGCGGCTCGGGCTCGATCAACGTCAAGGGCGTGGAAGCGGACAATGTCGTCGTCAGCATTGGCGGCAGCGGCAACTTCAAGTCCGGCGCCGGCAGCACCAACAACCTGTCGCTGTCGATTGGCGGCTCGGGCGACGTGCAGGCGGGCGGCGTGAAATCAAACGACGTGAGCGTGTCGGTGGGCGGCTCCGGCCAGGCCACGGTGTGGGCGCAGAATTCGCTGTCGATTTCGATTGCCGGCTCCGGCGACGTGAACTACTACGGCGACCCAAAAATCAGCAAGAGCGTGGCCGGCTCCGGCGGCGCCAAGCGCTTGGGTGCCGCACCGCGTTAATCGGGCTATACTCGTCGCTCCTTAAACATACGGGGACGACGATGAAAAAAACAAATTGGATCATGCAGTGTGCAGTGGCCGGCGTATTGACGATGCCGGCCTGTGCATTTTGCGCTCAGCCCATCGCGGTCAAGGCCGCGCACATGCTCGACGTGGCCAGTGGCCAGATGCTCGACGACGCGGTCGTCCTCATCGAGGGCGAGCGCATCACGCGCGCCGGCAGCAAGCTGGCCATCCCGGATGGCGCCCAGGTGATTGACCTGGGCGGCAAAACGCTGGTGCCCGGCCTGATCGACATGCATACCCACATCACCTTCAATCCAGAATTCCTCGGCTACAACTCGATTACCCTGTCGGTGCCGCGCCAGGCCCTGTATGGCGCCCGCAACGCACGTGTCACGCTGAACGCGGGCTTCACCACGATCCGCGACGTCGGCTCGAACGGCTTTGCCGACGTGGCCCTGCGCGACGCCATCGACAACGGCGACGTGCCCGGCCCGCGCATCATCGCGTCCGGTCCCGCGCTGGGTATTTCGGGCGGCCATTGCGACGACACCATGCACGCCTCCGAATACAAGATCGTTGGCGAAGGCGTGGCCGATGGCAGCGCCGAGGTGATGAAGCGCGTGCGCCAGAACATCAAGTACGGCGCCGGCGTCATCAAGATCTGCGCCACCGGCGGCGTGCTCTCGTTTGGCGACGATCCGCGCGCCTCGCAATACACGCTCGACGAGATGAAGACGGTGGTCAGCGAAGCGCACCGCCTGGGCCGCAAGGTCGCCGCGCACGCGCATGGCGGCGATGGCATCAAGCTGGCCGTGCAGGCGGGCGTGGATTCGATCGAACACGGCTCCTACATCGATGCCGAAGCGATCAGGATGATGAAGGAGCGCGGCACCTACCTCGTGCCCACGCTCTACCTGGGCAAGTGGCTGCTCGATAATGCCGCCGCCATCAAGCTGCCCAAGCCGCTGGAAGAAAAAGGCAAGGTCGTCTTTGCCTCGGCCAGCACCAACGTGGCCGAAGCCTTCCGCCAGGGCGTGCCGATCGCCTTCGGTACCGACGCCGCAGTCTACCCGCACGGCCAGAACGCGGGTGAATTCGCCGTCTACGTCCGCCTCGGCATGACACCGCTGCAGGCCATCCGCACGGCCACCGTCAACGCGGCCAAACTGGCCGGCTGGAGCGACCGTGTGGGCGCCATCGAAGCGGGCAAGTTTGCCGACATGATCGCCGTCGATGGCGATCCGCTCAAGGATGTGACGGAACTCCATCGCGTCAAGTGGGTCATGAAAGGCGGATCCGTCGTCAAGTGAGGCGATGTGGTAAATTGTCTTTACCATGGAACCGCCAAGTTATGCCAGCGGCCGCCTGCATGCGCGGCCGTTCGTGGCCCCGGAGATGCCTGCGCCTGGTAGTGGCCTGCATCTGCTGACCCTGTCCTCGGGGCGGGAAGCCCAGCTGTTTGTCCCGGAAATCGACGATCCCGCCGAGCCCCTGCCGCTCGTACTCATGCTCCATGGCGCGGCAGGCATCGACGGCGGCGCCGTCGACTACGCGGTGCAATGGGGCGCCGTCAATACTTCACTGGTGCTGGCGCCCAAATCCATCAACAAGAGCTGGGACGTGCTGCACGGCGGCTTCGGTCCCGACTGCGCCTTCATCGACTTCATCCTCTACTGGACCATGCAGCGCTTTGTCGTGGCGCCAGACTGCATCGCCATTGCCGGTTTTTCGGACGGCGCTTCGTATGCGCTGACCTTGGGCCTGATGAATGGCACCCTGTTCCACGACATCCTGGCGCTCTCGCCAGGCTTCGTGCGCCCGCTTAGCCACGACGGCCAACCGCGCATCAGCATCGCCCATGGCATCGACGATCCCGTGCTGCCGGTGGAAGGCGCGCGCGACATCGCACGGCGCCTCACCGACGGCGGTTACGACGTCAAGTTCCGTGAATTCGCCGGCGGCCACACCGTGCTGCGCGAAGTGGCCACTGCCGGCATGAACCGCTTCGGCTACAGGTCGTAGCGCAACTCCGCCACCACGGCGCGCATCGGGTAGGGGTGGAAGGCCCAGTACTTCTCGTTGGCCAGGTTGTCGATGCCCAGTGCAGCACTCCACTGCTTGTCCAACTGGTAGCGCACGCGCGCGTCAAGCACGAAGTATTTCGTCAGACCCGTGTAAGTGGCGCCGTTCGGGTCGCTGTTGTCGAGCGTGCCGAATTGCTTGCCGCTGTAGCGCGCGCCCAGGCTGGTGGTCCAGTGCTGGCCAGCATGGTAGGAGGCGAGCATGGTCCCGCGCCAGCGCGGCACGCGCGGCTGCCACCTGCCCACACTGCCAGGAAAGCGCGCGTTGGCCGTGATGATGGAATCGGCGTAAGTGCCGCTGGCGCTCAGCGAGAAGCCGTGCACGAACACGTCGTCGTCCTGCCACGCCAGTTCCAGGCCGTTGGTGCGGATGCGGTCGACGTTCTGGATCGTGTTGACGGTGGCCGTGAGCGGCTGCGAGTACAGGGCGTCGCGCGTCGTTTCATGGAACACGGTGGCGCGCAGCAGGCCGCTGTCGCTCACGCGTTCGGCCGTCAGCTCACTGGTCCACGAACGTTCGGCGCGCAAGTTCGGGTCGCTGTTGACGATGGCGCCATCGATGATCGAACCCTGGAACAATTCGGCCGCCGTCGGATTGCGCACGGCGCGACCCAGCGAGGCCTTGAGCATCCAGGCTTCGTCGAGATGGACGGCCAGTGCCGCCTTGGGCGACCAGCTGTTTTCGGTGCGCGTACCAAAGGCCTTTTTCACGGTCGCGTTGCCCAGCTCACCACCATAGGCTTGCCACTGTTCCAGGCGCGCGCCGAAGGTCGCTTTCCAGGCCGCGTCAATGCGCCAGGTATCCTGCGCGTACAGGCTCGACAAGCGCGTATTGCCGTTGAAGTCGGACACAGTTTTGCCGGTGCTCGCAGTGAGCCAGTCGCCGCTAAAGACGTGCGTGCGCAGCATGGCGCTGTCGCGCTGGACGCCGACGTCGACGACATGGGCGCTGCCTGGTCGCAGCGTGCCTTTCAAGGCCAGCGTGTTCCAGCCACTGCCGCCCATATCGGTGACGTTGCCCTGGCCTGCCGTGGTCGGACCTGGCACTGGCACGGTGGGCGTGCGCACCTGGTCGCGCACGTAATCGTAGCGGCTCACGGCCACTTCCCAGTCCACTCTGCCGCCACTGTGGGTTTTGACGGACAGGCCCTGCATCACATGTTCGAGGTCCCCGGTGGACGGCGCCAGGTCGGACGCCTTCCATTCGTAGCGGCGCCCGCCCATATTGATGAAGTTGTTGGCGTCGCCACGGTAGACGGGATTGCCCGCCGCGTCGCGCAGGTAGGATTCGCTCGAGCGCACCGAATCGTTCTGCCACCAGCCCAGCGTGTAGCTGGCACGCAGCGTCGGCGACACATCGAAGGCCAGCTTGGCCTTGGCGTGGTCCTGCACCGTGTGGGTCGCGGAGGTCGAGCCGATGATCAGCCAGTCCTTGTTGCTCGGATTCTTGTCGACGATATAGCCGGTGACCGGCAGGCCCGCCGTGCTGACGACACCGGTGGAGACGAGCCTGTTGCCAAAGGAGATAGGCTGGCTATGGCTGTCGAGGCGGGACAGGTCCAGCCACCACGACCACGCGCCCTGGCGGTCGCCAATGGAAGCGCTGCCCTGCTTGCCGCTGTATCGGCCAGAACTGGCGTACTGCTGGAAGTTCTGGGTGGACGCCAGCAACTTGACATGGGCCTCCAGTTTGGACGGCATGCGGGTCTGGTAGTCGACCACGGCGCCGACGGCATTGCCCGGATAGGCGGCCGAGAACGGACCGTACAAGACGTCGACGCGTTCGATTTCTTCCGGCGAAACCAGGCCCCAGCGCGGCGTGAAGGTCGCACCGTTGCCCAGCAAATTGGACAGCAGGATACCGTCGGCATAGACTAGCGAGCGCGCGCTGTTGCCCGTGCCCGAGGCACGGCTGGCCAGCACGGCATGGTCGTAGTCGCCGATATAGCGTTTGCGCACATTCAGGCTGGGCAGGTATTTGAGCGCGTCTTCGGCGTCGCTGGCGTTGATGCGGTCTTCCACCTGCTCGCCCGTCACCCCCTCAATGGTGGTGGGGATCTGGGTGGGCAGCGAAGTGGGACGGCCGCCATTGACGATGACGGTGTCAAGCTGCTTCGGTGGATTGTGATTGGCCACGGCATGGCCAGCCACGCTGGCCAAGGCCAGCAAGGTCATTGTCGATTTCATGGGCGCCCCTTACTGCTGGAACGTGAGCGGCTTGACCGGTACCTTGACGGTGACGCTCTCGCGCTTCTTGTCCTTGTGCTCGACGACGAGTGTCAGCACGACGGTGTCGCCCTCCTTGAGCTGCTGCTTCAGGTCTTGCAGCATCACGTGGTAGCCACCGGACGCCATGTTGACGGCCTTGCCGGCGGGGAGTTCGATGGCCTCGACCGGATGCATGCGCATCATGTCGCCCTTCGATTCCATCTGGTGCAGTTCCGCGATGCCGGCGGCGGGCGTGCTCACGCCGACCAGGCGCGCATCCTTGGCCGAAGTAATTTGAAGGAAAGCGCCGGTGGACTTTTGGGCCGGCACGGTAGCGCGGATCCATGGCGAAGCGACGGAGACCTGGGCGTGCGCAGGCAAGGCCAGCGCAGCGAGCAAAGCAAAGACGAACTTGTTCATTCTGTTTCTCTCAAAAGAAATGACGTAGGGTGGGCACGCGTGCCCACCACCCGAAAGATCAAGAGAGAACGGGAGGTCCGCGCGGTGGCGCGGCGGTGAGTGCGAGCAGCGGACGCGGCGCGCGATAGAACAGGAAAGGCCGCACTTCGTGGCCGCCAAACAGGCCCATGCCGCTGATCGATTCCGGCAGCAGCGCATAGCTGCCTGCATGCGGCACGCAGTAGGCGCATTTCTGCATCTGGCCCAGCTTGGACTGGCCGTCCTTTTGCGTATCGGCCGAGCAGATTTCCCAGCTCGCCGGGGTGCCGCTAACCGACGCCAGGGTTTGCGAGATCGCCGGGGCGAGCGCATTCATCAGGATCGCGAAACACGCGATCCAGAGGTGCAGGCGCCAGGTGGAAGATCTCTTATGCATGGGCTGGCATTATACGCCAGCGCCGCCACAGGTAAAAGATGCCGCCCACTACCGCCAGGAGAATGGCGACGAGCGTGAGCAAGACTGGCCACAACATCCTGAGCAGGGTCGCCCAGTTATTCTTCACCAGTTGCCTGATCGGCGCATAGTCGGCCGGCAGGGCAATCACGCCATTCTTGATGAAATAGGCTTGCAGGTCGGACTGCATGGTGCGGAAGGCTTCGGGCTCGCTCGCCTGCAAATCGTGCGACTCGGTCGGGTCGCGCCGCACATCGTACAGGTGCCAGGCATTGTCGCCAAAGGGCGGCAAGTCCTTGACCAGCTTCAGGTCGCCCTTGTACAGCGCGGCATTGCCGGCCATTTCGTAGCCAATGGGCTGATCGGGCGCGTGGACGCGCGCGCTGCGCCCGTCGAGGTGGGACAGCATGCTGCTGCCGTCGGGGACAGCGATCGCCCCGCCCGGCAACGGCGCACCAGCCAGTTCCAGCAAGGTCGGCACGATGTCCTTGACGTGGGTGAAGGTGTCGCTGATGCGCCCACCCTGGAAACGCGCCGGCCAGGACACGATCAGGGGCGTGCGCACGCCGCCCTCGGCCGCGTTCCCCTTGTACAGGTAGCCAGGTGTGTTGGATACCTGTGCCCAGTCCAGGCCATAGGCGGAGAAGCTGCCCTTCTCGCCCAGGGTTTCATAATCGGTCGAATAATTGAACGGGTACCAGTACCAGAACACCTTGTCGAGCCGGTAGGGATCGGCGCCATTGTCCGACAGGACGATGAAGACGGTGTTATCGAGCTTGCCGGCCGCCTTCAGGTAATCGCGCAAGCGGCCGATGTGGGTGTCGGCCGCGTCGAGCATGCCGGCGTACACGGCCATGCGCTTGGCATAGTCACGCTTGCTGGCTGCGTCAAGACTATCCCAGGCCTGGGAGGTCGGGCCACGGCGCGGCGCGGCGCCGCCCGGGAACAAGCCCATCTGGACCTGGCGCGCGTAACGCTCGGCGCGAATCGCATCCCAGCCCGCGTCGTAGCGCCCCATATAGCGGTCGATGAAAGGCTTGGGCGCCTGGTGCGGGTAGTGATTCGCCTGCAGGGCCACGACCGACAGGAAGGGCTGGGCATTGCCCTTGTCGGCGTTCAAAAAACCGATCATGCGGTCGACGTAATAGCGGGTCGAATAAAAATCCTTGGGCAGGGCGATTTCCTTGCCACCCTCGAACCAGCGGGAAGCGTCATGAATCGGCGCGTACGGTTTGCTCTGGTAATTGTCCGATCCGGTCTGCGCCAGCGCCACCGACTGCTGGAAACCCTGGCTCGCGGGCGACTTGTCGGCCGTGTCGCCGAGGTTCCATTTGCCGGAAAAATAGGTGCGGTAGCCGGCCCGCGAGAGCAGCGTGCCGATCGACAGCACCCGGTCGTTCAGGTAGCCCTCGTAGCCCGGCTTGCCCTTCTGGTTATCGGCGACGATGTTTTCCAGCGTGCCCACGCCGGCCACGTGGTTGTCGACCCCGGTATAGAGCATGGCGCGGGTCGGCGAACAGGCCGCCGCCACATGGAAATTGGTAAAGCGCACACCCTCTTTGGCCATGCGGTCCATCACGGGCGTGGCGATTTCGCCGCCAAAGGCACCGAGGTCGCTCATGCCGACATCGTCGAGCACGATCAGCACGATATTCGGGCGCTGCTCGGCGGCCTGGAGCGGCGGCGCGGCCAGCGCGAGGGCGGTGGCAACAGCCAGGCAGGGACGAATTGCTTGCATGGGGAAGGTTCCTGAATGAGGTCGGTACAGGATAATCAGCTTGCATCATGCAGTCCAACGTATAATTAGGCAATATCGTTTGCAAAACTTGCATAATGAATTTCAAACAGCTCAATCACCTGATTGCCCTGGCCGATGAAGGGCGCTTCGTCACTGCGGCCGAGAAGGTGCATTTGAGCCAGGCTGCATTGAGCCGCAGCATCCAGGCACTGGAACAGGAAGTGGGACTGCGCCTGTTCGACCGCGGCCCGCAAGGGGCGCGCCTGACACCGGCCGGCCAGGCCTTTGTCGAACGCGCGCGCCGCCTGCTGTTCGACGCCCACTGCATGACCCATGAGCTGGACTTGATCCGCCAGGGCGAACAGGGCCAGCTCAATTTCGGCGCCGGCCCGATTCCATCAGCGCTGATCGTGCCGCCGCTGCTGGTGGCGCTGCACGCGCAGCGGCCCGGCCTGGCCACCTGCGTGCGCAGCGGGAACCATCAGAGCCTGCTCGATTTGCTCCATGCGGAAGCGATCGACTTCTTCATGGCCGACCCGCGCCTGTTTCCCGCAGACGCCCGCCTGGACATGCTGCCGCTGGCACGCCTGCATGGCGGTCTGTATTGCCGCGCGCAGCATCCGCTGGCGGGCCAGGCGGTCGGCCTTGAGGCGATGGCGCGCTACGGCCTGGCGGCCGTATCGATGACGGCGCCGCTACGCCAGTTGCTGGCGGCGGCGTTCGGTTTCGACGCCAACCACAGCTTGCCAATGCGGATCGAATGCGACGACCTGGGTGCATTGTGCCGCCTCGCCCACGAGAGCGAAGCGCTGGTCCTGCTGCCCGATGCGCTGGCACCGGCCACCCTGGTCAAGCTGCCAGCGGCGAACAGTGCCCTGCCCCTGTTTGCTGACTTGCATGCCATCTGGCTGCGCGGGCGCACGCTGGCGCCGTCGGCCGCGCTGGCCATGCAGCTGGCGCGCGAGATTGGCGCCCCGCTTTCAAGCTGAATCACGCATAAATCGTCGTATCGGACGATGCCGTCCTTTCGTGCCCTCTCCTACAATCGTTTCAGGATTGATCAACTGGAGAAAGCAGCATGGAAGCTTATATTTATGACGCCGTCCGTACACCGCGCGGCAAGGGCAAGAAAGACGGCGGCCTACATGGCGTGACGCCGCTGGAGCTGGCTGCGACGACGCTGCGCGCCCTGCGCGAGCGCAATGAATTCGACACCGCGCTGGTCGATGATGTGGTTCTCGGCGTGGTCAGCCCGGTCGGCGAACAAGGCGCCTGCATCGCCCGCACCGCCGTGCTGGCGGCCGATTACGCGCAAAGCGTCTCCGGCGTACAAATCAACCGTTTCTGCGCCTCCGGCCTGGAAGCGTGCAATATGGCCGCGGCCCAGGTCATGGCCGGCCAGTCCGACTTCGCCATCGGCGGCGGCGTCGAAGCAATGTCGCGCGTGCCCATGGGCTCGGACGGCGGCGCCTGGCCGGTCGACCCGCGCAGCGCCCAGAAGAATTACTTCGTGCCGCAAGGCGTGTCGGCCGACGCCATCGCCACCCAGTCGCGCTACAGCCGTTCGGACGTCGACGCCTACGCCGCCGAGAGCCACCGCCGCGCCCAGCGCGCCGCCTCGGCCGGCTGGTTCGACCGCAGCCTGGTGCCGGTGCGCGACCTGAACGGCCTGATCGTGCTCGAACGCGACGAAACCATTCGCCCGCAAACAACGGTCGAATCGCTCTCCGCACTGCAGCCATCGTTTGTGGAGCTGGGCGAAAAATACGGCTTCGACGCCGTGCTGCGCCAGCGCTATCCCGAGATCGAACGCGTGCACCACGTCCACCATGCCGGCAACAGCTCCGGCATCGTCGACGGCGCCGCTGCCGTCTTGTTCGGCAACCGCGAGATTGGCGCGCGCCTGGGCATGAAGCCGCGCGCCCGCGTACGCGCCTTCGCCACCATCGGCTCGGAGCCGTCGATCATGTTGACGGGTCCCAGCTACGCGGCCGAAAAGGCCCTGCGCCGCGCCGGCATGAACGCCGCCGACATCGACCTGTATGAATTGAACGAAGCCTTCGCCGCCGTGGTGCTGCGTTTCATGGAAGTGATGCACGTCCCGCACGAGAAGATGAACGTCAATGGCGGCGCCATCGCCATGGGCCACCCGTTGGGCGCGACCGGAGCCATGATCCTCGGCACCGTGCTCGACGAACTCGAACGGCGCGATCTCAGTACCGGCCTGGCCACGCTGTGCGTTGGCGCCGGCATGGGCATCGCCACCATCATTGAACGCATTTAAGGAGCACGCATGATCGACTATCAACTCGATGCGCAAGGCATCGCCACCCTGACCTGGGACATGCCTGGCCGCAGCCAGAACGTCATGAGCGGCGACAGCCTAGAAGCGCTGTTCGCTGTCGTCGAACGCGCCACCAGCGACGCCGCCGTCACAGGCATCCTGTTCACGTCCGGCAAGGCCGACTTTGCCGCCGGGGGCGACCTCGAATGGCTGCTCGCCGTCGACAGCGCCAGCGCCCTGATGGAACGCATGCAGCCGCTGCACCGCTGCCTGCGCAAGCTGGAAAACTGTGGCAAGCCGGTCGCCATGGCCTTGCCCGGCACGACGCTCGGTGGCGGCCTGGAAATCGCCCTGGCCGGCCACTACCGCGTCGCCGCCGACAAGTCCAAGGCGCGCTTCGGCCTGCCGGAAGTCACACTCGGGCTGCTGCCCGGTGGCGGCGGCACCCAGCGCCTGCCACGCCTGATCGGCATCCAGAACGCCTTGCCGCTTCTGCTCGAAGGCAAACGCTTGACGGGCGCCGCCGCGCTCAAGGCAGGCATCCTCAATGCCCTGGTGCCAGCCGGCGAAGAAGTGGCCGCCGCGCGCGCCTGGCTGCTGGCGCAAACGGCGCCGGTGCAGCAACCGTGGGACGTCAAGGGCTTCAAGATTCCCGGTGGCGCCATCAGCAGCCCGGCCGTGCAGCAAATGCTCACGGTGAGCAACGCCATGCTGCGCGCCAAGACCTATGGCAACTACCCTGCCCCGGCCAATATCCTGTCCTGCGTGTATGAAGGTTTGATCACCGATATCGACACGGGCCTGAAAACCGAGTCGCGCTATTTCGTCAACAGCGTCATGAGCACCGAAGCGAAGAGCATGATCCGCACCCTGTTCTTCAGCCTGGGCGAAGCAAACAAGCTGGCGGCCCGTCCGGCCGGTGTGCCGACCCAGAAGTTCAGCCGCATCGGCATTCTCGGCGCCGGCATGATGGGCGCGGGCATCGCCTACGTCACCGCAAAAGCGGGCATGGACGCCGTGCTGCTCGACACCAGCCAGGAGGCGGCAGAACGCGGCAAAGCCTATTCAAAGCAGCTGCTCGACAAGCAGGTGCAACGCGGCCAGGTCAGCCAGGACAAGGCCGACGCCCTGCTCGCCCGGATCACCGCCACCACCGATTACGCCCAGCTGGCCGGCGCCGAAATGGTCATCGAAGCCGTCTTCGAAGACCGCGCCATCAAGGCCGACGTGACGCGCAAGAGCGAAGCGGTGATCGGCACGGACGCCATCTTCGCGTCGAACACCTCGACCCTGCCAATCAGCGGTCTGGCCGAAGCGAGCGCCCGTCCGGCCAACTTCATCGGCCTGCACTTCTTCTCGCCGGTCGACAAGATGCCGATCATCGAAGTAATCGTCGGCCAGCAAACCAGCGAAGCCACGCTGGCCCGTTCGCTCGACTACATCAAGGCCGTGGGCATGACGCCGATCGTGGTCAACGATGCGCGCGGCTTCTACACCAGCCGCGTGTTCTCCAGCTATGTCTTCGAAGGCATGGCCATGCTGGCCGAAGGTATCGCCCCGGCATTGATCGACAACGCCGGCCTGCAAGCGGGCATGCCGGTCGGGCCGCTGGCCCTGACCGACGAAGTGTCGGCCGAGCTGTGCTACAAGATCGACAAGCAGACCGAGGCCGACCTCGGCGCGCAGTACCTGAAGCCGGCCGGCATCGACACGATCCGCAAGATCGTCGAGTTGGGCCGCATCGGCCGCAAGGCGGGCAAGGGCTTCTATGATTATCCGGAAGGCGGCAAGAAACTCCTGTGGCCGGGACTGGCCGAGCACTTCCCCGTCGCGCCAGTTCAGCCCAGCCTTGATGAACTGGTACAGCGCCTGATCGTGCGCCAGTCGGTCGAGACGGCGCGCTGCATGGCTGAAGGCGTGGTTGAGACGGCGCGCGACGCTGACGTCGGTTCCATCCTGGCCTGGGGCTTCCCGCCATTTCGTGGCGGCACCATCGGCCAGATCCACAACAGCGGCATCGCCGCCTTCATCGCCCAGTGCGAGCAGCTGGCCGAGCGCCACGGTGCACGCTTCGCGCCACCGCAGCTCCTGCGCGACATGGCCGCCAAGGGCCAGCAGTTCTACCCGCAATAAGGACGTAGACATGGGAGTCTTATCCGGAGTACGGATCGTCGAAATCGCCGGTATCGGTCCAGCGCCGTTTTGCGGCATGCTGCTGGCCGACATGGGCGCGGAAGTGATCCTGGTCGAGCGCAGCGGCGTCAAGCCGGGCGATCCGCTCGACCTGGGCCAGAACGCCATCGTCCACCGCGGCAAACGTTCGCTGGCGCTGGACCTGAAAGACCCGGCGGCGGTCGACGCTGTACTGCAGCTGATCGACGGAGCCGACGCGCTCATCGAAGGCATGCGCCCCGGCGTGATGGAGCGCCTCGGGCTCGGACCCGAGCTGTGCATGGCGCGCAATGCGCGCCTGGTCTATGGCCGCATGACGGGCTGGGGCCAGGACGGTCCGCTGGCGCAGGCCGCCGGGCATGACCTGAACTACATCGCCCTGTCTGGTGCGCTATGGTTCGCCGGCCAGCCCGACGCACCGCCGCTGGCGCCACCGACGCTGGTGGGCGACGTTGGCGGAGGCGCCCTCTACCTGGCCATGGGCGTACTGGCCGCCCTCCTCGGCGTGCAGCGCGGCGGGGCCGGCCAGGTCATCGACGCCGCCATCGTCGACGGCAGCGCCAACATGATGAACCTGCTGCTGTCGCTGCATGCGGCCGGGCGCCAGCCTTTCGAGCGCGCCCAGGGCTTGCTCGATGGCCCGCACTGGTACGGCAGCTATTACTGCGCCGACGGCCACCTGCTGACCATCGGCGCACTCGAACCGCAGTTCTATGCCCTGCTGCTCGATCGCCTGGGCCTGGCCGGCGACAAAGACTTCCATCGTCCCTATGACCCGCGCTGCTGGCCCGAACTGCGCAAGCGCCTGGCCGCCCTGTTTGCCAGCGCGCCGCGTGCCCACTGGAACGCGCTGCTCGAAGGGAGCGACGCCTGCTACGCGCCCGTGCTCGATCCGCGCGCCGCGATGACGCATCCGCATATCCAGGCACGCGGCATCTATTCCGAGCGCGCCGGCGTGCTGCAGGCAGCACCGGCGCCGCGCTTTGGCGGCACGCCCGCCACTCCGGGCCCGGTGCCCGAACGCGGCCAGCACGGCGCGGCCATCCTGGCCCAGCTGGGTTTGTCTGCCGACGCCATCGCCGCCTTGACCAAACAATCTTGAAGGAGTACCCCATGAGCATCCCACGCACGCTGTTCAGCGAAGAACACGAACAATTCCGCGAATCGATCGCCCGCTTCCTCGAACGCGAAGTGCGCCCCCATTACGAACACTATGAAGAGCAAGGGCATATCGACCGCGAGGTCTGGCAAAAGGCTGGCGCCGCAGGCTTCCTGTGCACCAGCATGCCGGAACAGTATGGCGGCGCCGAAGGCGACAAGCTGTACAGCGTCGTGCTGATGGAGGAAATGGCGCGCGCCGGCATGCTCAATATGCTCAGCCTGACCTTGCACAGCGAGATCGTCGCGCCCTACATCCTGCACCACGGCAGTGAGCACCTGAAGCAGCACTACCTGCCGCGCATGGCCACGGGCGAGATGATCGGCGCCACTGCCATGACCGAACCGGGCACCGGCTCGGACCTGCAGGGCATCCGCACCACGGCCGTGCGCAACGGCGAGCACTACATCCTCAACGGCGCCAAGACCTTCATCACCAACGGCATCCACTGCGACCTGGCGGTCGTCGTCGCCAATACCGATCCGGGCGCCGGCGCCAAGGGTATGAGCCTGTTCGTGGTCGATACGACGATGGCCGGCTTCAGCAAGGGCAAGCGCCTCAAGAAGGTTGGCCTGAAAGCCCAGGACACCAGTGAACTGTTCCTCGACAATGTGCGCGTGCCGGTCCAGAACCTGCTGGGCGAAGAAGGCAAAGGCTTTGCCTACCTGATGCGCGAACTGTCGTGGGAACGCCTGCAAATTGCCATCAGCGCCGCGTCGATGGCCGAAGCCGCCATCGACTGGACCATCCGCTACTGCCACGAACGCAAGGCCTTCGGCAAGGAGATCCTCGACTTCCAGACCACGCGCCACAAGCTGGCCGAACTGAAGACCGAAGCCCAGGTGGGCCGCGTCTTCGTCGACCGCTGCATCGAACTGTTCGTGGCCGGCCAGCTCGATGCGCCGACCGCGTCGATGGCCAAATACATGCTCACCGAAATGCAGTGCAAGGTCATCGACGACTGCGTGCAGCTGCACGGCGGCTACGGCTATATGTGGGAATACCCGATCGCCCGCGCCTGGGCCGACGCGCGCGTGACGCGCATCTTCGGCGGCACCACGGAGATCATGAAAGAACTGATCGCCCGCACGCTGTGAACAAACACATGCTATGGCAGGTCCGCGACGGCATTGGGCAGCTGACCTTCAACCGCCCCGAGCATGCCAACGCCCTCGGCTTGTGCAGCCGCGCCGACATGGAGGAAGCATTTGCCGCCATGGCCGCCGCCGAGGTGAGCGTTGTGCTCCTGTCGGCCCACGGCAAATTCTTTTGCGCCGATGGCGATATTGGCGATTTTATTGCCAATATCGCCAACCCGGTGTCGCTCGTCGACGAATTGATCGACTATTTGAGCCGCCTGCTGCGGCAGCTGGCCAGCCTGCCGGTGCCGGTGATCAGCGTGATCAATGGCCCGGTCAGCGGCGCCGGCATCGGTTTCGCGCTGTGCGCCGATTTCGTGCTCGCGTCGGACGCGGCCAAGCTGCGCGGCGGCTATTGTGCGCTGGGCTTGACGCCCGACCTGGGCAGCTCCTACTTCCTGACTCGCCGCGTGGGCGCCGCCAGGGCCAAGGAAATCTTCATGCTCAACCGCGCGCTGTCGGCCCAGGCCTGCCTGGACTTGGGCATCGTCGATCATGTCTATCCTGCCGCTCAACTGAACGAGGCGGCCATCACCTTGGCGCGCGAACTGGCCAACGGCCCAACGGCGGCATATGCCCGCGTCAAGGCCTTGTGCAACCAGGCCGCGTCGCACGACCTGTACACGCATCTCGATGCTGAACATGTGCTGATGCTGCAAAGCGCCCGCAGCGCCGACTTCCAGGAAGGCCTGGCGGCCTTCGCCGGCCAGCGTGCGCCGCACTTTGCGGGACGCTAGTTCAGTCGATCAGGCCATGCCTGCGCGCGATCGCCACGGCCTGGGTGCGGCTTTGGGCGTTGAGCTTGACGTTGATATTGCGCAGGTGGGTGCGCACGGTACTGGTGGAGACGAACAGCTTGTCGGCCAGCGCATCGTTCGAATAACCTTCGGCCAGCAGCACCAGGATGCGCAACTCCTTTTTCGTCAGCGCCTCGGCCAGGGCCTCTTCTGCCGCTGGCGCGGCGTCCGGCTCACCGGCGGGCCAGTGCTGCAACAGGCGCTCAAGGTAGTCGGCAAAGATCGGATCGCGCGGCGCATCGGGCGCAGGCTGGGAGCGCCGCGCCAGCGCTGCCATGGCCGGTCCTTCGTCGATCAGCAGGCGCTGGTAGCCTTCCCGGCCCCCCTGCTGCAGCGCGTCGTGCATCAGGGCTTGGGCGCCCAGCGTATCGCCGCTGCGCTGCAAGGCCAGGCTGCGCAGCAATTGCAGTTTCAGCGCGCGGCGCTGGCGGCCTTGCGCCAGTGCCAGCGCGTGTTCTTGCGCCAGCCCCCGCAAGGCGGCAGCGGGCGCGCCAAAATGCAATTCCCAGCGCAGGGCCGCGAGTTCGACATAATCGAGGTCATGGGCCGGCAAGTGCTGGCCGCGCACGCGCGCCCACACCGCCGTATCGTTGGCGCGCTGCAGTTCTTCCTGCGCCGCGCACTGGTTCCCCTGGAACAGGAACAGGCGCGCGCGTTCGAGCTTGGCGCCGGCAACCACACGCGGCAAGTGCCGTTCATAGCCGATGTATTCGAGCTCGCTGAGGCACTGCCACATGGCGTCGATCTCGCCGCGCCAGAAGGCGATGCGCGCCAGCCGCGTGTAGCCGATGATGAGGTGGTCGGGCAGTCCGACATCCTTGGCCAGCGGCACATACACATGCAGCAGGTGTTCGGCATCGCCCAGCGCATTGGCTTCGTACAGGGCATCGGCGTACAGGATGCCGGCAAAGGCATTGCCATGGGCTTGCTTGTAGGAGTTGGCATGGCTGGCGCCGGCCGCGAGGCGAAAGCGCGCCGTGGCCAGGCGCAGGCGGCCCGCCTCCAGGTCGATCAGGCCTTCGACCGATTCGGAATACATGCGCTGGAAGTGTCCAAGCGTGCCGCCCTGGCGGCGCGCCGTATCGAGCAGTTGCAGCGATTGCGGGTACTGGCCCATGGTGCACAACATCATCGCCATGCCATTGACGAGGGAACGGTCGGCGAACTGGTTTGCCAGCGGCAATTGCGCCAGCGCCGCGCTGCCGAGGCGACAGGCCTCTTCGTTCTGGTCGAGCATGGCATGCAGGGCCGGACGCAAGGCCAGCAGATGCGCCTGCACCGCCGGTTCGCGCGATGCGGCACAGGCGGACGCATCGAGCAAGGCCATGGCGGCAGCGGGCCCGCGCGTATAGCACAGGGCCCAGATGCGCACCACCTGCACCAGCGGATGCGGCTGCAGCATGCCTTCGGGCAGGGCATCGAAGCAGCGCGTGAGCAAGCGCATGCGTCCGTCTTCGAGCAAGGCCTCGCCGTGGCGTTCGAGCAGCGCGATGGCGCGCACATGATCGCCGCCGTCGAGCGCATGGTCGATGGCCGGCACCGGACGCTGCTGCCCTTCGTACCAGGCCGATGCCGCCAGGTGCAGGCGCGGCAGCAAGGCCGGCTCGTCGCGCGCCAGGCGCGCGCGCAGGAAGCTGGCAAACAGGCTGTGGTAGCGATAGCTCTGCTGCATGCCTTCGATCGGCAGCAGGAACAGATTGGCCGCTTCCAGCGCGGCCAGGACGGCGCTGCTGTCCTGGCGCTCGAGCAAGGCGTCGCACAAGGGCGCATCGAGGTAGCGCAGGATGCTGGTGCGCAGCAGGAAGTCGCGCACCGGCGCCGTTTGCCGGGCCAGCACATCGTCGGCCAGGTAGTCGGCCACGGCGCCGTCCGACCCGGAAAAGCGCGCGATGAAGTCGCTGCGCCCTTCCTGGCGCTCCAGCGCGACCGACGCGAGCCACAATGCCGCCGCCCAGCCCTCGGTCTTGCGGTACAGGGCCGCGATGGCGTCTTCGGGCAAGGCGATGGCGCGCTGGCGCACCAGGAAGTCGCTCGCTTCCTGCGCCGAAAAACGCAGCTGTTCGACATTGAGTTCGAGCAGCTGGCCTTGCACGCGCAGGCGCCCCAGGCCCAGGTCCAGTCGGACGCGGCTGCTGATGACGACGCAGCACTGAAGCGGCAAGCGCGCGATCAGTTCCTTGAGCAGGTTCAGCACCACGGGATTGTGCAGGTGTTCGCATTCGTCGAGGAACAGGGCGAACGGCGCGCGATGGGCAGCGAGGCGCTCCATCGCCTCGAGCGCCGGCGCGCCCTGCTCGCCCAGGCGCTGCACCGCGGCGCCGAGGCAATCGAGGAAACGGGCCGGGTCATTGTCGCCGGCATCGATGGTCAGCCAGGCCGTGTCGATCTCGTGCTCATCGAAGTGGGCCCGGCATTGCAACATGGCCGTGGTTTTGCCGAAACCGGCCGGCGCCTGCAGCACGATCACGCGTACGCGCGGTGCCGGCCCGACCAGGGCGCGCAGCTGGGCCCGGATCACCTGGGACGGCGGCACCGCAGGCGGATTGAGTTTCGACGACAGGCGGCTGGCGCTCATGGGATGGCAGGGACGGTGGCGAGTGCGCCAGTGTAGGGCGGCGCGACATTGATGTCCAATGCATCATTTAGATGGGTATAATTAATTTCTTTGCATGATAGGACCACCATGGATCTGAAGCGCTTGCGCTATGCGATCAGCCTTGCCGACGAACTCAATTTCGCCCGCGCCGCTGAAAAATTGCACTTGAGCCAGCCCGCCCTGAGCCGCAGCATCCAGACCCTGGAAGAAGAACTGGGCATGCTCGTGTTCGACCGCAACAACCGCAATGTCGTCACGACCACGGCCGGCGCACTGTTCCTCGAGCGGGCGCGCCAAATGATGTTCCAGATGCGCAACCTGGAGCGCGATATGGAACTGCTGCGCAACGGTGAAATCGGCCAGGTGGCCTTCGGCGCCGGCCCCCTGCCGACGCTGTCGATGCTGCAGCCGCTGGTGCGCGCGATGCGGCGCAGCCGCCCGCAATTGTCGCTGGCGGTGACGAGCAATAACTGGCGCTATCTGCTGCAGCACCTGCGCCAGGAAGAGATCGAATTTTTTGTCGCCGACACGCGCGATGTTGCGCCCGACCCGGACATCACGATCACGCCGCTGTGCCAACAGCACGGCCCCTTCATGTGCCGCGCCGGCCACCCCTTGCTGAGCAAGAAAAGCGCGGTCGCGGCCGACATGATCCCCTACGGCTTTACGTCCCTGCTGCTGCCCAAGGAATTGCGTGCCATGCTGCGTAACATCATCGGCCTGGCGCCGGGGGCGGCGCTGCCCATTGCCCTCGAATGCGATAACGTCACCGTCATCAAGCAACTGGCCATGGAAGAAGATGTGATCCTGCTGGCGACGGAAGCGGCGGCGGCCGATGAAATCCGCAGCGGTCGCCTGATGCCGCTGCACTTCAAGAATCTGCCACCGCTCTATGCCCAGATCGGCATTGTGGCATTGAGCGGGCGCACCTTGTCGCCCGCTGCCAAGCTGGTCATTGAACAGTTCCAGGCCGTCGCTGCCACCTTGCCGGCCACCGCGCTTTACCGCGACGGCCACTACTTGCCGATCAGCTGAGGCGGGCCTATTTGGCTGGCTTGAAGGGTTCGAGTTCGATCAGCACGGTGTCGACGCTGTCGGTCATCCAGATCTGGCCGTCCTGGATCGTGCACTGTAACTGCATATTGCGCTTGGCCAGTTTTTGCAGCGCTTCGCTGGCCTCGGAGGCCACATTGATCACTTCCAAGTTTTTGGCGCGATCGAGTTTGCCCGCAATCTGCTTGTACCAGATATGGCTGGTGGCGCTGTACGAATAGACGACGACGCGTTCGGATCGCCCGCAAGCCTTCATCAGGCGCTTGTCGTCGGGCTGCCCCACTTCGATCCACAGCTCGATGGCGCCGGTCAGGTCCTTTTGCCACAGGTCCGGCTCATCGACGTCGAACAGGCCCTTGGTGAAGGTGAGCTGCTCGTGCGCATGGATGGCGAAAGCGAGCAGGCGGATCATCATCCGCTCGTCGGTCTCGGACGGATGGCGTGCCATCGTCAGGATGTGCTGGCCGTAGTAATTGCGGTCCATGTCCGCAATATTGAGTTCAGCCTTGTAGATGGTTGCTTTGAGAGCCATGATGCCTTTGTTATTTGAAGACGACGGTCTTGTCGCCGTTTTGCAAGATGCGGTGTTCGACGAACCACTTGACGGCGCGCGCCAGCACCACGCATTCGACGTCGCGGCCGATGGCCGAGAGCGTCTCGGCATCCATCGCATGGTCGACGCGCTCGACGTCCTGCTCGATGATCGGGCCTTCGTCGAGGTCGCCGGTGACGAAGTGGGCGGTCGCGCCGATCAGCTTGACGCCGCGGTGGTGGGCCTGGGCGTAGGGTTTGGCGCCCTTGAAGCTGGGCAGGAATGAGTGGTGGATATTGATCGCACGGCCCTTCATCGCCGTGCACAGGCCGGGCGAGAGGATCTGCATATAGCGCGCCAGCACGACCAGGTCGATCGTGTGGGTGGCCATCAGGTCGAGCACGCGCGCTTCCTGGGCCAGCTTGGTCGCCTCGTCGGCGCCGGTGGCCAGCGGCAGGTGGTGGAAGGGGATGTTGTAGCTGGCGGCGAGCTGGTAGAAGTCCATGTGGTTCGACACGATGGCCGGGATCTCCACCGGCAGCAGGCCGCTCTTGTAGCGGAACAGCAAGTCGTTGAGGCAGTGGCCGATCTTCGACACCATCAGCATCACGCGCGGTTTGGCGCGGGCATCGTGCAGCTGGCCCGCCATCTGCATCTGGGCGCACAACTGCGCGAAGTCGGCACGCAGGGCCGCGTCGGACAGGCCCGCGTCTTCCAGCGCGAAATGCA
>JAZJYP010000296.1:0-2668 GCA_040390345.1 Pseudomonadota bacterium | reverse complement strand
ATCCGGACCGCAATCCGGACAGCAAGGAATCGGAAGAGAAGTTCAAGGAAGTCAAAGAAGCCTACGAGATGCTGACCAACGAGGACAAGCGCGCCGCGTACGACCGCTATGGTCATGCAGGCGTCGATCCGAACATGGGCGGCGGTGGCGGCTTTGGCGGCGCTGGCGCCGGCGGCTTCTCCGACGCCTTTGGCGACATCTTCGGCGATATTTTCGGCGGTGGCCGCAGCCGCAGCGCGGGCCCGCAAGTCTACCGTGGCGCCGACTTGCGCTACAACCTCGAGATCACGCTCGAGCAGGCTGCGCACGGCTTCGACACCACCATCCGCGTGCCCAGCTGGGACAAGTGCGACACCTGCCATGGCAGCGGCGCCAAGCCCGGCACCTCGCCCGTCACTTGCACCACCTGCGCCGGCCATGGCCAGGTGCGCATGCAGCAGGGCTTTTTCAGCGTCCAGCAGACTTGCCCCAAGTGCCACGGCAGCGGCAAGATCGTGCCGGAACCGTGCGCCGCCTGTTCGGGCGCTGGCCGTATCAAGCGCAACAAGACATTGGAAGTGAAGATCCCGGTCGGCATCGACAATGGCATGCGCATTCGCTCGTCCGGCAACGGCGAACCGGGCACCAATGGCGGCCCGTCGGGCGACTTGTACGTCGAGATCCACATCAAGCCGCACGCCGTGTTCACGCGCGACGGCGACGACCTGCATTGCGAAATGCCGATCTCGTTCGTGAAAGCGACCCTGGGCGGCGAAATCGAAGTACCTACCCTGTCGGGCAAGGTCTCGTTCACGATCCCTGAAGGGACGCAATCGGGCAAGACCTTCCGCCTGAAGTCCAAGGGCATCAAGGGCGTGCGCTCCGGCTACGCGGGCGACCTGTTCTGCCACGTGGCCGTTGAAACACCGGTCAAGCTGACCGACAAGCAGAAGGACCTGCTCAAGGAATTCGAACGCCTGACCGCTGAAGGCGGCGCCAAGCACAGCCCGCAAACCAAGACCTGGAAAGACAAGGTCAAGGACTTCTTCGAATGATCGACAAGACCCTCGGCAACCTGTTCGAGCGTAATGCCGAATGGGCCAAGAAAATGGTGGACACCGATCCGGCGTTCTTCAAGACGCTGGCCTCGCAACAGTCGCCTGAGTATCTGTGGATCGGCTGCTCCGACAGCCGCGTGCCGGCCAATGAGCTGATCGACCTGGCGCCCGGCGAGCTGTTCGTCCATCGGAACATCGCCAACCTGGTCGTGCATTCGGACTTGAACTGCTTGTCGGTGCTGCAGTTCGCCATCGACATTTTGAAGGTCAAGCATGTGATGATCGTCGGCCACTACGGCTGCTCGGGCGTGCATGCCGCCATGATCAATCGCCGCGTTGGCCTGGCCGATAACTGGCTGCGCCACGTGCAAGACGTGCAGCAAAAGCACGAACGCTACCTGGGCGACGCCCTGATGAGCGAGCGCGACCGCGCCGACCGCCTGTGCGAGCTGAACGTGATCGAGCAAGTGGTCAACACCGCGCAGACGACAGTGGTGCAGGACGCGTGGGAGCGCGGACAGGACGTTTCGGTGCACGGCTGGGTGTACGGCCTGCGTGACGGCCTGCTGCGTGACCTGGGCATGACCGTCAGTGGTGCCGACGATCTCGCCCCGGCCTTGGCAACGCGCCTGGGCCAATACTGAATCAGCTTGTCCGCGTGGGCGCTTGCGCCCACGCGCCTCTTTAGATCCCGCCCATGCAGATGTACTTGATGACGAGGTAATCGTCCATCCCGTACTTCGACCCTTCCCGTCCCAATCCTGACTGCTTGACGCCGCCGAACGGCGCAATCTCGTTCGAGATCAAGCCCGTGTTCACGCCCACCATGCCCGACTCGATCGCCTCGGCCACGCGCCAGACGCGCCCGATATCGCGTGAATAGAAATAAGCCGCCAGCCCGAAGCGAGATTTATCTTTATGATCCGATCAGAAATATTGTAAAAAATCAAAATAAATTGCCATGGGTAAGTAAACCTGAGTTTGACCGCTATTGGTCTTGACTCAGGAGAATTTATCATGCGTGAGCTTACTCAAAACGAAATTGAAGGCGTTAGTGGTGGCGTTTCAAAGGAGCAAGTACTCAATTATGGTGCCGCCATAACAGCGACCGGTGCAGCTATTTTGTTCGCTGTCGGTTCACCTTTGCTCATCCCGGCGGCTGGAGCGTTTGCAGTTACTTCCGGAGTGATGTGGTTGGGGAGCAGCCTTCTTAATCTTGGGTTGAAGCCCACGAAAGCTAAGTAGTAGTCCAAGCCGGCTGAGCCCTGGGGACGCACCAGGGCTTAGCTAATTGATTCAAATCAAATCGAGAACATCAAAAATAATTGACGATTAAGGACAACTGATCTCCGGGCGAAAAAATGAAAAATCATGGCGCTACGATTACTTTGATTGTTGGCCTTGTTGCTTCAATCATATTCATAAGCCTGATCGCCATTTTCAAGGACGAATTGGTACTGCATTTCATGTCGTTCGTCGATATGCACGCGCAACTTGCACGCGTTCTTGAGCTGCTTGTCATTGTTCTTGTCATTGGCGCGATCGTTTCGGGAGTATTGAAACGACATGACAAGCACTAGACCGGATGGACGTTTTTTCTGCGCAAGTCGCGCCTCTTTAGATCCCGCCCA
>JAZJYP010000295.1:0-6705 GCA_040390345.1 Pseudomonadota bacterium | reverse complement strand
AGTCCGCTGCTCTACCAGCTGAGCTAACGACCCGAAAGAAGCAAGATTATAGGGGCTCCTGGCAAAGCTGTCAAATGCCCCCAGTTAATTATTTTTACTTCATCGTGGCCAGGCGGTCCTTTGCAGCCTGCGCCGCCGACGAATCGGGATATTTCGCCACCAGCTCCTGCAGCGTTTTCTTGGCGTTCTTTTTATCCTTCAGCTCGGTGAAGCAGGACGCGATATTGAGCAGGGCGTCGGGGGCCTTGGCGCTGTCGCCGTAGGTCGACACGACGACCTGCTGGGCCGCGATGGCGTTCTTGAAATCGAGTTTGGCGTAGTAGGCGTTGCCAAGATAATACTGGGCCAGCGCGGCGTAGCCCGACTCGGGATAGCGGCGCACGAATTCGCCCAGCGAGGCGGCGGCGTTGGCGTAGTCGCCGGCCTTGAACAGCAGCAGGGCGGCATCGTAGGCTTTCTGTTCGGCTGGATCGACTGCGGCTTTCTTGCCGTCGATCGTCACTTCGTGCGGCTCGAGCTTGCGCAGGCGCGCGTCGAGGTCGACGTAGAAATCCTTCTGGCGCTTTTGCGTATTGGCGATGTCGTTGGCCAGCACTTCGATCTGGCCGCGCAGCTTGGCGATTTCGGCCATGGCCTGCTCGTGCTGGTTCACCAGGTCGAGCGAGATAGTCTTGTCGGCCTTGGTGTCGATGCGCGTGTTGAGCTCGCGCACGATGTTGTCAACCTTGGCGCGCAGTTCGAGGATGGCTTTGCGCGCTTCATCGTCGTCGAGCAGGCCGGCCGACGCGCGCAAAGGCAGTGCCAGGGCGAAGATGAGGGCGGCGAAACGGGAGGGTGTCAGTGTGATCATGGCGCTCTTTCGGCAAACGGCAACACGGGGCACCGGGCCCCGTGCGTATTCAGCTATCAATAGACGATGTCGGCGCGGCGGTTTTCTGCCCATGCGGCTTCATCGTGGCCCTGGGCCTTTGGCTTCTCCTTGCCCAGCGAGACCGCTTCCATCTGTGCGTCGGACACGCCCAGCGAACCCATGGCCTTGCGCACCGCTTCGGCGCGTTTCTGCCCCAGCGCGAGGTTGTACTCGGTGCCGCCGCGTTCATCGGTGTTGCCCTGGATGAGGATCTTGCGGCCCTTGTTCTTGCCCAAATACGCCGAGTGGTTTTCTACCACTGGCTTGCCGTCGTCGCGCACGACGTACTGGTCGAAGTCGAAGTAGACGCTGCGCTTGGCCAGCACGCCTTTGGGATCGTCCAGGGGATCGACCGACTTGGTTTCAACGGGCTTGATTTCGCGGTTGTCGGCGACCGGCTTTGGCATCGGCTTTTCGACAGGCTTTTCGACGACCGGGGTCGGCTCGAGCTTGACTGGCGTGCTGCAAGCGGAAAGCAGGGCGGCGCCGGCGATGAGGAAGGCTACGCTTTGAATGGTACGCATGATTTTATTCTCCTTGTCGTTGAAAAAAAATTACTGCATGAAGGGGCCCCAGTTGGGCTCCCGGATAGTTCCTGCTTGAGTCGTTAAACGCTGCTTGACGCGGCCGTCGACGGAAACGATGGCCAGGGCTTTGCGACGTCCCGCTTCCGTCGCGTACATGATGTATTTGCCGTTCGGGGAAAAACTCGGTTCGGTGGCCGAATCGGCCAGCTTCTGTTCCTGGCCGCTGCCCAGGTCCATCGCATACAGGTCGAAGCCGCCGGCGCGCTGCG
This sequence comes from Pseudomonadota bacterium, assembly GCA_040390345.1. Taxonomy (GTDB): domain Bacteria; phylum Pseudomonadota; class Gammaproteobacteria; order Burkholderiales; family Burkholderiaceae_D; genus Telluria_A. The sequence continues at coordinate 4,999 of JAZJYP010000295.1, read as the reverse complement.
AAATCCAGGCCAGGGTCTTGCCGTCGGCCGAGACGCGCGGGCTGATGTTGTAGCTGCCATTGAAGGTGACGCGGGTGGCATTGCCGCCCGCGGCGCTCATCTTGTAGACTTGCGGGCCGCCGCTACGATCGCTCGTGAAATAAATCTCCTGGCCGTCGCTGGAGAACTGCGGTTCGGTGTCGATGCCGTTGCTGTTGGACAGGCGGCGCAAGCCGCTGCCATCAAGGTTGACGCCGTAGACCTGGGTATGGCCGTCCTGCGACAGGGCTACGGCCAGGCGGCTGCCATCGGGCGACCAGGCCGGCGCGGAGTTGCTGCCCTTCTGGTTGACGACGACGCGGCGCGTGCCCGTCACCAGGTCCTGCACGTAGATGACGGCCTTGCGCGCTTCGAAGGACACGTAGGCGACCTTGGTGCCGTCGGGCGACCAGGCTGGCGAGATGATCGGCTCGTTCGAGCGCACGGCCACCTGTTCGCCTTCTCCGTCGGCGTCGGCCACAACGAGCCGGTAGTCGCGCGCGGCGCGGTTTTCCGTCACGAAGGCCACGCGTGTGGAGAAGGCGCCGCGCGTGCCGGTGAGCTTCTGGTAGATGTCGTCGGCGATCTTGTGGGCGGCCAGGCGCGCATATTTTGGCTGCGCGGCATTGGCCAGGGACGAGAGCTGGCCGTTGCCCACCATGTCGTACAGCTTGTAGCGCACGTCGAAGCGGCCGTCGGCCAGGGCGGAGACGCTGCCCACGGCCAGCGCGCGTGCACCGGTCGACTTGAGGGCGTTGAAGTCCACGTTGGCGGTATCGGAAATGACGCTGCCCGTGTCGATGACCTTGAAGACGCCGCTGCGTTCAAGGTCGGCACGCACGACGGCGGAAATCTGGGCCGGGGCCTGGCCTTCGTCGGCGAAGGCGGCGATGGCGATGGGGATCTGGGTCGCGCCGACGCCGGAAATTTCAAAGCGCAGCTGGGCGTGCGCGGACGCGCCCAGCAGTGCCGCGCCGGCCACGGCGAGTTTGAGGTAAGTGCTGGTGCGTTTCATGTCAGTCCTTAATCCTGAAAACGGGTTCGATGGAACGTTCGACCGTGCCATCCTTTTTCTTCGGCAGCGGCGACGAGGCCGTGATGGCCTGTTCCACTGCGCGGTCGTAGTCGGGCACGCCGCTGCTCTTGATCTGCTTGAAGCGCAGCACTTCGCCCGTGGGCAACTGCTCGATGCGATAGATGGCGGAAGGGTCGCCAGGCAGGTCGCGGTTGCCCGTGTAAATGATGTTCGACTTGATCTTGGCCGTCAGGCTGGCCACATAACCACTGTCCATGCGCGGTGCGGTCGACTTGGCCGCTTCACCCGTCGTGCCTACCGCGCCGGTGATGCGGCGCATCTCGGCTTCATGCGCCTTCTCCATTGCCTTCTTCTCGTCGGCTGCCTTTTTGGCCTTTTCCACTTTGGGGTCGGGTTTTTTCTCGACCGGTTTTTCCTTCACGGGCGGCTTCTTCGGCTTTTCCTTTTCCAGCGCGATCTCGGGCGGCTTCGGTGGCGGCACTTCTTCCACCTTGGGGGCCGGCGCCGGTTCGGGCTGCACCACGGGTGCCGGTTCCGGCGGCGGGGCGGCCTGCTGCACCTTCATGTCCCACACTTCCGCTTCCACCGCCACCGGGGCGGTGCTTTGCCAGCTGATGCCGATGTAGAGGAAGGCCACCAGGCCCGCGTGCATGGCCGCGGCCAGCAGCATCGCTGGCATTCGGCTCGGTTCCGGCGGCACCCGGTAGGGCACGCCGCCTGCGGCTGCGGGATTCATGGTATTCACTCTACTTGGTCGCCAACCCGACACGGTTAATGCCCATCTTCTTCGCTTCCGAAATGAGCTGGATGACGTCGTCGTACTTGCTGTCCTTGTCGCCGGCGATCATCACCGGATACGTGGGGTGTTCGTCGTGCAGGCCGCGCAGGCGGCGCAGCAGGGCGGTGCGGCTGCTGATGTTTTCCGGCGCCGACGTGGTCTTGCCGTTGATGCCGATCGACAGCGCTTCGTTGGGCTTGACGATGATCTGGATATAGTCGTCCGGCGGCAGCTGGGTCTTTTCGGCGGCCGGCAGGTTGATCACGCTGGGACTGTTGGCCGGCGGGACCACCATGAAAATAATCAGCAGCACCAGCATCACGTCGATATACGGCACGACGTTGATTTCGGATTTGAACTTGCGGCGGCGTCCGCCGCGCAGGCTGCTGGAGAAGGAGGAGGCCATGGTCGTTCGCCCTCGTGCCTAGCGCGACTGGCGCTGCAAGATGTTGGAGAACTCTTCGACGAAGCTCTCGAAGCGGATCGCCAGGCGGTCGATGTCGTGGGTGAAGCGGTTGTAGGCCACGACGGCGGGAATGGCGGCGAACAGGCCGATGGCCGTTGCAATGAGCGCTTCGGCGATGCCCGGCGCGACCGCGGCCAGGGTGGCCTGCTGCACATTGGCCAGGCCGCGGAAGGCGTTCATGATGCCCCACACGGTGCCGAGCAAGCCCACGTAGGGCGAGACGGAGCCGACCGAGGCGAGGAAGTTCAGGTGGCTGTCGAGGGCGTCGAGTTCGCGCTGGAAGGCCGCGCGCATGGCGCGGCGCGCGCCATCGAGCACGGCGCCCATGTCGAGCGATTCGCGCGCGGCCTGTTTGCCCTTGATGAATTCACCCATGCCCGCTTCGAAGATGCGCGCCAGCGCGCCGCCCTGTTCGCGGCTGGCCGAGGCGTTCTGGTGCAGCGTATGCAGGTTGCCGCCGGCCCAGAAGCTGCGTTCGAATTTCTCGGTCTGCGCGCGCGCGGCGCGGATCGCGAACATCTTGCGGAAGATGTAGGTCCAGCTGACCAGGGACACGCCCAGCAGCAGGGCCATGATCAGCTGCACGATCACGTGGGCGTTGGTGATCAGGGCGACAAACGAAAGATCTTGGGCAGCGTTCATATTCTTCTTGGTCTGGATGGATAAGTGTTCGCTTACAGGGACAGGCGCATTTTCGCGGCGGCGCCGTCGGGCACGGGGCAGGGGCGCAGCGTCTGCGCATCGACACAACCGACTTTGACACGCGCGCTCGTGAGCAAACGTTCGCCACACCACGCTTCTTGCACAAACTGGACCGATGCGCGTCCCAGTTTCTCTACTGTCAGTGTCAAGTTTAGTACATCGTCGAGCTTGGCCGGTGCATGGTAGTCAAGGCTCGCGCTTTTCACGACGAACATGGCGCCATGCTCGGCGAGCAAGGCTTGCTGGCCGATCTCGGCCGCGCGCAGCCATTCGGTGCGGGCACGTTCAAAAAATTTCAGGTAGTTCGCATAAAACACGATGCCGCCGGCGTCGGTGTCCTCGTAGTAGACGCGGACGGTCCAGGTAAAGGCAGAAGGCATGTCAAGCTGTCATAAGTGAAATTAAGAAACATTTTACGCGATTTTCCCGCAGGGGCGCGCAGGCAAATGTGCGGCATCAGTAGACTTGATCTGCAGGGGGCGCGCCAAGGTTTGTAACAATCCCTAACAATTGGCGCGGTTGCTGTTACTTGCGTTTAATGTTGAATGGCGAGAAACCTTGGCACGTCGGCATCATCTCGATGGAGTTGATGTTGATGTGCGGCGGCAGCGTGGCAATCCACAGGGCGGTGGCGGCGATGTCTTCGGCCGTGAGCGGCTGGGTGCCTTCATAGACCTTGGCAGCTGCCGCGTCGTCGCCCTTGAAGCGCACATTGGAAAACTCGGTGCCGCCGCACAGGCCGGGCGCCAGGTTGGTGGCGCGCACGCCCGTGCCCACCAGGTCGGCGCGCAGGTTCAGGGTGAACTGTTCGACGAAGGCCTTGGTCGCGCCGTAGACGTTGCCGCCCGGGTAAGGGTAGTGGCCGGCCACGGAGCCGAGGTTGATGACCAGGCCGCTGCCGCGGGCGACCATGCCCGGCAGCAGGGCGCGCGTCATCGTCACCAGGCCGGTGCAGTTGGTGTCGATCATGGTTTCCCAGTCGGCCAGCGGGGCTTCGTGGGCGCTCTGGGTGCCCAGGGCCAGGCCGGCATTGTTGATCAGGACGTCGATCTGGCGCCAGGACTGGGGCAGCAGGGACAGGGCGTTGTCGATCGAGGCCTTGTCGCGCACATCCATGACGATGGGCAGGGCCGAGTCGCCCAGCTCCGAGGCGAGGGCGGCGAGGCGGTCTTCGCGGCGCCCGCTGATGACGACCTGGTGGCCGTGCTTGACGAAGGTACGTGCCATTTCGGCGCCAAAGCCGGCCGAGGCGCCGGTGATAAAGACGATCATGATTGCTTCCGCTGTCAAAAATAAGGTTGAGTACTCAAGTAATTGTAGCCGAAATGACCAGATTCATCCGCCTTGCATAGGCGCGCGCCTATTTCTTGCCCTTCCGAGTGACTTAAATTACAATTTGGGCTCCATTACGTCTCACGTAACTGGCGAAAAGTCGCGCGGTGATCCCGTTGCTGGCGAAAGGTGGGCATCCACCGGGGAACGTGAGATCTCATTAGCCGTTCGCCTGGGCAGCCACCGATGGAAGCGCACTGAGGCTGTCCGTTCCATGTCGGCTCCCCTCATTCGATCCAAAACTGCCAGTGCATCGCACTCTTCTCGATTGGAGTTTTTTTCATGTTTGCAAAAGACCACACGCTCGCCAAGGTTGACCCGGAACTGTTCGGCGCCATCCAGAACGAAAACACCCGCCAGCACGATCACATCGAGCTGATCGCGTCGGAAAACTATACCTCGCCGGCCGTCATGGAAGCCCAGGGCTCCCAGCTGACCAACAAGTACGCCGAAGGCTACCCGGGCAAGCGCTATTACGGCGGCTGCGAATTCGTCGACGTCGTCGAGCAGCTCGCCATCGACCGCGTGAAAAAACTGTTCGGCGCCGAAGCGGCCAACGTGCAGCCGAACTCCGGCTCGCAGGCCAACCAGGGCGTGTTCTTCGCCATGTTGAAGCCGGGCGACACCATCATGGGCATGTCGCTCGCCGAAGGCGGCCACCTGACCC
>JAZJYP010000294.1:4005-6278 GCA_040390345.1 Pseudomonadota bacterium | reverse complement strand
GCTAGGCGGGTAGCTGCGATCCGGCCCAAGTCCGAACAATGGGGTGGACATGGCACTGACATGGCACGCGACAAAGGCCTTCTGTCGGACCTGCAGCTCAGGCACTGGATCAAGGCGGGAACGCTGCTGGCCAAGGCCGATGGGAACGGGCTGACCTTCACGCTTTCCGCCGCCGGCGTGGCGGGCTGGATCGTTCGGCATCGACACGGCGGCCGGCGCCGCGAGCTGACGATCGGCCGCTATCCCGACATCAGCCTGGCCGATGCGCGCGGCATCGCCACCATCAAGCGCGCCGAGATCATGCAGGGCCGCAACCCGGCCGCCGACAAGCAGAAGGCCAAGGCCACCGCGGCGAAGGACTGGACGGTGCGCGAGCTGGTCAAGGACTACCACGCCAAGAAGCTGGTCAGCCTGGCGCACAGCACCCAGGTCAGCTACGGCCGGCACCTCAAGCGCGTGGAGAAGAAGCTCGGCGCGCTGACCGTGCGCGAGATCGAGGCGTCCGACGTGGTCGCGCTCATCGAGTCGAGCTCGCCGACCTGGGGCGAGTCGAACATGCTGCTGATCACGACCAAGTGCCTATTCACGCATGCCTGCGGCAAGCGGCTGTCGAAGAACGCCATCGCCGAAGGGATCATCAACAACGTCCGCAAGACCATCATCCGTGACCAGCTCACCGACCCCCCGGTTCTACGAGCAAATGTCCAAACTGCTCGACAATCTGATCAAGCAGAGCCGGGCGGACGCCGCCGCGTACGAGGAGTTCCTGCGCAAGGCCGAGGCGTCGGTGAAGCGGCTGGCCGCGAAGCAATCCTTGCTTTCCGACCTGAGACCGCCATGCTCGCCAAGCTCACCTCGAAGAACCAGCTCACGCTGCCCAAGAGCGTGATGCAGGCCGTCGGACCCGCCGAGTATTTCGACGTGCAGACGCGCGACGGGCAGATCGTGTTGACGCCGGTGCGCATCCAGCGCGCCGACGCCGTGCGGGCCAAACTGGCGGAACTGAACCTGACCGCGGCCGACATCGGCGATGCTGTGTCGTTTGCGCGCGCCCCGTCGAGCCCAAAGGCTCCCGCCAAGGCCGCAACCAGGTCCCGCGCCAAGGTGCAGCGCAAGGCATGAGCGCGCGCAGGCGCAGTGCGCCATCGGCCGACCATAGTCTCCCCCGCGTCGTGCTCGACACCAACATCGTGCCCTCGACGCTGGTGTTCGGCAAAGGCACTACCGCTCGCCCGCGTGCCGCCTGGCAGGGCGGCCATTGCCTGCCGCTGGCCAGCCGACCGCCACCGCGCAGGAGCTCGTGCGTGTCCTGGCCTATCCGAAGTTCCGCCTCGACGCGCAAGAGCAGCAGGAGTTGCTGGCCGACTACCTGCCCTACGCCGAGGCCGTTCGCATTCCTCGGCCGCCACCGACCGTGCCGGTCTGTCGAGATCCGTTTGGCATGCCGTTTCTGCACCTGGCAGCCGCCGGCCGGGCCGACGCCCCGGTCACCGGAGACGCCGACCTGCTGACGTTGGTCCGCGTGGGGCGCTGTCCGATCATGACCCCGAAGCCTTCGTGACCGGCCTCCCGCCGGCGGTGTCACCCCATCCATGACAGCGTTGCCGTTGCCGCTCGAATCGGCGCCGATGGCACGCGTGATGGCAGGCGTGGGCCGCTGCCTGATACGCGGTGGCATTTTACGAAGTGGTCTCATCCTAAAATAGTGTCCACCGCTAATTTAGGTTCCTGCTCCGATGAAGCGCTCGCTGCAGGGTCGATACGTCGAGGTTGCCACCGCCGGAGAGTCGTTCAAGCCATTCGTCCCTGCGCCCTTGCCGCCGCGGCCGGCCATCGAGTGGTCGCCGGCACTGCGCGGTCGTTTCGACGCCACGCAGAGGTCATCGGGTGAGGCATTGGCCGTGGCCGGGCACGAAGCGCGTGCGGTTCGCGCGATGCGTCGCAAGGCTTGAGCGCGCAGGGTCGTCCTTTGGCCAGCGCGGTCATGCAGGCAAGTACGATCGCGTGGCATCGCCGGCCTCTGTCGACGCCCACTGAACCCGGACCACCCAACGCATGCGCCTGCTGCAGTACAAGGACCTGAACCTGCGCCGCGTCAAGGCCGCGTTCGACAAGGTCAAGGCCGCCATCGAAGCCGGCGACTTCCGCTCGGCCGACGTGAAGAAGCTGCACGCCGGGTCGTACTACCGCGCCAAGCTTGCCTACGCCGACCGGCTGCTGCTGCAGTTCGCGCGCATCGACCGGCCCGACAGCGAAGGCGGCACCGAGACCGT
>JAZJYP010000294.1:0-3995 GCA_040390345.1 Pseudomonadota bacterium | reverse complement strand
ATCGAGAACCACGCCTACGAACGCTCCCGCTTCCTGCGCGGCGCCGTGGTGGACGAATCGCGCATCGAACGCGAGCCACTCGCCGATGCCAAGGCACCCGCACTGTCCGCCGAGGCCACGCCACTGCGCTGGCTGGGCCCGGACCGCACGCAGTTCGCGTTGCTGGACAAGCCCATCGTGTTCGACGACGCGCAGGACGAGGCCTACCGACACCCGGCGCCGCTGGTGGTGATCGGCTCCGCCGGATCGGGCAAGACCGCGGTCACGCTGGCGCGGCTGCGCGAGGCCGAGGGCCGGGTGCTCTACGTCACGCTGTCGGCCTACCTGGCGCAGAGCGCCCGCGCGCTGCACGCCGCGCATGGCTTCGAGAACCCGAAGCAGGAGGTCGACTTCCTCAGCTACCGGGAGCTGCTGGAGACCCTGCGCGTGCCGTCGGGCCGCGAGGTGACGCTGCCTGCGTTCGCGGCCTGGTGCGAACGCCATCACACAAGCCTGCGGCTGCTGGGCGACATCGATGCGCAGGCCCTGTTTGAGGAGTTCCGCGGCGTCATCGGCGCGCAGCCGCAGGGGCCGCTGTCGCTGGCTGACTACCTGGCCCTGGGCACGCGGCAGAGCTTGCTCAATACCGCGCAGCGCGAGTTGGCGCATGGCCTGTTCCAGCGTTACTGCGCCTGGCTGGCCGAAGCGGGCCTGCACGACAGCAACCTGGTTGCGCACGCCTGGCGCACCGAGATCGCACAGAAGCAGCCGCCGATGTACGACTTCGTTGTCATCGACGAAGTTCAGGACCTCACACCCGTGCAGCTGGCGCTGGTGCTGGCGCTGCTGAAAGCACCGGGCCAGTTCATCCTGTGCGGCGACAGCCACCAGATCGTGCACCCCAACTTCTTCAGCTGGGCGGCGCTGAAGAGCCTGTTCTGGCAGGGCCTGGCCGGCGACGCTGCACAACGCCAGCCGCTGAAGCTGCTGCGGGCCAACTTCCGCAACACGCGCGCCGTGACCGTGCTGGCCAATCGGCTGCTGAAGATCAAGCAGGCGCGCTTCGGGTCGGTGGACCGCGAGAGCAACTTCCTCGTGCGCAGCACCTCTGCCGTGGCCGGCGAGGTGCGGCTGCTCGATGCCAAGGACAAGGCGCTGGCGCAGCTGGATGCGGCCACCCGGCAATCGGCACGGCACGCCGTGATCGTGCTGCGCGACGAGGACAAACCCGCCGCGCGCCAGGCCTTCCACACGCCGCTGGTGTTCTCGGTGCACGAGGCCAAAGGCCTGGAGTACCCGCACGTGCTGCTGTTCAAGCTGGTGTCGGGCCAGCGGCAGGCCTATGCCGAGGTGTGCGAGGGCGTGACCGAAGCCGACCTGCAAGGCGACGATCTCGAGTTCCGTCGGGCGCGCGACAAGGCCGACAAGTCGCTGGAGCTGTACAAGTTCCAGGTCAACGCGCTGTACGTGGCGATGACGCGTGCGGTGGAGACGCTGACGCTGGTGGAGCAGGACACCGGCCACCCGCTGCTGGGGCTGCTGGGCCTGCACCTGGGCGAGGCGCTGGCGCAGCCGGTGGCCAAGTCCAGCCAGGACGAGTGGGCGCAGGAGGCGCGCCGGCTCGAGCTGCAGGGCAAGACCGAGCAGGCGCAGGCCATCCGCGATGCTTTCCTGCAGCACAAGCCCGTGCCTTGGACGCCGTGGAGCCTGGCGTTGATCGAGGACCTGTTTCCCAAGGCTCTGGACGCGCAGAACCCGAGCAGCAAGCCGCGGCAGACTGTCTTCGACTATGCGATGTGGCACGGCCAGCATTCGTGGATCGAGTCACTGTCGCATGGCGGATTCGCGCCGGCCCGCGCCTTGATGGAGGAGCGCGAGTTCGCCGGCGCCGGCACGCTGCTGCCCCCGCGCTACGCTATCGAGGGCCCTTGGCTGGCGCGGCAGCAACTGGTGCGCCGCACCGTGGCCGCAGTGCACCAGCGCCACCTTCAGCCCTACCAGGCGAAAAACGTCAAAGACATTCTTCGATTGGCCGACCTGCACGGCCCCGACCACGCCACGCCGGTGGGCGCGACGCCGCTGATGCTGGCCGCGATGGCCGGAAACGCACCGCTCGTGGAAGCGCTGCTGGCCAAGGGCGCCGACCCGCAGCGGCGCGACGAGTTTGGCCACAGCGCCTGGGACCACGCCGTTGGCCGTGCGATGCGCGAGGCCGCTTTCGCGGGCAGCGGGCTGCCAGCGCTCTTCGACCTGCTCGCGCCGCCGGCGCTGGACGTGCAGACCGACGCTCGCCTGGTGCGGCTGGAACGGCACCAGGGCGAGTACTGGGTGCTGACGCTGATGCTGGCGGGGCTGAAGACGCAGTGGTCGCGGTGCGTCACGCGACGGCAGGAGCCTTACAAGGTCCTGGCCGGCTTCTTCGCCGATCAGCTTCACGACGTGCTGCAGGAACTGCCGGCGTGGTTGTGGCCCGAGCCACGCCGCAAGCGCACCTACGTCAACCAGGTGCTGGCCCGCGCCGAAGTGCATAGCAGCTACCAGCCGGAGCGGCGCCTCTGGGTGCGCACGAAGAACGGGCACTACTTCCCGAACCCGCAGATGCAACTGCGCGCGGGCGACGACTGGCAACCGGTCTACGAACGGCTGGCGCTGCACTGGATCGACCGCGGCTGCGGCCACGAGATCGACCACCGGCCGCGGCCGGTGGAGTCCATCCAGTGGGTGCGCGAGGCGCTGGAGCGAGCCTCGGAGCCCGAGCCACCGCCCGCAGATCCGGACGGACAGCACCGGCTTTTCTGAGCTGGCATCTCGATGCGGAATGGGTGACGATTGACGCCTTCCTTGCATCAGTTCCCGAAATCTGGAGACGTGCTGGGCGGTGGCGATAGGCTCGATGTCTGCCGGTGGCTCGGGAGTTGACCAAAGCCCCAATTCACTGGCAGGCATCAGCAGGTGGACGCCACCGGCCAGGCGGTGCGTCTGCCCAAGGAGTTCCGCTTCGAGGGGACCGAGGTCCACGTGCGCCGTGTCGGCAACGAGGTCGTCCCGACCGCGGTTCCGCCGGCTGGCCCCGACGCGCTGATCGACGCGCTGCTGGCGTTCGAACCCGGCGCCATGCTGCAACGCGAGCAGCCCGTCGAACAGCGGCGGCGAGCGCCGGTTTGCCCCGCACGCTGACCTGACGCGGGCCGCACGATGCGCTACATGCTCGACACCGACATCTGCATCCACGCCATCAACGAGCGTCCGCCCAAGGTCCTGCAGGCCTTGCGCGAACACGACGCGGAGGGGCTGGGCGTGTCGGCGATCACGGCCTCCGAGCTCTTCTACGGCATCGCGCGCACGGGTTCGGCGCGCAATGCCGAGGTGTTGAGGCGGTTCCTGGCCGGGCTCGAGGTCGCTGACTTCGACGCGTCCGCCGCCGAGGTGGCAGGCCAGGTGAGGTCGTGGCTCGCCAGCCAGGGCACGCCGATCGGTCCCTACGACAGCTTGATCGCTCGCACGCCCAGGCCCTGGGTGTGACACTGGTCACCAACAACACGCGCGAGTTCGAGCGCGTGCCGGGGCTGACGCTCGCGAATTGGGCGGCGTGACGAGATCGACCCGCTTGGCGGCAGAAGGTGAGAAGGCTGTGTCGCCATGACCCGTGCCCAGGTGCTTCAACTACTGTCGGCGTGCAAGGCCGAGGCGGTGCGTGTTTGATATGGCCCGTAGGATGCGAACTGCCGATGCTTCGGCGCACGCGCCGGCCCACGGCATTCCGTGAAAGCCCACGCGGTGCGGGTAGCCAGACGGGTAGCTCGAGTCGACACAAGCCGAGACCGTGATCGCAAGTCGTTGTCCCACCAACGCTTTCCGATCCACCCCCTCAATGCGGCCGCGGCTGACGCTGCACCGATCCGGCTGCGCAGCTGCATGTCAACCTGCGTCACATCGGCGCTGACTCCCAGGTTCATGATTGAATACCGCCGTGCCGACCAGTGAAAGCAGAAGGCCCGGGTTCGCGAGAACCCGGG
>JAZJYP010000293.1:33941-35225 GCA_040390345.1 Pseudomonadota bacterium | reverse complement strand
CGTTGCGCAGGCCGATGCCGGTGCCGCCGCCTTCGGCCGAGAAGCCGCGCCCGTCGTCGGCAACCGTCACCGACACCGTCGCGTCCAGCGTGCGCGCCAGGATCCACACGGTGCCGCCGCCGGATTTGGGCTCGAGCCCATGCTTGATGGCGTTTTCGACCAGGGTTTGCAGCATCATGGCTGGGAACAGCACGCTCTTGAGGGTCTCGGGCACATCGATCTGCAGGTTCAGGCGCGAGCCCATGCGGATTTTGAGGATGTCGAGGTAGGCGCGCGCCCGCTCCAGTTCTTCGCCCAGGGTCGAGAGCGAATCCTCGGTGCGCGGCAGCGAATGGCGCAGGTAGGTGATCAGGTTGCCCAGCATCTCGTCGGCGCGGGCCGGGTCGCTGCGGGTGAGGATCTGGGCGCTGGCCAGGGTGTTGTAGAGGAAGTGCGGTTCGACCTGGGCGTGCAGCAGCGACAGCTTGGCCACGGTCAGCTCTTTTTCAGTGGCGGTCTGCTTGGCCGATTCCTGTTCGCTGCGGCGGCGCGCCGCCATCCGGCGCGTGACGGCGCGGCCGATCGCTTCCGCCGTCTCCAGGTTGGTGCCGTCGTCGACCAGAAACCAGTCGCTCCAGGCGCCGCGTTCGGGTTCGCAGATGACGGTCACGCTGGCGGTGTCGCCGCTCGGATGGATCATGGCGAAAATCTGGTTGCGGCGCTGGCCGAAGAAGTCATCGAAGACCTTTTGCGTGTAGCCGGCATAACCATATGGCGCCTTGCGCTTGATCTTGGCGCGCACCTGCAGGCTGTCGCGCGCACTCTCGACGTCTTCGGTGCCCGGCAGTTCGCGGATGGCCGCGTCGATCAGCTCGAACGCTTCGCTCGCTTCAAAAGGGATTTCGATCTGGCGGCGCTGGCGGTTGCCCAGGTTGCCGTAGTCGACGTGGCCGGCGATCAGGCGCACGCGGCGCAGGTGGGAAAACGCGCCGGTGATGACGAAGCCGGCCAGCGCAAAGCCGCCCAGCACGAAAATGCCGCCGTCCGGGCCGCGGTAGCGGTAAAACGTCGAGACAAGGACGACGCACAGCAGGATATACGACACCACCCAGGCGAACAGCAGGCGGCTGATGAAAATGAGGCTAGTGATCATGATAGGTTCCGGTTTCGGTGGGCATGCTCGAAGAATAGCAATGCCCCCGCATCGCGACCGCCATTATCCGATGGAACTGGAAAAACAGCGACCAAATGCCCCGAAACCGGAATAAATTCCTAGCGCTGGCTGGCCACCCAGGCGTCGACCGT
>JAZJYP010000293.1:23520-33931 GCA_040390345.1 Pseudomonadota bacterium | reverse complement strand
TCGACGTTGGCGATGTCGTCGTTGAGTTCGTCCGAGACCTGTTGCAGGTTCTCCAGTGTGAGCACGGTGGAGTCCATATCGGCCGACAGCCTTTGCATGAGGTCGACCGTCTTGCCCAGCACGTCCAGCGGCACCGAACCGGTACGCAGCACCACGTCGTGGAAGGCCGGCAGCGAGAATTTCGGACCCAAGGCAGCCTTGGCCTTCTCGCGCATCTCGATAATGCGCAGCATGCCCGTCATGTAGGCGCAGGCCTGGCCCGGCCAGGCGATGTAGCGCTCCACTTCCTGGGCGCCGATGCCGTAGTCGATGCCCTGCTGGCGCGTCCAGCCCTTGGCGTGGATGCCGGTGTCGACCACCAGGCGGCGCGCGCGGAACAGTTCCGAACCCAGGGCGCCCAGCAAGCCCGGCACATCGCCCTCGTACCAGCCCTGCTCCACGGCCAGGCGTTCGGTGTACAGGGCCCAGCCTTCCGAATGCGAGCTGCCGCCACCGAAGACGCGCATGGTGCGGAATTTCGGCAGGCCCGTCAGTTCCTGCTGGATGGCCAGCTGGAAGTGGTGGCCCGGTACCGCTTCGTGGTAGCTCAGGCTGCGCATGCGCGTCATGTTGAAGGTCGGTCCGCGCAGCGGCACCCAGAAGATGCCGGGACGGGTGCCGTCCGGCGCCGGGGTGCTGTAGTGGGCCGAGGCCGACGCCTCCGTGAGCGCCGGTTCGCGCCGCACTTCGATCGGCGCACGTGGCTTGATATTGAAGACGGCGTCGGCGCGCTTTTCGGCGTCGCGCACGATGGCCGTGTAGCGGGCCAGCACTTCCGGACGCGGGTCCGGCTGCTGCGGCAGGTCGAAGCGGGCATTGAGCTGTTCCATGCGCTTGTCGATGCTACCCTCATTCAGGCCAAGTTCCTTGAGGTGCTTGTCCATCAAGCCTTCCAGGCGCGCCACTTCGCGCAGGCCGATCGCATGGATTTCGTCGGCGGTGAGCGTGGTGCCGGTATAGGTGGCAAGCGCATTGTTGTAAGCGGCCATGCCGTCCGGCAGGCGCGATATGCCGACCACCTCGCCCGTTTGCGGATGCAGCTCGGCCAGGAAAGCCTGGGTGCGCTGGTAGGCGGGGATGATCTTCTCCGTCACGACCTTGGTGGCCGTGGCCAGGGCCGCAGCGCGCGCTTCCGGCGTCACGTCGCCCAGTTTGGCCAGGCGCTGGGCGAAGGATGTCACCAGCACGTTCTGGTCCGGCGCGTTCTTGAGGAAGTTGTTGACCTGCTCTTGCGCGCGCTCGAGGATGATGCGCGGCGCGATGAGCTTGCGCTTGGCCGCTTCGCGGGCACGCTCGGTCGATTCGTCCATGCGCTGGCCCACTTGGTCCAGGCGCGACAGGTAGGTCGCCACGTCGCTGGCGCGGCGCAGCGGGTGCGTCTCGTTCATGAAATTCACCAGCGAGATCTGGGCGCCGCTGAACTGCGAAAAGGCGAACGTGTAGTCTTCGAAACGCTCGCTGGCGATCACATTGGCCAGCGACCAGCGCATGGTCTCGGCCGAAATGCGCTGGGTGGCGTCGAGCGGGCCGGCCAGGAAGGCGTCGACCTTGGCCAGTCCGGCACGCGCCAGCGCGACCGTTTTCGCGCGCTGGGCGTGCGTATGCGGCGTCAATTGGCGGTCCAGCGCGTCCTGTTCGGCGCCGCTGAAATACTGGATTGTCGTGGCGCGCTCGGGCGACAGGCGCACCCAGTCGGCGGTGAAGGCGTCGGCCCAGGCGTCAAAAGCGCCATTCGGTTTGACGGCCATTGTGGCGGCGGCCACTGGCGCCTTGGGCGATTCGGCGGCATGGACAGCCGTGCCGAAGGCGGCGGCCAGCAGCGCGGCCAGCAGGGTTGGTTTGAGTTGCATCCTTATTCTCCTTTGAAGACGCTACCGTTTTTCATCACGAACTTGACCGTGGCCAGTGCGCTCACATCCAGCATCGGGTCGCCGCTGACGGCGATGATGTCGGCAAATTTGCCCGCCTTGATCGAGCCGACCTTGTCCTTCAGGCCCAGCAAGTCCGCGCCATTGATGGTGGCGGCCTGCACCGCGGCCATCGGACTCATGCCGTACTTGACCATGTAGAAGAACTGCTTGCCGTTGTCGCCATGCGGGTAGACGCCGGCATCGGTGCCGAAGGCCATCTTCGCGCCCGCGAGATAGGCCTTCTTGAAGTTATCGCGCTGCAGCTGGCCGATTTCCTTTTCCTTGGCCAGCGATTCGGGCAGGAAGCCGGCCTTTTCGCCTTCGCCGAGGATGTAATCGTCGTCATAAATGTCCATCACCAGGTAGGTGCCGCGCTCCTTGGCCAGCTTGATGCCTTCGGCGTCGATCAGGCTCGCATGTTCGACCGAGTCGACCCCGGCGCGGATGGCGTCGGCAATGCCGCTGGCGCCGTGCGCATGGGCCGCCACCCGGCGGCCCAGCTTGTGCGCTTCCTGCACGATGGCCGACATTTCTTCGAGCGTGTACTGCTGCGCGCCGGCCGCGTCGCCCTTGGACAGCACGCCGCCGGTGGCGCAGATCTTGATTACGTCGGCGCCATATTTGGCCATCTCGCGCACTTTTGCGCGTGCCGCCCACGGGCCGTCGGCCACGCCGTTGCCCACGTCCTTATATTCCGGCGGGAGCAGGTTGTTGTCGCAATGGCCACCCTTGATGCCCAGCGCGTAGCCGGCCGCCACGATGCGCGGGCCAGGCAGGTCGCCGTCATTGATGGCGTCGCGCAGGGCGATATCGGCAAAGCCGCTCGAGCCCACGTCACGCACGGTGGTGAATCCGGCATTGAGGGTGTCGCGCGCGGCGCGCACGCCGTACAGGCCCGAACGCATGTCCGATACCGACAGCGCCAGGTAGCCATGCAGGTGCGGGTTGGACGTCAGGTGCGTGTGCGCGTCGATCAGGCCTGGCAGCACCGTCGCGTTGGACAAATCGATCACCTTTGCGCCGGCTGGAATGGCGGTGCTGGCGGCGGCGCCGATGGCGCTGATCTTCTCGCCATCGACCAGGATCACCTGGTTTTGCAGCACTTTGCCCGCTTCGACGTCGAGCACGCGCCCGGCCTTGATGGCCACGAGGCCGGCGGCATGGGCCTGGCAAGCGCCAAGGAAAAGGACGGCGCAGGCGGCGCGCAGCGTGCGTTGATACGGTGATGGCATGACAATCTCCCTGTTTGATTTTTCTGGCCCACCCCAAACCGGTTGCAGCTGGCGTGGGCGCACAATCTAACATGGATCATCGCGCCCGGCCAGCATCGGCGCATTCGTCAATACCGCGCGCGCAAGAAATGCGACGAGGGCCGGGCCCTGATGTATCATTGTCGAACTTGATCCAACCACCCAAACGATGCGCAGGATTCTTTTCTTTGCCACTTGGCTGTGCGCCATGGGCGCGCATGCCGAACCGCTCACCTTGATGACCGAGGAATACCCGCCCTTCAATATGACGGACGGCGGCAAAATCGTCGGCATTTCCAGCGATATCGTGCAGGAGTTGATGCGCACGGCCAAAGTGGCCTTCACGCTCAGGATGTCGCCGTGGATGCGCGCCATCACCCTCGCCCACAGCGAACCTGGCCACTGCGTTTTTTCGATGTCGCGCCTGGCCGAGCGCGAGAGCCAGTACCGCTGGGTGGGCCCGATCGCCTTTAACGACTGGTACCTGTTTGCCAAGGCCGACAGCGCCCATCGTCCGCAAAGCCTGGCCGATACCAAGGGCGCGCGCGTGGGCAGCTACCTGGGCGACGGCGGCGTCGACTACCTCAAACAGCGCGGCGTCGACGTCGACGTGGTGCCCAACGACGACCTCAACCCGCGCAAACTGCAGCTCGGCCGCATCGACTACTGGGCCTCGGGCAAGCTGTCGGGCCAATATCGCCTGAAAACCCAGGGCATCAGCGGCATCGAGCCGGTACTCAAGCTCGAACGGGGCGATATGTACCTGGCCTGCCATCCCGACACGCCGCTCGACCTGGTCGAGAACCTGAACCGCACCCTGGCCGACATGGGCAAGCGCGGCGTCATCGCGCGCATCTACGCACGCTACGGCTACACGCCTTGAGCTACAATGCTGCCCGACTCCATCCAATGAAAGGGCAACAATGAAATCGACGAATCTGCTGTTCGCTGCGAGCCTGCTGCTGGCCGGGGCCGCCCAAGCCGACGTGGCCGTCACGCTCGACCTGGGCTCGACTGGCGCCGGTGCCCACCTGGTCGTACCCATGGAAAAAACCCTGAACGGCCGTTTTGGCGTGAACTACTACCGCCACACGTTCAGCGATACCGCCAACGCGATCGACTATGACGTCACGGCGCGCCTGCGCACCATCGATGCGCTGTTTGACTGGTACGTGATCGACAACTCCGCCTTCCACGTCACCGCCGGCGTGGTCCACAACGGCAACCGCGCCAGCGCCGTCGCCAAACCCGGCGCGTCCGGCTACACCATCAACGGCAAGGCCTACACGGCAGCCGACGTTGGCACCCTGACGGGCACGCTCGACTACCAGAAGGCCGCGCCTTACCTGGGCATCGGCTGGGGCAACCCGCTTGCCAATCTACGCAAATGGGGCTTCACTGCCGACCTGGGCGCCTTCTACCAGGGAAAAGCCAATTCGACCCTCGTGTCGATCGGCTGCACCACGTCCAAGGCGCTCTGCACGCAGCTGGTCTCCGACGTCGCGGCCGAAAACGCCAAGTTCAACGAAACCGTGCGCTCGTTCCGTGTCTATCCGGTCGCGCGCGTTGCCGCCACCTTCGCCTTTTAAAGCGATGCCATGAGCTTCCTCGACCT
Organism: Pseudomonadota bacterium; assembly: GCA_040390345.1. GTDB lineage: Bacteria > Pseudomonadota > Gammaproteobacteria > Burkholderiales > Burkholderiaceae_D > Telluria_A. Next base: position 29,117 of record JAZJYP010000293.1, on the reverse strand, counting down.
CGGCCTGATCGCCCCCATCGCCTGCACCCTCGAAGAACTGGGGTATGCCAAGCCGACACCGGTACAAGTGCAGGCGATTCCGGCCGTGCTGGCCGGGCGCGACCTGATGGCCGCCGCGCAGACGGGCACTGGCAAGACAGCCGGCTTTGCCCTGCCCCTGCTGCAGCGCCTCACGCTCGAGGGCCAGGTCACGTCCAACTGCGTGCGCGTGCTGGTGCTCGTGCCCACGCGCGAACTGGCCGAGCAGGTCTACACCAGCTTTGCCGCCTACGGTGCCAAACTGCCGCTGCGCATGCACGTGGCCTACGGCGGCGTGAGCATCAACCCTCAGATGATGAAGCTGCGCAAAGGCCTGGACGTGCTGGTGGCCACGCCCGGCCGCCTGCTGGACCTGTATCGCCAGAACGCCGTCAAGTTCGACCAGCTGCAAACCCTGGTACTCGACGAAGCGGACCGCATGCTCGACCTGGGCTTCTCGCGCGAGCTCGACGCCGTCTTTGCGGCCCTGCCAAAACAGCGCCAGACCTTGCTGTTTTCGGCCACGTTTTCCGATGCGATCCGCGCGCTGGCGGCCAAGCTGCTGGCCGATCCCCTGTCAATTGAAGTCAGTCCGCGCAACACCGCCGCCAAGACCGTCAAGCAGTGGCTCGTCCCGGTCGACAAGAAGCGCAAGCCTGAACTGTTCCTGCACCTGCTGCGCCAGCGGCGCTGGGGCCAGGTGCTGGTGTTCGTCAAGACCCGCAAAGGGGTCGACCAGCTCGTCGAGACCTTGCTGGGCCAGGGCGTCAATGCCGACTCCATCCACGGCGACAAGCCCCAGCCGGCGCGCCTGCGGGCGCTCGAACGCTTCAAGGCCGGCCAGGTGCAGATCCTGGTGGCCACCGACGTGGCCGCGCGCGGCCTCGATATCGACGACCTGCCGCAAGTGGTCAATTTCGATTTGCCGATCGTGGCCGAAGACTATATCCACCGCATCGGCCGCACCGGCCGTGCCGGCGCCAGCGGCGAAGCCATCTCGCTCGTGTGCGCCGACGAAGTGACGCAGCTGGCCGCCATTGAAGTGCTGACCAAACAAACTGTGCTGCGCGTGGAAGAACCGGGCTTCGCGCCCGAACACCGGGTCCCGTTGACCAAGACCACAGGCGAAGTGGTCAAGAAACCCAAGAAGCCCAAGAAACCCAAGACCTACGCCGACGTTTCTGCGGTCGACGTGCGCTTCATCAAGCGCCCTTGAGCGCGCCGGCGTAGTCGTCCAGCCACGCCTGGGCGTTTGCCAGCACCGCCTCGACCTCTGCGCCGGCCTGCACGAATAGCGCATCGGCCAGTTCGACATCGCTCGCGCCAATGGCCGCTTCCAGTTCCAGCGACACCTTGCAAAAACGTTTTGCCCCCAGGCTGCCGACACCGCCACGCATCGTATGCAACAGGCGCGCCGCTTCGATACTGCGACCTTCGCGCCAGGCCTGCACGCTCAGGTCGAAGTCGCGCGTGCCGGCATCGGCCATGCGCTGCACCATGCGTGCGATGGCGGCCAGGTGCTCCGGATTGCCGCGTGCGATGGCCACCAATGGCGCGAGGTTCAACACCGGCAGCGCCTGCGCCGGCGGCACCACGACCGCGGCCGCCGAAGGCCGCAAGCCCGGCACGTGGCGCTGCACGGTGGCCACCAGCTGCTCGATATCGATCGGCTTGGCAATCAGGTCGTCCATGCCGGCGGCCGTGTATTCGCGCTGCTCGGACTCGGTCACGCCCGCCGTCATGGCCAGCACCGGTATGTCCAGGTGCAGGCGGTCGCGGATCTGGCGCGTCGCCGCATAACCGTCCATGACGGGCATCTGCACGTCCATCAGCACCAGGTCATAGCGCTTCGGTTCGGCTTCCAGTCGTGCCACGGCCAAGGCACCATTGCCCGCGCACTCCACGCTGGCACCCAGGCGCTCGAGGATGCTGCGCGCCACCAGCTGGTTCAATTCATTGTCTTCCACCAGCAGCAGGCGCACGCCATCGAGGCGCACCGGCTCTTGCGCCGGTGCGCTGTAGCGCTGCGCACCAGCCGGACGCTCCCTTTGCGCCAGGCTCTCGTGCACGGTGTCGGCCAGGCTCGAAGCGGTGATGGGCTTGGACACGATGGCATCGGCCTGCTGCGCCATCGGTGTGCCCATCAGGCGCCCGCGCCCATAGGCGTTGACCATCAGGATCACGGGCAGGCGCGGCGCATGCTGCAGGGCGCGCAGCGAGCGCAGGGTCTGCAGGCCGTCCATCTCCGGCATCTGCGAATCGAGCAGCACCAGGTCGTAATGGCGCCCTTGCGCGCTTTCGGCGCGCAGGCGGGCGATGGCGGCAGCGTCCGAATCGACCATGTCGGCCTCCCAATGCAGGGCGCGCGCCGCCCTGGACAGGCAAGCACGGCTGGTGGCATGGTCGTCGACGATCAGCAGGCGCAGCTTGCCCAGGTCGGGATGGCGGCGCGCCTCTTCCAGCGGCGCCACCACGGGCAAGTCCAGCATGACGCAGAACGTGCTGCCCTGGCCTGGCGCACTATGCACCGTGATGGCGCCGCCCATCAACTCGGCCAGGCGCTTCGAGATGGTCAGGCCAAGGCCCGTTCCGCCGAAGCGCCGCGTGGTTGACGAATCGCCCTGGGTAAACGGCAGGAACAGCCGCGCCAGCTGGCCGGCGTCCATGCCGATGCCGGTATCGCGCACCCGCATGGCAAGGGTGGCGATATCGCCGACACGCTTGACCAGGTCGACCTGCACACTCACTTCGCCGGCCTCGGTGAACTTGATCGCATTGCCCGCCAGGTTGACCAGCACCTGCTGCAGGCGCAGCGGGTCGCCTTCGAAACAGGCCGGCACATCCGGATCGACGCCGATGGCCAGCTCCAGGTCCTTGTCGCCGGCATTGACGCTCATGATGGTGGCCACGGCGCCAAGCACGTCGGCCAGGGTGAAGTGGGTCACGACCAGGTCCATGCGCCCTGCTTCGACCTTGGAAAAATCGAGGATGTCGTTCATGATGCCCAGCAGCGACTGGCCGGAAGAACGGATCATCTCGATATACTTGCGCTGCTCGGCCTTGAGATCCGTGTGGCCCAGCAGGTAGGTCATTCCCAGCACCGCGTTCATCGGCGTGCGCAGCTCGTGGCTCATATTGGCGACAAATTCGCTCTTGGCCCGGTTGGCCGCCTGGGCGCGGTCGCGTTCCTCCTCCAGTTCGACCGCGCGCGCCGCCACTTCGGCCGACAGGCGCACCCGCTCGGTGATGTCGCGCATGAAGGCGGTGGCGACAAAGCCGGCGCCGCTGCGAAATGACGCCACCGACAGTTCGATGGGAATGAGGCGGCCATCGCGGCACAGCGCCGTTAATTCCAGGCAGCTGTTCATGACAACGCCGCCGGCCGCACCGGCAAATCCGGCCTCGTAGGCTGGCTGCTGCGCGGGCGGCACGATCAGGTCCGCCAGGCGCCGCCCCAGCGCCTGGTCGGCAGGCCAGCCAAAGGTGCGTTCAGCCTGCACGTTCCAGTCCGTGATGGTGCCGTCGGCGTCGAGGGCGACGAAGGCATCGTTCGAGTTTTCGAGGATCACGCGCGTGCGTTCCTGTTCGCGCACCAGTTGGCCCAGCAAGGGGCGCACCTGTACCGCCAGTGTGAAGGTGCCCACGCCCACCAGCGCCACCAGTACTGCCAGCAGCACATTGGCCCGCTCCTTGAGCGGCGTGTACATGGTGTCGACATTGTGCTTGACCACCAGGCCCAGGCCCGTGTCCTTCAGGGGCGCATACGCCGCAAACACGGGAATGCCGCGCAGGTCGCGCGCAATGGCCACGCCGCTTTCACCGAGCAGCGCATGGTTGATGGGCAGGTTGACGCTGCCGTCGGCCTTGTACATCGGAACCCGGAATGGCTCCTTGTAGAAGCGGCTCGCAGGACAATACGCATCCTTGCCGTCCAGTGTGCAAATGAGCAGGTCCGACGAATCGCTGCTCTTGCGGATCTCGCTGACCAGGTTGTCGAACACCGGCAGGTGCTGTTCGGTGGCGATCTTGCCCACCACTTTATCGTGCGCGCGCACCAGGGTCTCGGTGTAGAGCAGAAAGCCATCGCGCCAGAACAGCCAGGCTTCATCGTCCCCCGTATGCAGCACGTGATAGCGCGCGGCCGATTTATCGTGCACCAGCGTGCCGACCGTGCCATAACGCTCGCCGTCGGGACTGAAGAAGCGCACGCCGCTCACGCCTGTGCCGATGAAGCTGTTGGCGATTTCTTCAAGCCGATCAATGGCAGCTTTGTCCTGGCGCTGGTGCTGCAGCGCCTCAAAGGCCAGGCGCAGGCGCGGGCGCGAGGCAATGGTGCGGGGGAACCACAGGTTCAGCGCCAGCGTGTTGGCCAGCGAGCTGGCACTGGTCGTGGCCGTGAGCAGCATCTTTGACGACACCGATTGTTCGTAACTGTCGCGCATGACGGCGTAGCCGGCCGCTCCCGAGGCCAGCGCCACCAGCGACACGACGGCCACCGAGCGCATGATGATGCGCTGCGCATTGTGGCTGGCCGCCAGCGCGGCTTGATGCGGTTGGCGCCTGTTTTGCGCGACCAGGGCCAGGCCCAGCAGGCTCATGCAAAATGCGGTCGGCGCGACCATCGCATTATAGGAGGCGAGCTTGTACAGCATTTCCAGGCCCAGCACGTGGCCGGCCAGCGCCGTCACACCGATCAACAGCACGCTGCCGGCCAGGACCAGCAGCACTGGCCGGCGCCAGCGCGCGTGGCCTGCAAGTCCGAACAGCAGGAAGCTCAGGCCGGCCAGCAAAAAGGCCAGCGCCGTGTTCGGTGCCACGCGTCCCGGGTGGGGCTGGTCAGGCGTTGGCGCCGCCGCTGCCCGCACGAAATCGATGCCCAGGCTGGCCTGGAACAGGTGCTCGACCAGTACCAGGGCCGGCAAGGCAATCAGGAAGACCGTCGCACCCCGATAGGCCAGGCGCTTGCGCCCCCTGGCACCGGCGACGCAGCAAAATCCAGCCGCCATGAACAGCATGGGCGTGTTCAGGCCCATCGCGGCCGAACTGGGGAGAACTTGTGCCAGTAGCGTGGTGCCGCTGAACCAGGCAAGCGCCACCAGCAGACCCAGGGTCCCAATGAACAATCCGGCATACTGCTCGATCGGCAGGAGTAAACGTTTCATGAACGGGACTGGTGGTCGTGGCGAATCAAGTTTACCACACAGATTCACCAGTAAGGACGCGCCGGGCCCCCACCTGGCGCATGGGCTGTTGCATAATGTGTGAAAATTCACTTTTCCATGCACCGATGCGCACGCGCCTGCTGTCCCTCTTCTTCGCAAGCCTGTGCCTGTTGCCCGCCACCGCGCCGGCCCAGACCCGCCCGGGTCTCGTCTCCTTCCAGCGCGTGCCCGTGCCGGACGAGGTGCCGGCCCACCTCTCCAGCGCCATGGTGCAGGATGCGCGCGGCTTCCTGTGGATCGGCACCCAGGATGGCCTGGTGCGTTACGACGGCTACAGCTTCAAGGTATTCCGCCCGCGCCCCGGCGACGCCGGCTCGCTGGGCGGCAGCTATGTGCGCAGCCTGCTGGTGGCGCGCG
>JAZJYP010000293.1:0-23510 GCA_040390345.1 Pseudomonadota bacterium | reverse complement strand
CGATGGCCGCATCTGGGTCGGCACCATCAGCGGTGGCCTGTCCGTGTTCGACCCGCGCACCGACCGCTTCACCCAATACCGTCACGACCCCACCAAACCGGCCAGCCTGGGCCACGACCGCGTTGAAGGCATTGCCGAAGACAGCGCCGGACAGCTCTGGCTCGGTACTGACGACGGCATCGACCGGCTCGACCCGGCCAGTGGCGTATTCCTGCATGTCGCCAAGGGCCAGGGCCGCGCCCTGCTGCACGATCGCGAAGGCCGCTTATGGGTCGGCACGCGCGACGGCCTGCTGCTGCGCCAGCGCGACGGCACCCTGCGCGCCGTTCCCGCCCTCGCCGGCCAGCACATCACCAAACTGTTCGAAGACCGGCGCGCGCGCCTGTGGATCGGCACCGCCGACCATGGCGCGCTGGTCTACGATCCGGCCAGCGCCAGGGTCGAGCGCCTGGCACTGGCCGGCAAGGACAATCCCGGCGGCTTGAGCCACTTCTGGGTGTATGCATTCGCCGAAGCGACGCCCGGCGAAATCTGGGTGGCCACCTTCGGCGGCGGCATCGACGTGATCGACCCGGCCACGCTGAAGGTCATCGACCGGCTGCGCCACGACGGCGCCCTGGCCAGCACCATCGGCAACGACCGCGTCGGCGCCCTGCTGGTTGACCGTTCCGGCCTGGTGTGGACCGGATCCTGGGGCGGCGGCCTGGCCTGGCACGACCCGCACACGCGCGCCTTCGTCAAATGGCGCCACAGCCCCGCCAACCCGGACGGTATCAGCCATCCGGCCATCGTGCGCGCGCGCGAGATGGCCGACGGCACGCTCTGGCTGGGCACCAACGGCAATGGCATCGACATCGTTGACGGCGACGGCCACCCGCGAGAACACCTGCGTCCCAACCCCGCCCACGCCGGCGACCTGGCCGATGGCGCCATCACCTGCCTGGCCCAGGCGCCTGATGGCACCATCTGGGTCGCCACACTGGACGGCACGCTGCACCGCCGCCGCACTGGCAGCGGACAGTTCGAACGCTTCGACAAGGCCCAGGGCCTGCCGGGCGGCCCGATCCGCACGATGGTGTTCGCGCCCGATGGCGCCTTGTGGGCCGGATCACTGGGCGGCCTGGTGCGCATCGACCCGGCGACCGATAAAACCACCGTCTACCGCCACGACCCGCTTGACTCCGCCTCCCTGTCCGGGCGCGAAGTGGAGTCGCTCGCTTTCACGCCCGATGGCACGCTCTGGGTCGGGACCGAACATGGCATCAACGCCTTCGACACGCACAGCGGCAAGGCCGTACGCATCGAAAGCGTGCCTGGCCGCGCCGGAAGCCTGCCCGACAACTGGGTGCCCGACTTGATGGTCGCGCGCGACGGACGCCTATGGCTCGCCACCCAGTCCGGCGTGGCCATCCTCGCCAAATGGGACGGCCAGCACGCCAGCTTCGACAACCTCGAAACCCGCCTCAAGCTGCCAGCCCACCCGACCGAATCGCTGGTCGAAGACGCGCAGGGCCAGGTGTGGGTGGGCAGCCACCTGCGCATCGACCCGGCCAGCTGGCGCTTTCGCAGTTTCGGGCGCAGCGAAGGCAATGACTTCCGCACCCTGTTCATCGCCAGCCGCGCCCGCACGCGCAACGGCACCCTGCTGTTTGGTTCACCCGAAGGCCTGATGCTGGTGCACCCGGACAGCCTGTCCACATGGGACTACACGCCTCCGGTCGCGGCCAGCAGCATCAGCATCGACGGCGTCGACCAGCCTGGCGCCAGCGCCATTGAGGCGCGCACGCTGCAACCGGACCAGCACAACCTGCGCCTCGAATTCGCCGCCCTCGATTTCAGCGCCCCGCACAAGCTGGCCTATCGCTACCGCCTCATCGGTTTCGACCGTGACTGGAACGAGGTCAGCGCCGCCCAGCGCGTCGCCGCCTATACGCGCCTGCCACCGGGCCACTACCAGCTGCAAGTGCAGGCCAGCGACCGCAACGGAACGTGGCACGAAGCGCAATGGCAAATGGCCCTGAGCGTGCTGCCGGCGTTTTACCAGAGCTGGTGGTTCCGCCTGCTGATGCTGGTGGCCGGCGTGCTCGCCGTGGCGGGCCTGTTCCGCCTGCGCCTGCGCCACTTGCGCCGCCGCAGCGAGCAGCTCGAGCGCACCGTGGCCGAGCGCACCGCTGCGCTGGAAGCGGCCTACCGCCGCATCGAGGAAGCCAGCCTGACCGACCCGCTGACGGGCCTGCACAACCGCCGCTTCCTCGAACAGGCCATCCAGGCCGACCTCGACCTGGCCATGCGCCGCAACAACGAAACGCCGCCACCGGTCGCCTCCGACCTGGTGCTGTTCATGCTCGACCTGGACCACTTCAAGCAGGTCAACGACCAGTATGGCCACGCCGCCGGCGACGCCGTGCTCGTGCAAACGGCGCAGGTGCTGCGCGCCTGCCTGCGCGCATCAGATTATGTGGTGCGCTGGGGCGGTGAAGAATTCCTGCTGGTGGCGCGCTTCGTCGAGCGTCACGACGGCGCCGCGCTGGCGGAAAAGATCCGCGCCGCCATCGCCGCCCACGCCTTCACGCTCGACGATGGCCAGGTGCTGCGCAAGACCACCTCGATCGGCTTCGCCGCCTTCCCGCTCATGCCCGGCCTGCCGATCACGATCGGCTTCGACACCCTGCAGCGCATGGCCGACACGGCCCTCTACGCCGCCAAGCGCGGCTGGCGCGACGCCTGGGTCGGCGTCGAACCGGGCGCCGCCGACGCCGCCACCACCGAGCGGGCCGTCCTGCACTTCCTCAGCGACGCCGAAGCGGCCGTCGCCGATGGCGCCATGAAAATCATCGTCAACGCCGCCAAGGCCGGCACGGTGCGCTGGCATTAGCGAACGATGCTCAATTCTCCTGGGCCTCGTGGATCATCACGCCCTCAATAGGGTCGACCTCCTGGCGCCACGGCGCGCGTTCGATAGCCGCCCGCGCTTCCAGGTAGCCCGCCTGCCAGCGGGTGCGGATGCCGTGTGAGGTGAAGTCGACATCCTTGGTGTGATCCTCGCCTTCAAGAATCGGCGCATTCAGTTTGACGATGTGCATCGTCGTGCCACAGCCCCAGGAAGCCAGTTCACGGCATTCCGGCGTGGCCAACAAATTGGCCGGCAGGTGTTTCGACAGTTCCCGAATCACATGGCGCAAGCGATGCAGTTGGCGCTGCCGCTCGATGTGGCTGGCGCGGCTGGCATACTGGATATCCTTTTGCTTGCCCATCACCTGCGCCATCGTGGTCGGCTCAGGGCCATGTGGATTCCATACCTGCACGGAGAAGATCACCGAATCGCGCCGCGGCCGGTCGTCGAGCACCGCCTCGATCGGCGTGTTCGAGTAGATGCCGCCATCCCAGTATGGCTCGCCGTCGATACGCACGGCCGGGAAGGCAGGCGGCAAGGCCCCCGAAGCCATGACGTGCGAGGCACGGATGACTTCGTCCTTGCTGTCGAAATAGCGCATGTCGCCCGAGCGCGCGTTGACCGCCCCGACGGTCAGGCGTGTCGCCCCGTCGTTGAGGTAGCCGAAGTCGACCAGTTCTTCGAGCGTCTGGCGCAGCGGTTCGGTGCTGTAATAGGATGCCTCTTCCAGCGTCATCGCCGCGTTCAGGCCGCGCCAGGATGCCGGGTTGGGCTTGAAAAAGGCCGGGATGCCTTGCGCAATGGTCGCCAGGTTGACCAGTTTGGCGTTGAAGCCGATGGCGCTGCGGCTGTGATGCTCCATGCGGTGCCAGAATTGCTTGAGCTTTTCCAGGCGCAGCGCCGGCGGATTGCCAGCGACGATCGCACCATTGATGGCACCGATCGATGTGCCGATCACCCAGTCCGGTTCAATGCCCGCTTCGTGCATCGCTTCAAAGACGCCGGCCTGGTAGGCGCCCAGCGCGCCCCCGCCCTGGAACACGACGACCACCTGTCCCGGCATGGTGCGCGCTTGCGCCACCGGCTCCACCGCGATCTTGCGTTGGGTACTGTTACGCGCCATGGCGTCTCTCCCGTATCACTGTCTGCGTATCGAATTGGTTCATGTGCTGCCCCTTATTGCGCGGTCCAGCCGCCATCGAGCGGGATTACATCGCCGGTCATGGAGGCGGCATGGTCCGATGCCAGGAACACCGTCAGCGCCGCCACCTGTTCGACGGTGACGAAACGCTTGGTTGGCTGGGCATGCAAGAGCACGTCGTTGATCACCTGGTCGTGGGTCAGCCCGCGCGCCTTGGCCGTTTCCGGGATCTGTTTTTCAACCAGCGGTGTCCAGACATAGCCTGGACAGATTGCATTCATCGTGATACCGGCGGTCGCCACTTCCAGCGCGACGGCCTTGGTGAAGCCGGCAATGCCGTGCTTGGCGGCGACATAAGCGGACTTGTAGGGCGAAGCGACGAGTGCATGGGCCGACGCGATATTGATGATGCGCCCCCATTGCTTGGCTTTCATTCCCGGCAGCGCGAGGCGCACCGTATGGAAAGTCGCCGACAGGTTCAAGGCCAGGATGGCATTCCATTTCTCCACCGGGAAATCGTCCACCGGCGCCACATGCTGGATGCCCGCATTATTGACCAGGATATCGACGCTGCCAAAACGCTCGGCGATCTGCGCCATCATCGCTTCAATCGCTGCCTGGTCCGACAGGTCAGCGGCGTTGTAGATCACCTCGACCCCATGCGCGAGCGCGATCTGGTCGCGCAGCGCTTCAATCTCGCGCGGATCGCCAAATCCATTGAGCACAATATTGGCGCCCTGCGCCGCCAGGCTCTCCGCGATGGCCCGCCCGATGCCACTGGTCGACCCTGTGACCAAGGCTGTTTTTCCTGTAAACATGATGTCTCCGTTTCCCTGAATGTGATTGTCCAACTGAGGCATAGTCGGACGGGCGCAGCAAACCTGACGCCGCCTGACAACTTTATTCATGGCGTTGTGCGCAAGGCGGCCACGCTGTAAGGAAAGGCACACCAAACCGACTGAAGCATTTACCAGGAGGGTGCGATGAACGGCAAAAAAAATATTGTGATCGTGGGCGGCGGCTTTGCGGGAACGGCAGCGATCAGCGGGCTCGATACCCGACTACCCGATGGCTATCAGCTGGTCGTCATCAGCGAAGAGAGCTACACCACCTTCAGCCCGATGCTGCCCGAAGCGGTGGGTGCCTCGATTTTCCCGGAACAGGTCGTCGCCCCCATCCGTGAATTGCTCGATCCGCGCCGCGGCGCGCGCTTCATCATGGGCCGAGTCACCGCCACCGACCTGCAAGCGCGCACCGTCACTTGCGGCACCTTGTCCGGGCCCTTGACCATCGACTACGACCAGCTGGTCCTGGCGTGCGGCAACCGCGCGCGCCTGGACCTGTTGCCCGGTGCCGCCGAACACGCGCTGCCGCTCAAGACCGTTGGCGACGCTATGCATATCCGCAATACTGTGCTGCGCCGGCTCGCCCGCATGGAACTGGAAACGGAGCGCGCCTTGATCTGGCAGCTTGGTCACTTCGTCGTCATCGGTGGCGGCTTTTCCGGCGTCGAGGTCGCTGGCGAGCTGGTCGACTGCCTGGCCAGCGTAGCGCACTTCTATCCGCGTGCCGAACGGGCCGCGATCCGCGTGACGCTCATCCAGGATGCCGAGCGCCTGCTGCTCGAACTGCCGCCTTCGCTCGGCGCCGCGGCCTGCGCCTCGCTGGTGCGACGCGGCGTCGACGTGCGCTTTGGCCTGCGGGCGCAGTACATCACCGAGCACGGCGTGGGCTTTGAACAGCAATTCGTCGCGGCGGCGACGGTGATCTCGACCATTGGTACGCGCGCCAATCCCTTGATCGAGCGCCTGGGCATCGCGCTCGAACGCGGACGCTTGCCGGTCGCTGCCGACTTGTCGGTGGCCGGCGCCGCCGGTGTCTGGGCCATTGGCGACTGCGCACAGGTCCCCAATTCCGGCACGGGAACGGCGGCGCCGCCGACGGCGCAATTTGCCGTGCGTGAAGGCGCCCTGCTGGCGCGCAACCTGCTGGCCAGCCTGCGCCAGCAACCGACACGCCCATTCAATTACCGTGCGCGCGGCATGATGGCGGCAATCGGCCACATGAAGGGTGTCGCTGAAATATATGGCGTTCCCTTGGCGGGCTTGCCGGCATGGCTGGCCTGGCGCGCCTACTACCTGTCGCAAATGCCGACGCTGCGACGCAAATTGCGCGTCTTCGTGGAGTGGACCTGGGGCATGTTCTTCGCCGTCGACATCACGCATCTGCGGTTCACCCGCAGCGCAGAACACACGGACGAAGCGCATCACTGATCACACCTGCCCGCGCTGCCTGGCCGTGTAAGGAATAGCCGGGTTCGTCCGACTGCTGCTGGTCGGGGCCGTATGGCGCTGGCACCACACTTCCTTCTACCACCGATGAAAGAACACAACCATGACTATCAACACTGGCAAGAAAACGATCGCATTGGCCCTGCTCGCCCTGAGCGCATGGAGTGCTGCGGCGCAGGCCGGCGAGTGCCCGGCCGGCAAGGAAGGCAAGAACGCCCTGGCCGGCGCGCCTACCCAGGCGCTGGGTGTCACCGATAGCGAATTGGCGGCCGTGGACCTGGCAAAGGAAAATGTCAAACTCAACGAGCGGCGCCTGCGCCTGCGCCACATGACCATCACTGCCGGTGGCATTGTCCCCCTTCACAGCCACGCCGACCGCCCTGCGCTGATCAAAGTCGACAGCGGCGAAATCTTTGAATACAGCAGCAAATGCACAGTTCCCATCCTGCACAAGGCCGGTGAGGTATCGCGCGAATTCCTCGGCACCATGCACTACTGGAAGAACGTTAGCGACAAGCCGGTCGAGCTGACCATTGGCGACATCGTCAATGACAAGAAGCCAGATACGATGATGAAGATGATGTAAGGCGCGCCCTGCTGAAAGCCCCACCATGCCAGCACACCTTGACTTGACGACCTTGGCGTTGGCACTTGTGCTGACAGGCGCCATGGGCTTCGCCGTCCAGCGCGGCGCCACCTGTACCGTGGCTGCCGTCGATGAAGTCGTTTCGCTGGCACGCTGCACACGCTTGCTGTCGATGATCGAAGCGTCTTTGTGGGTCGCCGGTGGCCTGGCGCTCGCGCTGACCTTGCAACTGACGACCTTCACGCCATCGGGCAATGCACTGAGCTGGCGCATCGTTCTTGGCGGTGCCCTGCTCGGCAGCGGTGCGTATATCAACAAGGGTTGCGTATTCGGCGCCATCGCCCGCCTATCAAACGGCGAACTGGCTTACCTGGCCACGCCGCTCGGTTATTTCATCGGCTGCCGCGCCGTGCATGGGCTGGCGCTGCCGCACACCACTGCCACCTTCGATTCGCCCCTCTTTGTTTCGCCAGGCGTTGCCGCCGGCGTGATTGCGGTTTTCCTGTTCATGCGGGTTGGCAGGGCACTGTGGCGGCGCCGCACGCTGGCGCTGCGCGCGCTTGCCGCCAAGATCTGGGAACCGCACGCCGCCACCTCGGTTATCGGCATCTGCTTCATTGTCCTGCTGGTGCTGGTCGGGGGAAGCTGGGCCTACACCGATGTGCTCGACGAATTTGCACGCGGCCAGGTCATGCCACTCGACTGGCGCGTTGGACTATTGTTGGCCTTGTATGGCGGCGGCCTGCTGGGCGGCTACACCGCGGGACGCTTGCAGGGCGCCCGCTTCCGGCCGGCGCAAGCCCTCGCTTGCCTTGCCGGCGGCATCCTGATGGGCTTGGGCAGCTTGCTGATTCCGGGCTCGAATGATGGCTTGATCCTGCTTGGCATGCCCTTGTTATTGCCGCACGCCTGGTTGGCCTTTGGCACCATGTTCCTGACAATTGCCATCCTGATGCAAGGCCAGCGCATCGCCGCCTGGTGGCGTGTGCGGCCAGCCTGAATGCACTTAGTCTGGGAAAATCGATTCTTCCGAAAAAACAAGCCAATGCGCATCAGGTGGGCAATGCAACCGGCGATCCGAAGTGTCTCGCGCCGACAGACAATCGCCAGAAACAATTTCCCCAACGACGCCGAAGCGACCGTCACCAACGCGACGTAAAAGTCATCGTCAACGCCGCCAGGGCGGGACCGTGACGCTGGAATTGCGTCAAACGGACCGCACCAAGCGCTGCATCAACAGGCTTGGCAAGTCTTTACGTGTATCGCATATGACATGAACATAAATCACCGTTCCCCGGACTTCGTAAATAATGCGGTTCAACCCGGCGAGGACCTGGCGAAACTGCGTCAGGTGCATATCGGTGAGTTCGACGGGAACTACGCCGCGCAATGGGTAGGTCCGAATCGTGGTCATCGCTGCTTTGATCTTGCGATAGCTGTCCTGCCAGCTTCGCTTGCCAAAGTTAGCCACCAGATAAGATCGCAAGGCTCGCAGATCGGCTTCGGCTGAGGCGAGGATGACAAGCTGACAGCGCACTAGGGCTCGTCCTTGTCGAAGTCGGCAAAGACCTCGGATACCGGACGAAATTCACCGCGGTCGATCTCGCCCTGTCCTAGCGCCAGAATCTTTAACAGCGCAAGGGTTGCTTCATGTTCTTCGTAGGATTTCACATCCATGACCACTAACTTCGCTTCGCCGTTTTGGGTGATCAGCATCGGCGCGCGTGACTGCGCCAATTCCTTGACGATGTCGGCGGCATTGCTTTTCAGATAGCTGATCGGCTTAACTTGCGTCGAATATTTCATCGTATTTCCTTGGCGGGACCTGTGTGGACTGATTATAGTCCGAATTTGCTTGTATCTGGGCTGCCAGCGGGACTGCTACCGAGTGCATTGCCGAATGAATTCGGGGCGGGGTCATAGTTGGATTTTTCTTGTGGGAAATATTGCTGGAGGCCGCCTGCGGCGGCCCTGGCGTGGTGTGGCAAGCGCGCCCACGGCGCGCCACGCCGCCGTGCAGCGGCGGCAAATGGGCGATTCGGAGAGCCGCCCCTGGCAGGGGGCGGTCTTCGAATGACGCACGGGGCACCCGCATCTCCGTCCGAAATAAAAAAATCCACGCAAGGCTCACGGCGGCCTTGGCCGTCGTGTGCGCTGCGGGGGTTTTTCTTTATTTCTGGCGGAGATGGTGAATCCCCAACTCTCCTATGAAAAATCATCACGATTTTCGTTCAACCCACACAGCTACCCACCTCGCAAACATACGCTGTGTTCGGCAATTGGATGCAGGGATAAAAGATCCTCGGGGCGGAGTTCTTTCCCGAGCCCCACAGTAACTCCTGGCCATCCAATGCCCCTGGCAACGGGCCTGACAACACATGTCGTCAGGCCCATTTTGCCTTAACCCAGGCGCATGGAGCCATCCTGCAGCGCGGTATTTGCCTGCAGCGTCTGACTCGACACGCCAAACTGGGCATTCGCAAGCAGAGCAAGCGCCGGATTCTGAGAAATGCCGGACAGGGTTCCCGATTTGGCGTACTGATAGGCCAAGTCTCCGCCGATCGCCGCGCTGTCGCTACCATTGAGGTAGAAGCCAAGCAGCGACGACGACATAGCCCAACTCGTCAAGCTGCTGTCCGCATTGCGCGCCTGATCGAATGCACCAACGAGGCCGTCGAAATTGAACACTTCGACTTTCTTGTTGTTGATCTGGCTCGACGACGCAGCATCGTAGTCAGCCGTTCCCTCGATCACCACCTGCAAATTCGAGACTGAATGATTATTGACGTCGGCATACCAGTCCTTGAACAGGATTTGCTCATTCGAACCGGTGACGAGTACCAAGTCGTTGCCGGCCTTCTGCAAAGCCAGATCCTGGTAACGCACGCCTTTGCCAAGGGAAACGGTAGCATGGCCACCAGTACTGGCGTTAACCATGTCGCTGCCATCGCCCTTGTTGAAGGCAATGACATCGTAACCGCCACCAGCACTTAGCACATCATTCCCCAAGCCACCGATCAGCAGCTCATTGCCAGCACCACCCGCGATAACGTCATTGTCTGCGCCGCCATTGAACAGATTGTTGCCGCTGTTGTCCATCAAGGTATCGGCTCCAGCCGCTCCTTGCAGAATGTCGTTGCCAGCGCCGCCATTGATCTGGTCGTTTCCACTGGTGCCGGTGATCATCGTCGAAGTATCGTCTCCAGTCATCGTTTTGACCAGTGCCGACACATCCCACACCGTACCGTTGGCAAACGTCGCCTGCTGGATCTTGCTAGAACCAGTGTAGAAGTAGTCGCGCACACTGATGACATCGGTCGTACCGCGAATGCTGAACGTGAGAATGTCATTCGAACGGCCGATACCAACATCGGAAGGCAGGACACCGGAAGCGTAAGAAATCGTGTTGACGCGTCCCACCGTCGAATCATTGGCAATGACCGTGTCCAGGCCAGCACCGCGCCCGAAGACGTAGGTGTTGTTGCCGAGGCCACCAGTGAGCGTGTCGTTGCCATTGCCGCCGATAAGGGTGTCGTTACCGTCGCCGCCATTCAGGGAGTCGTTACCATCGCCACCATCGAGCACGTCGTTGCCGGCCAGGCCACTCAAGGTACCCACTGTATAAGGGGCTGCGAGCTGTTGCTGTGCCAAGGGGAGGGAGAACGGTTTGCGGTGCAGGCTACACAGGCCTTCCAAGACCCAGAAGAAGGCTGATTGTTCTATGTTTTTCTTATTCATTCAGGACAAGGGCGAGATGACGATTTGTTCACTATAATTTCCGTGCAACATGTATTTCCGCGTGGAATTATATATGCAATCTGTCTATACAAACTCTCCAAAACCCACCATTTGTTCGAAAAAGTATGTTGCTTCAATTTTTAGGCAATATTTCTAAAATATATATTTTAACAAGAATTACATGTTCTTATCATTTGGAACAGCGAACGGATCCAAAATCAAATTGCGACACGTCTGCAATGAAAAAAAGCCATGTTGTGGACCGGGCCTATACAGATCAAACAATTACCTTTTTTACGCCATTAGCGTTTCGAACGGGGTCGCACGCCGCGGCGCATGTTTGCTTGCATCATCGCCTGAGCGTCTTCGGTCGGTGCGCCAAATTCCGCCGTTCCGGGGTCGTCGGTTAGCCACAGCTTAAGCAAGCCACCCTATCACACCGCTACATCGGAAAGCCCGCACCGAAGGTAAGGCGCAAAGTTCTGGCAATCGCACGGCCAGAAGGAACGCCCATGCGTTCACCCAATCGAATCCCGGCCGACACCCTCGCGCCGGCCAGGCCCACATCATCGAAACTCCGCGGCTTCGTATTCAATCCCATACCAAATAAAGATGAGTTAGTGTGATGGGAGGAATATATGCTCGATGTGACGTTGTGGCCC
Source organism: Pseudomonadota bacterium (assembly GCA_040390345.1). GTDB lineage: Bacteria > Pseudomonadota > Gammaproteobacteria > Burkholderiales > Burkholderiaceae_D > Telluria_A. The sequence continues at coordinate 12,199 of JAZJYP010000293.1, read as the reverse complement.
TCCACGAGTCCTTTGAACTTAGCTTTCACATCACGACACTTGATCAAATTTATGGTCAAGGTATAAGCCCCGGTGCTCACCGGCCAGCGCAGTAGTCAGCCCAGGCTTGCATCAGCGGCACGCGTTTTTCCAGCAAATCGCCGCGCCGGTATGCGGCCTCCGCTTTGTCAGGCAGGCTGTGCGCGAGGGCGCGCTCGCACACTTCACGCGGGAAGGAATGATTCATCGACTCGGCGCACCAGTCGCGGAATGAGGAGTGGAATCCGTGGACCGTGATGTCACTGCGGCCCATGCGCCGCAATACGGCCGTCAAGCTCATATCGGATAAGGCCGTGCCTTTCCTCTACCCCGGGAAAGCGAAGTTGTCACCATCGCGCTCCATTGCAGCCAGAAGGGCCTTTGCGGCGTCAGACAAAGGGACCCGATGCTCTTTGCCAGCCTTCATCCGTGCAGCCGGGATGGTCCACAGATTTTCCTCCAGATCGATCTCGCTCCAGGTGGCGCCGCGCACTTCGCCTGACCGGCACGCGGTGAGGATCGCAAATTGGACGGCGCGTGCTGCAATGCCTTCGCGCGCGTTCAATGCGGCCATGAAGGTGGCCATCTTATGCCAGGGCAAGGCGGGGTGATTCCTGACCGGGGCGATCTTGTGCGGTGTGGCTAGCAATTGATCGAGGTGTCCTCGCCAGCGGGCCGGGTTTTCTCCCTGCCGGAATTTGCTCACCGTCGCCCAATCGAGGATGCTCTCGATCCGGCCACGCAGGCGGGCCGCCGTTTCGGTCTTGCTTGCCCAGATCGGACTGAGTATTTTGACGATCAGGTCGGTATCCACGTCGGCCACGGGCAAGGCGCCAATCACCGGGCTTGCGTAAGTCGCTATCGTGTTTTCCCACTGGCTGACACGCTTGGGGTTCTTCCAGCCGTGGCGGTGGGCGTCGATGTAAGCCGCGGCGCACTGGTCGAAGGTAAGCTGGCGCGCCTGACTGAGGGCGGTGGCAATCCGGTCGGTGCGGCGGGCTTCGATCGGATCGCGTCCATCGAGCAGCAACTGCCGGCATGCCCTCACCTTCACACGCGCGCTGGCCAGGGCGATGGTACGCACGGTGCCGAGCCCCATCTCGCGCCGCCTGCCTGCGAGGGTGAAGCGAAAGACCCAGCTCTTCGTGCCGGATGGTGACACTTGCAGCCAGAGGCCACCGCCGTCGCCGTAATAGCTGGGTGTGCGGGCACTGTTCACTGCCAGGGCCGACAGCTTGTTCCACCTAAGCGTCATTTTCTCCGCCAAACTACAACTCCGCCAATTCTACCCACGTTTCTACCCATGTGCGAAAGGTGAATAGCAGCGGTTTGCGGTGGATCATGCTGGACAGTGAAATTACCGTTTCCCTCTATGGAACGGGCGAAAAAAAACCGCTGAGTCAGCGGTTTTTTAGGTGTTACTGGCGGAGACGGTGGGATTCGAACCCACGATACAGGTATAAGCCGTATGCATCCTTAGCAGGGATGTGCCTTCGGCCACTCGGCCACGTCTCCTAGCTGAACTAGTCAACTGCCCTGCTGCGGCTTGCGCCTCAACAGGAGACCGCGATCATATCTTTTGGCTCCCATTTGGTCAATGGTGAGCCCACAATTTTTTGAAAAATTATTCTTTTTCCAAATCAAAGACCCGGTGCAGGGCGCGCACGGCCAGTTCCATGTACTTTTCGTCAATCAGGACCGAAATCTTGATCTCGGACGTGGAAATCATCAGGATGTTGATCCCCTCATCGGCCAGGGTCTGGAACATGCGCGAGGCCACGCCCACGTGCGAGCGCATGCCCACGCCGACCACCGACACCTTGGAGACCTTGTTGTCGCCCGTGAAGGCGGCCGCGCCGATCTCGTCCTTGACGCCTTCGAGCACGCCCATCGCCTTCGCATACTCGCCGCGCGAGACGGTGAAGGTGAAGTCGGTCTTGCCGTCGACAGACTGGTTCTGGATGATCATGTCCACTTCGATGTTCGCATCGGCCACGGGGCCGAGGATGTGGTAGGCCACGCCCGGCTTGTCGGGCACGCCCAGCACGGTGATCTTGGCTTCATCGCGCGTGAACGCGATACCGGAAATGACGGCTTGTTCCATGTGTGTATCTTCCTCAAACGAAATCAGGGTACCCGAGTTGGCTTCTTCTTCCAGGGGCATCAGGGGATCGGTCAGCGACGACAGGACGCGGGTCGGCACGCGGTAGTTGCCGGCGAACTCGACCGAGCGGCTTTGCAGCACTTTCGAGCCCAGCGAGGCCAGCTCGAGCATCTCTTCAAAGGTCACCGTCTTCAGGCGGCGCGCCTCGGACACCACGCGCGGGTCGGTCGTGTAGACGCCATCGACGTCGGTGTAGATCAGGCATTCATCGGCCTTGAGCGCGGCGGCGATGGCCACGGCCGAGGTGTCGGAACCGCCGCGGCCCAGGGTGGCGATATTGCCATTGTCGTCCACGCCCTGGAAACCGGTAATGATGACGATGCGCCCGGCGTCGAGGTCGGCGCGCACGCGCTTGTCGTCAATCGACTGGATGCGTGCCTTGGTATAGGCCGAATCGGTCTTGATGGCGACCTGCCAGCCGGCGTAGGACACGGCGTCCTTGCCCACGGCGTGCAGGGCCACGGCCAACAGGCCGACGGAAACTTGCTCACCGGTCGAGGCAATCATGTCGAGCTCGCGCGGATCCGGGTGTTCGGTAATTTGCTTGGCCAGGCCAATCAGGCGGTTGGTTTCGCCGGACATGGCCGAGGGCACCACCACGACCTGGTGGCCGGCGCTGTGCCATTTCGCGACGCGTGCTGCGACGTTCTTGATACGGTCCGTCGAACCCATCGACGTGCCGCCGTATTTGTGGACGATTAATGCCATAAGAGTGAGATTTCCGCTCAAGATGTAGTGAAAAGAGTCCTTAACTCTACATGCTGCAATGCAAAATAACAAGACGGGTTCTGCATTAAATCATACCAAATTCGCATATACACATAGCAAATTACGGTAGTGCCTAAGCGGTTTGATCCCAGCGGAATACCAGCCCGGGGCTGGCGGTGGCGTGGCGGCAGTCCATGCCGATGCCGGCGGCGAACAGCAAGTCGGCCCCGGCCCAGACGATGGGCAGGCGCCCACGCTCCCAGGCCGGCACGTCCAGCGCCTGGAAATGGTATTTCAAGCTTTTGGTGGAGCGGTTGGCCGCCGGCTTGAGGCGCTCTCCCCCTTTGCGGAAGTCGATCACCAGCGCTTGCGCGCGCAGCCAGGCAGGATCGAGCCCCTGCGCCGCCTCTTCGATATGCAGCACGCCACCGTAGGCAGGAAAGGCGATCTGCGCCTGGCCGTCCCAGCGGAAGGCTTCGCCCTCTTTATCGAGCACGCCTTCATCGTCAGGGTCGCGCATGCCGTCGAGGTCGGCCAACTTGGGGGTGATGTACAGGCGGTCGCGGTGGCGCCGAATGTGGCAGTCCGGGTGCGTCACCAGCAACTGGGCGTCGTGGCGCGCTTCCAGCAGCTGGACCAGCATCTCGGCCAGCCAGGCCGTCGAGGGCATGGACAGGCCGCGCACATGGAACCAGTGGCGCAGCAAATTATAAGCACGGTCGGTGCTCATGGCGCGCAGCCTGGCCACGTCGAGGCAGTCGCCCTGCAGGCAGGTGGCCAGGTCTTGCGCGGCCAGCTCGCTCAGCAGGCGCTGGGCCGACTGCGCGTGCGCTGCGCTGCGCGCGAAACGCTCCTGGAAGCCGGGAAAGGCCAGGGCCAGCGCCGGCATCACCTGGTGGCGCAAGGCGTTGCGGGCGAAACGCGGGTCGGCGTTCGATTCGTCGTCGATATGGGCAATGGCGTGTTCGGTGACATAGGCTTCGAGCTGGGCGCGCGAGGCGGCCAGCAGCGGGCGCGCCATCACCAGGGTCGGGTTGCCGAGCAAGTCGGGCGCGGCATTGGCGCCATCCATGCCGGACAGGCCGGCCGTGCCGGAGCCGCGCAGCAGTTGCAGCAGCACGGTCTCGGCCTGGTCGTCGAGGTGGTGGGCCGTCAGCAGCAAATTGACGCCATGTTCCGCGCACAGCCTGCCCAGGGCGGCATAGCGCAGCTTGCGCGCGGCCGCTTCGGTGCCGGACTTGCCCTTCTCTACCGTGACGCGGGCGGCGGCAAAAGGCACGCCCAGCGCGGCGCAGGCGTCGGCACAATGGCCAAGCCAGGCGTCGGCGTTGGGGGAGAGACCGTGGTGGACGTGGAAGGCATGCAGGGGAATGGCGTGCGTCTTGCACCAGCCGTGGGCCAGGCGCAGCAAGGCGCTGGAGTCGAGGCCGCCGCTGAAGGCGATGGCGACGCCCGCGTGGGCGCTTGCGCCCACCCTACGGTCCGGGTCCGCGCCCATGGGCCCGCGCGGAACGCCGTCCAGCGCGCGCGCGAACAGGGCCGCGAGCGCGCCGGTCTTGGTCTTGCTCACTCTTCGGCCGGCGTCGTTTCTTTGAACTTGCCGTAGCTCATGAGCTTGGCGTGGCGCGCTTCGAGCAAATCCTTGGTCTTCATGCCGGAGAACTGGCGCAGCGAATCGGCCAGCGCGCGCTTGAGCAGCGTGGCCATGGCTTTCGGATCGCGGTGGGCACCGCCCAGCGGTTCGTTGATGATCTTGTCGATCAGGCCCATGGCCTTCAAGCGGTGCGCCGTCAGGCCCAGGGCGTCGGCGGCGTCGGAAGCGCGCTCGGACGTCTTCCACAGGATCGAGGCGCAGCCTTCGGGCGAAATCACCGAATAGGTCGCGTATTGCAGCATCAGCACGGCATCGCCCACGGCAATGGCCAGCGCGCCGCCGGAACCGCCTTCACCGATGATGGTGGCGATCAAGGGCACTTTCAGCTCGGCCATCACGTACAGGTTGTGGCCGATCGCTTCGGACTGGCCGCGCTCTTCGGCGTCGATGCCGGGGAAGGCGCCCGGGGTGTCGACGAAGGTGAAGATCGGCAGGCCGAATTTTTCAGCCAGCTTCATCAGGCGCATGGCCTTGCGGTAGCCTTCCGGCTTGGGCATGCCGAAGTTGCGCAGTGCGCGCTCCTTGGTGTCGCGGCCCTTCTGGTGGCCGATCACCATGCAGGCCTGGCCATTGAAGCGGGCCAGGCCGCCAACGATGGACAGGTCGTCCGCATACGAGCGGTCGCCGTGCAGTTCGTGGAAGTCGGTGAAGATCTCGTTCACGTAGTCCATCGTGTAGGGACGCTGCGGGTGGCGGGCGATCTGGGAAACCTGCCATGGCGTGAGCTTGGCGTAGATGTCTTTGGTCAGCTGCTGGCTCTTCTTGGCCAGGCGGTCGATCTCTTCGGAGATGTCGACGGCGGAATCGTCTTGGACGAAACGCAGCTCTTCAATCTTGGAATCGAGCTCGGCAATAGGTTGCTCGAAGTTGAGGAAAGTTGTTTTAATCATTGGACCTCCGTGTTAATTCAGGCCGTCACTCACCCTCAGCGCGGCCGATACAGGCGCTATTCTACCGGAACTGGATCCAGGCTACGCCATAAATACCATGTGGCAACCGTTCGGTACGGTTCCCAGTTCGACGACACTTCGCGCGCATCGCTGCGCGAGACCGGCTCGCCGGAGAAGTAATTCTTGCTGATGCCCTGGATCAAACCGGGGTCGTCGAGCGGCAAGACGTTGGGACGGAGCAGATTAAATATCAAAAACATCTCGGCTGTCCAGCGCGAAATACCGCGGATCTGCACCAATTCGGCGATGACGGCTTCGTCATCCATCTGCTCCCATTGGTTGGCATGGACCCGTTTTGCCTTGAAATGGTCGGCCAGGTCGAGGATATACTCGGTTTTCCGCTTCGACAAGCCGCAGCCGGCCAGCTGCTCGGCGCCCAGCTTGATCACCTGCGCCGGGCTGATTTTCGGGCAGGCCAGCTGCAGCTTGGACCAGGTGGCTTCGCCCGCCTTGGGCGAGACTTGCTGGCCCACGATCGAGCGCGCCAGGGTCGTGAAGGGGTCGTCATGACCCACCAGGTGCAAGTCGCCAAACTGGGGGATGAGCTTTTTCATGATGCGGTCGCGCTTCATCAGCTCCGCCTTGGCCTCTTCCCAATAAGGCGGCACGGTCAGGATCAGCGAGGTCGAGCCCACGGTATCCTTCACCAGGGCCATCATGCGCGACGCCAATTCGTGCTGCCGTCCGGCTTGTCTTCCAGGATGATCCCGGCAGCCAGGAGTTCGGCCCGGATCCGGTCGGATTCGGCGAAATTGCGTGCTTTTTTGGCGGCGCTGCGGGCCGCAATCTGGGCTTCGATGGCGGCCGCGCCGTCGTCGCCGCCTTGCAGGAAGGCTTGCGGCGTGCGCTCGAGCAGGCCAATCACGGCGGCCAGGGATTTGAACTGGCGCGCCAGTGCGGGCGACTTGTTCTTGTTCAGTTCGCTCGCCATGTCAAACAGCACCGCCACGGCGATCGGCGTGTTGAAGTCGTCATCCATCGCGTCCTTGAACTTGACGGCGTTCGCTTCCGTCCAGTCGACCGGACCGGCTTGCGCCGCCACGCCGTCAAGCGCCGTGTAGAGGCGCGTCAGCGCGCCCTTGGCGTCGTCGAGGTGGGCGTCGGAATAATTCAAGGGGCTGCGGTAGTGGGCGCGCAGGATGAAGAAGCGCACCACTTCGGCGTCGTACTTGTTCAGCACGTCGCGGATCGTGAAGAAATTGCCCAGGGACTTGGACATCTTCTCGTTGTCGACGCGCACGAAGCCGTTATGGATCCAGTAATTGACCATCGGGCCGCCGAACGCGCCTTCGGACTGGGCGATCTCGTTCTCGTGGTGCGGGAACTGCAAGTCCGCGCCGCCGCCATGGATGTCGAAGTGCTCGCCCAGGAGCGCGCACGACATGGCCGAGCATTCGATATGCCAGCCCGGGCGGCCGCTGCCCCATTTCGAGTCCCATTTGACTTCGTCCGGCTCCGATTCTTTCGACGCCTTCCAGAGCACAAAGTCGAGCGGATCGCGCTTGCCGGTGTTGACATCGACGCGTTCGCCGGCGCGCAGGTCGTCGAGCGACTTGCCCGACAGCTTGCCGTAGCCGTCGAACTGGCGCACCGAGTAATTGACGTCGCCATCCTCGGCCTTGTAGGCCAGGTCTTTCGCTTCGAGCTGTTCGATGATCGACAACATCTGCGGCACGTACTGGGTGGCGCGCGGCACGTCGGTAGGCGACAGGATGCCCAGCTTGCCCGTGTCCTCATCCATATACTGGGTAAAGCGCGCCGTCAGCTGGCCGATCGTTTCGCCGTTTTCCACCGCGCGCTTGATGATCTTGTCATCGATGTCGGTGATATTGCGCACGTACCTGACCTGGTAGCCGGAGGCCGAGAGCCAGCGATAGATCACGTCGAAGGCCATCATCATGCGCGCGTGGCCGATATGGCAGTAGTCATAGATCGTCATGCCGCATACGTACATATTGGCCTTGCCGGCCTCGATCGGGATGAATACCTGCTTGTCACGCGCCAGCGTGTTGTAGATCTTTAATTGGCTCATCGGACTCTTGCTTTTAGCATCTGGCTCTGAATTGTTTGACGACCGGGCAACACGAAGACCGGGCGCGAGCGTCGCATGGACGCGCACCGGGAAACCGGGAATTGCTGCGAGATCGTCAGACCCTCTGTCTTGTTCTTATTTGATAGAATGGGACGTTCTGCGCAAAGTATAGCATTGATAAAAACCCCACTGGCCGCATATGGATCAGGTTTATTTTTGCGCAAAAGACTTGACAGCACATTGCGCCACATCCACCCACAGGACATCACAATGCAAGAATCTACTCTGTTTCGCTTCCCTTTGATCGGCAAGCTGCTCGCCGTATTTTGCGGCGTCTCGCTAAGCGCTGCGGTACTGGCGGCCGACGCGCCGAAAGTGTCGATCAAGACCACGATGGGCGAAATTGTAGTTGAGCTGGATCAGGAAAAGGCACCGAAAAGCGTGGCCAATTTCCTTCAGTACGTCAAATCGGGCTACTACAAGGGCACCGTCTTCCACCGCGTGATCGACGGCTTCATGATCCAGGGCGGTGGCATGGACGCCAACCTGGTCAACAAGAAAACGCTGCCGCCGGTGAAGAATGAAGCAAGCAACGGCCTGCGCAACGTGCCCTACTCGATCGCCATGGCACGCACCCCGAATCCGGACTCGGCCACCTCGCAATTTTTCATCAACGTGGCCGACAACGCCATGCTCGACTATCCGGGCCGCGACGGCTTCGGCTACGCCGTGTTCGGCAAGGTCATCTCTGGCCAGGAAGTGGTCGACAAGATCAAGGGCGTGGTCGTGGACGACAAGAACGGCCAGCAAAATGTCCCGGTGGTGCCAATCGTAATTCAATCGGCCACGCTGCTGAAGGCTGTAAAATAAGGCCCGTGACGCATTTCGCACAACAATATCTTAACTACAGGACACTGACATGGCCGTACTGATTACCACCAACCTGGGCACGATGACCGTCGAACTGGACGCCGAAAAAGCACCCAAGTCGGTCGCCAACTTCCTCGGCTACGTCGCCAAGGGCCACTACAACAACACGATTTTCCACCGCGTGATTGCCGACTTCATGATCCAGGGCGGCGGTTTCGAGCCAGGCATGAAACAAAAGCCGGCCGAGCAAACGGTCGAGAACGAGGGCAAGAACGGCCTCAAGAACGACACCTACACGCTGGCCATGGCCCGCACCTCGGCCCCCCATTCGGCGTCGGCGCAGTTCTTCATCAACGTCAAGAACAACAGCTTCCTCGACTATCCAGGCCAGGACGGCTGGGGCTATGCCGTGTTCGGCAAAGTCACCGACGGCACCGACGTGGTCGACGCGATCCGCAAGGTCAAGACTTCGCGCAGCGGCATGTTTGCCGATGTGCCGGTGGAAGACGTCGTGATCGAAAAGATCGAAACCATCTGAGTTTGCACTGACGAGCCGCGATGAGCCTGCCCGCGCGCACCCTCGCGCTCTTCATTTCCGACCTGCACCTGCAGCCTTCGCACCCGCGCACCTGCGCGGCCTTCCTGACCTTCCTGGAAGAACGTGCGAAGGCGGCGCAGTCGCTCTACCTGCTGGGCGACATCTTCGAATACTGGGCCGGTGACGACGACCTGGCCGATCCCTTCCATCACACCATCGTGCAGGCGCTGCGCGCCGTCAGCGATGCCGGCGTGGCCGTTTACTGGATGGCCGGCAACCGCGACTTCCTGGTCGGTGCCGAGTTTGCCGCTGCAGCGGGCCTGAGCCTGCTCGACGAGCCGCACACGGTCGATATTGGCGGCCAGCGCCTGACGCTTGTGCATGGCGACGCCCAGTGCACGGGCGACATCAAGTACATGGAATTTCGCGCCATGGTGCGCCAGCCGGCCTGGCAGGCGCAGTTCCTGGCCATGCCGCTGGAACAACGCAAGGCCATCATTGCCGGCATGCGCGAAGGCAGCCGCGCCGCGCACAGCACCAAGTCCTACGAGATCATGGATGTGGCGCCCGCCGCCATCGAGGCGCTCGCTTCCGACACCATCATCCACGGCCATACCCATCGCCCCGCATTGCACCAAAATGGTGCAATGCGCCGCTTTGTGCTGCCCGACTGGGAAGTCGATACCGACGCGCCGCGCGGCGGCTGGATCGCCATCGACAGCGTCGGCACGATCACCCGTCACGACGTTGACGGCCGCATCCTCTAGCTGGTCTCTGCCTAAAAGCAACAAATTAAATGGGGTCAGAGTCGACACATTCGCGATTCATGAATGTGTCGACTCTGACCCCATTTAATTTGTTGCTTTTAGGCAGCTCGGCGAAATCTCCCCAGCATATGCATCCAAATCTTGTTGACGTGTGATTTTTTAGTGTTATAGTTCACTACAACACCACTTCGTTACACCACCAAGGAGCATTCACATGCAGGAGCATCCAACATGACTATCGGCTGGAATGACAACACACCGATTTACCGCCAGCTCAAGGACCGCGTGATCGGCATGATGCTCGACGGCGCCCTCAAGGCTGGCGACGCGCTGCCCTCGGTGCGCCAGGTCGCGGCCGAATACCAGCTCAATCCGATCACCGTATCGCGCGCCTACCAGGAACTGGTGGACGACCATCTCGTAGAAAAAAGAAGGGGAATTGGCATGTATGTCACCGACGGAGCAAGTGAAAAACTGCTGGCCAGCGAACGCGAACGCTTCATCCGCGAAGAATGGCCGGCCATGATCGAACGCATCCGCCGCCTCGGCCTGGACCTCGACCAGCTGCTGCGCGCGCCGGCCAACGGAGGTGCAGCATGAGCGCCGTCATTTGCGCGCGCGGCCTGTCGAAACGCTACGGCAAGCAGGCAGCGGTCGACAATATCAGCTTCGAGATCCCCGCCGGGCGCATCGTCGGCCTGATCGGCCCCAACGGCTCAGGCAAGACCACCACGCTCAAGGCCGCGCTGGGCTTGATCCCGTTTGATGGCGAACTGTCGGTGCTGGGCCACGACCCGCGCACCGAGCGCGACGCGCTGATGCAGGACGTGTGCTTCATCGCCGACGTGGCCATCCTGCCGCGCTGGCTGCGCGTGTCCGAAGCGCTGGACTTCGTCGCCGGCGTGCATCCCAAGTTCGACCGCAGCAAGGCCGAGCGCTACCTGGCCAATACCAAGCTGGCCATGGACATGAAGGTCAAGGCCATGTCCAAAGGGATGATCGTGCAGCTGCACCTGGCGCTGGTGATGGCCATCGACGCCAAGCTGCTGGTGCTCGACGAGCCCACCCTGGGCCTGGACATCATGTACCGCAAGCAGTTCTACCAGAACCTGCTGGAAGACTACTTCGATGAAAACAAGACCATCATCATCACCACCCACCAGGTCGAGGAAGTCGAGCACATCCTGTCGGACCTGATGTTCATCCGCGACGGCAAGATCGTGTTGCAAGCGTCGATGGACGAAGTGGGCGAGCGCTACACCGAGCTGATGGTCAATGCCGACAAGACCAATGCGGCCAACGCGCTCGGTCCGATCGACCAGCGCACCGTGTTCGGCAAATCCGTGATGCTGTTCGACGGCGTGGCGCGCAGCCAGCTGGCCGCCCTCGGCGAAACCCGTAACCCAAGCGTCGCCGACCTGTTCGTCGCGACGATGAAAGGAAGCTACGCATGAAAACGATGAAATGGCTGGTCCGGCGCGAATTCTGGGAACATAAAGGCATGTTCTACTGGGCGCCCATGGTGGTGGCCGCGCTGATGGCCCTGTTTATTGGCGGCTCCATCATCTACGGTTTCGCCAGCTCGGGCATGCATCACGTGTACGGCGCCAGCACCGGCGCCTCCCAGCTCTCCCACGAGATCAACAATATGCCGCCGGAGACGAAGGCTGAAGTGGCGCTGGCCATCGCTTCCGGTTATATGGCCGTGTCGGCACCGCTGTTCCTGATGCTCGCCGTGATCATCTTTTTTTACTGCCTCGGCGCGATGTTCGACGAGCGGCGCGACCGCAGCATCCTGTTCTGGAAGTCGCTGCCGGTGTCGGACACGCAGACCGTGCTCTCCAAGGTCGTCGCCGCCCTGTGCGTGGCGCCCCTGATCACGATGGTGTTCGCCACCGCGCTGGCGGTGACGCTGATGCTGATCATGGCCACCGCGCTGACCGTGAGCGGCGCGAACGTGTTCGGGATCCTGCTGTCGATGCCGCAGCTGTATGCGACGCCGTTCGAAATCCTGGCGCTGCTGCCAATTTACGTGCTGTGGGCGCTGCCGACGGTGGGCTGGCTGATGCTCGTGTCGAGCTGGGCGCGTTCGAAGGTCTTCCTGTGGGCTGTGGGTGTGCCGCTGATGGCCGTCATCGTCATCAAGTACGTGGAACAGCAGTTCGGCGTGGGCATGAACGTGGACTGGATCATCCAGAACGTGATCTTGCGCGGCCTGGGCAGCGCCATTCCCGGCATCTGGCTCGCGTTTGAACACATCGGCCACGAACAGCTGGTGCCGTCCGGGATGCACACGATGGACTTGGGCTCACTGGTGGCCGAGTCGTGGAAGCTGCTGGGAGCACCTGCCATCTGGCTCGGCGCTGCCGCCGGCGCCGCGATGATCTCCGGCGCCATCCGCATGCGCCGCTGGCGCGACGAAGGCTAAAACTTCACGGCAACGTCGGGGTCACATCTGACATTCGGACCGGCAACTCCGGGGTCACATCTGACATTCG
>JAZJYP010000292.1:0-10213 GCA_040390345.1 Pseudomonadota bacterium | reverse complement strand
CCCAATCGGCCCGTGCCCGTGGCGAGCGTCCACGTTTCAAGCCTGCCCAGCCAAAAATGCTGGTGTTGACCCCAACCCGCGAACTGGCCCTGCAAGTGACCACCGCGACCGAAAAATACGGCACCCAGATCCGTCGTATCAAGGCCGTGTCGATCCTGGGCGGCATGCCTTATCCAAAGCAGATGCAACTGCTGTCGCGCAATCCTGAAATCCTCGTCGCCACGCCAGGTCGCCTGATCGACCACATGGAGTCGGGCAAGATCGACTTCTCGCAACTGGAAATCCTGGTGCTGGACGAAGCGGACCGCATGCTCGACATGGGCTTCATCGACGACATCGAAAAGATCATCGCCTCGACCCCGGCCGAGCGCCAGACGATGCTGTTCTCGGCTACCCTGGACGGCATGGTCGGCAATATGGCCCGTCGCATCACCCGCGATCCGATGGTCATCCAGATCACCAGTTCCTCGTCCAAGCATGACAACATCGTCCAGCGCGTGCACTTCGTCGACGACCTGTCGCACAAGAACCGCCTGCTCGACCACCTGCTGCGCGACGAGTCGCTCGACCAGGCCGTGGTCTTCACCGCCACCAAGCGCGACGCCGACACCATCGCCGACCGCCTGAACATCGCCGGTTTCTCCGCTGCCGCCCTGCACGGCGACATGCACCAGGGCGCGCGCAACCGCACCCTGGACGGCCTGCGCCGCGGCAATGTCAAAGTGCTGGTCGCCACCGACGTGGCCGCACGCGGCATCGACGTGCCGAACATCACCCACGTGTTCAACTACGACCTGCCGAAGTTCCCGGAAGACTATGTGCACCGCATCGGCCGCACCGGCCGCGCCGGGCGCAATGGCCTGGCGATCTCGCTGGTGAACCACGCTGAAGGCATGAACGTCAAGCGCATCGAGCGCTTCACCAAGCAACTGATCCCGGTCAACGTCATCGAAGGCTTCGAGCCGAAGAAGACGGCGTCGGCACCGCGTTCCTCGACCCGCCCAGGCGGCTGGAAGCCGGGCGACAACCGCACCGGCGCCAAGCCAGGCCAGCGCACCTTCAGCAAGCCGGGCGCACCGCGCAAGGAAGGCTCGACGGGCGGCGGCTACAAGGGTTCGAACCCGCGCTCGACCGACGGCGCGCGCCGCTCCTACGGCGACCGCTAATTGCGCAAACGGCTGCTTCGGCAGCCGTTTTTCATTTGGCGGGCTATATGATTGGTGGGTATCGCTGCGCTCACCCACCCTACGCCACTACCTTGGACACGGGCACAGGCGTAGGGTGGGTGAGCGCAGCGCTACCCACCATGTTCAATAGGCGCAGGTGCGCAAGCCGGCGAAGATGTCGCAGCGTTCCGGCGTGAAGAAATTGCGAAAGCGCGCCGAGGCGAAACGCGCTGGCGTCGCAAACGAGGCGCCGCGCAGCACCTGGCGCGTCATGAACCAGGGCTCGGAATACTCGCGGTAACGCTCCGCCACAAAGCCCGGATAGGGCTCGAACGGCGACGCCGTCCATTCCCACAATTGTCCCCAGCGAAAGCCGGGCTGCCCCGACACGGCGGCAAATTCCCATTCGGCTTCCGTCGGCAAACGCCGCCCCGCCCAGGCGCAGTAAGCCTGCGCTTCAAACAGATTGATATGCCGCACCGGCTCGGCCCCGGCCAGGGTGGCCAGGCGCCCGAAGCGCTGGGTGCGCCACTGCTCGCCATCGCGCTGCCAGTACAGCGGCGCCGAGCGCTCCTGCTGCATCAGCCAGGCGCTGCCCGCGTTGCCCCAGAACTGGCGGTTCTGGTAGCCGCCATCGGCGACGAAATCGGCAAACTGGGCGTTGCTGACCAAGGCCGCGTCGATGCGAAACGGCGGCACGTAGACGGGGTGGGCCTGCTTCTCGTTGTCGAACACGAAGCCGCCGTCCTGCGGCCCGCCCAGCTGGAGCGTCCCGCCCGGATAGGCGACTTCGCCGCCCACCACCCGCAAGCCTTCATCGCGCGTGAGCTGCTGCGGCGCCGGCACGTCGAGCGTTTGCAGCGAATACAAGAACGCTTCGCCGTGCATGTCTTCGTGCGCCAGCGCCAGCCGGTAGGGATACAGGGCCTCGTCGGTGGCCGCTTCGCGCGCGAGCTTGTCGAGCGTGCGGTCGAGCACTTCGTGGCAATAGGTCTTCAGCGCGCCCGGCGACGGCAGCTCGAGCGACCAGCGGCTCTTGTGCGCCACCGTGTTCGAATCGAACCAGTCGTCGCCGTGCGTGAGCAGGGAATGGCGGCGTGCGGAGGCCGGATGGCTCGACTCGGCTTCGCGCAGCACGAACCATTCGGCAAACCAGGCGGTGTGGCCCAGTTCCCACAACGGCGGGTTAATTATGGCAAGATGTGGCACCCGCGCCGAGACGTCGTAGCCCACATTGGCGAAACAGTCGAACAGCTCCAGGGTCGTGCTGCGCGCCTGCTCGAGCGCTTCGGCCAGTTGCTGGGGCCCGGCCTGCCGGAAGGATGCGGGGAATGGTCTCATGGTCCGATTGTAGCGACTTTTCACAGGAGTGGCGGTGCCGTCCCAACAGGTCTTGATCATCAGCCCGGCCCTCGCCCGCGCCAACAACGGCAACTGGCAAACGGCCAGCCGCTGGGCGCATTTCCTGCGCGCGCGCTACCGCGTCACGGTGGCGGCCGCATGGACGCCGGACCTGCCCACGCCCGACCTGCTCATCGCCCTGCACGCGCGCCGCTCCGCCGCCGCGCTGGCCGCCCTGCCCGGCGTGCCGTCGGTGCTGGTCCTGACGGGCACGGACCTGTACCGCGACATCCGCGAGGACGCCAGCGCCCAATCGTCACTGGAACGCGCCGCCCGCCTGGTGGTGCTGCAGGAAGCGGGACTGGCGGAGCTGGCGCCGTCGCTGCGCGCCAAAGCCAGCGTCATTTACCAGTCGGCGCCTGCGCTGCGGCCATTCACGCATACGCCGGCGCGGCGCTACGTCGACATCGTGATGGTCGGCCACCTTCGCGAGGAAAAAGATCCGCGCGCCTTCATGCGCGCCGCCGCCCTCGTCACGGCTCCCAAAGTGCGCCTGCTGCATATTGGTGGCGCGCTCGACCCGTCCCTGGGCGCTGCCGCCGCGGCAACCCAGGCGTCGCGCCCCTGCTACCACTGGCTGGGCAACCTGCCGCACGGCGCCACGCGCCAGCGCCTCAAGCGCGCGCATGCGATGGTGATCGCCTCGCGCATGGAAGGCGGCGCCAACGTCATCATCGAGGCCATCACGTCCGGCGTACCGGTGCTGGCCAGCGACATCAGTGGCAACCGTGGCATGCTGGGGCCGCACTACGCGGGCTATTTCCCGGTCGGCGAAGCGCAGGCGCTGGCCCGGCTGATCGACCGCAGCATCGCCGATCCGGCCTTCCACATGCAGCTGGTGGCGCAGTGCGCGGCCCGCGCGCACCTGTTCGCGCCGGCCGCCGAACAAGCGGCCCTGCTCGACTTGGTGGATAATCTGCTCCATTCGCCCCAGAGGACCTGACCATGAACGCTCCAGAACAGAAAATCAAACTTACCTCCTTCTCGCACGGCGGCGGCTGCGGCTGCAAGATCGCGCCCGGCGTGCTGTCCGAGATCCTGAAAAACTCGAACGGCTTCCCCGTGCCGAAAGAACTGATGGTGGGGATCGAGACGGCCGACGACGCTGCCGTCTACAAACTCAACGACGAACAGGCCTTGATCGCCACGACCGACTTCTTCATGCCCATCGTCGACGACCCCTTCGACTTCGGCCGCATCGCCGCCACCAATGCCATCTCCGACGTCTACGCCATGGGCGGCACACCGATCATGGCGCTGGCCCTGGTGGGCATGCCGATCAATAAGCTGCCGATCGAAACCATCGGCCAGATCATCCGCGGTGGCGAATCGATCTGCGCCGAAGCGGGCATTCCCATCGCCGGCGGCCACACGATCGATTCGGTCGAACCGATCTACGGCCTGGTGGTGCTGGGCCTCGTGCATCCGTCCAAGGTCAAGCGCAATGCCGATGCGCAGGCGGGCGACGTGCTCATCCTGGGCAAGCCGCTCGGTGTGGGCGTGCTGTCGGCGGCGCTGAAAAAAGACGTGCTGGGGCCCGAAGGCTATGCGGCCATGATCGCCAACACCACCAAGTTGAACAAGCCGGGCAAGGCCCTGTCCGACATGGCGGGCGTGCATGCGCTGACCGATGTCACCGGCTTTGGCCTGCTGGGCCACCTGCTGGAACTGGCGCGCGGCGCGGGCCTGAGCGCGCAGCTGGACATGGCGAAGATCCCGTTGCTGCCCGGCGTGGAACAGCTGGCGCGCGACGGCTACTTCACCGGCGCCTCTGGCCGCAACTGGGACGCCTACGGCAAGGATGTGGCGCTGGACGCGGCCATCGCGCCGGCCCAGCAAGCCTTGCTGACCGATCCGCAAACCTCGGGCGGCCTGCTGGTCTCCTGCGACGCGGCCAGCGTCGACGAGGTACTGGCCCTGTTCGCGCGCGAAGGCTTCGAGCATGCCGCCGTGATCGGCCGCATGCAGGCGGGCCCCGCGAAAGTCAGCGTGGCTGCCTGAGTTTGAGCCGCACCGGCAAGGCCGACGGTGTCATGGTGAAGGTGAAGCGCTCCTCGACCGGGGGCGCGCAGCGATCGAGTTCGAGCTCGAAATTCCGGAACAGCATCGACATCACGACCTTGATCTCGGCCATCGCCAGGTAGCGCCCCGGGCAGAAGCGCGCGCCGCCGCCAAACGGGAACAATGTGCGTCCGGGGTCGTTGCTGCCCTCTGCGCCCTGCTCTGGCATCCAGCGCTCAGGGCGGAATTGTTCCGGCGCCTCCAATTCCGAAATGCGTTCGGCCGAATGGCGCAGCAGCACCATGATGGGCGTACCCTTCGGGATCAAGGTGTCGCCAATCTGCAGGTCGCCCAGCGGCTCCACGCCCATATAGGGCGCCACCGGCTTGAGGCGCATCGATTCGCGCGTGGCCGCTTCGGTAAAGTGCATCTGGTCGAGCGCGCGATGGTCTTGCAGGACCGCCGACTCGCCCAGGGCTTCGTCGGCCTCGCGCGCCATCGCCGCGGCAGACGCGCCATCGCGGGCCAGGAAGTCGAGCAGCCAGGCCGAACTCGTCGACGTCGTGTCTTCGCCGGCGAACACCATCGTCAGCGCATTGCCCACCACGTTCGCGTCGGTAAAGCCCGAGTCGGCTTCGTCGCGCGCGGCCACAAACGCTTCGAGCATGTTCGACGGCTTGCTGCGCAGGGCCGGATCGGCTTCGAGCCGCGCGCGCGTCTGCGCGATGAAGCCGTTGACGGCCAGCGCGATGCGCGCAAAGGCGGCGTCGGTTGCATGGTCGATGGGGAGCTTGATGAAACGCCAGTAGGCCAGCGGCGACACCAGGCGCCGCCCCATGCGCTTGAAGATGAATTCGATATCGCGTTGCAGCCGATTGTCTTCATGCTCGAGCGTGTTGATGTCCTGCCCCATGGCCAGGCTGATCGTCACGTCCAGCGTCCAGGCCTTCAGGTCGCGCCAGACATCGACCGTCTCGCCGCGTGCGATCGCAGCGTGCCAGCGCAGGTGCAGGCGCTCGGTCAGCGCTGTCAGTGTGGGGAAAAAATTGTGGATCACTTCGGGCGTGAAGGCGCGCATGACCAGCTTGCGCTGGCGGCGCCACTCTTCGCCCTCGGCATTGAACACGCCCGACACCCCCATCTCCTCCATGATGCCGGCGATGTGGCGGGTGCGGCGCAGCTTGTCGGGGCGGCTGCGCAGCATCTGCGCGATCAGCTCATTGTCGGCCGTGACGACGAAGCGGCGCGCGAAGGCGCCAAAAGTGTACAGAGGGCCGAACTCGCGCGCCCAGTTCTCCAGGGTCTGGTGGAAGGTGGCCGGATTGAGGTCGCGCACATTGCCCAGCACAGGCAAGCCCTTGGGCCCGGGCAGTTGCGCAATGCCGCGCAGTGCCGCGCCGCTCGAATCCGTGACGTCCATCCTTGCCTCCCGCATTATCGTTCGGCTAATATTAGCGTTTGTGCCAACGCGCGTCACGCCTTTTCGGCGCCAAGGAACCATCCATGATCACCAACATGCTCAGCGCGGTCCTGCCCAAATACTTTGGCGAAGCTGGCAACCAGTGGCGCTATGCCCTGGGCAACGACTACGGCTACAGTTCGCCCCACCTGGCCGGCATCACGTTTGAAAACGACTGGGTCACGATCCGCGAAGGCACGATCGCCATCAAGGCCGGCTATGCCTGGGATGGCTGCTCGCCCTGCATCAGCGTGCTGGGCCTGTTCTACCTCGGCACGCCCGACGGCGCCGAGCACCTTGGCGTGCGCGCGACCTATCACGCCAGCCTGGTGCACGACGTGCTGTGCCAGTGGCGCGCCGACATGCCGTCACCAAAGCGGTCAGTGTCGCCGTCTTCCGCGACCTGCTGCTCGAGGTGAAGTTCCCCCTCGCCGGCCTGTACGCCGCCGCCGTCAAGCGCTTCGGCCCGCAGGATTTCTACGGCGCCTAGCGCGGGCCGCCTTCATAGCGGGCCACGATGCGGCGGTAGCTGCCGTCCGCTTTCATTGCCACCAGCGCCGCGTCGAGATCGGCGCGCAAGGCCGCCAACTGGCGCGCGCGTGTCCAGGCGACGAAACAGGGACTGTCGAAAATACCGGGCGACAGCTCCATCACCTGGGCTTGCAGATCGTTTTTTCGCAGGTAGTTCAGCCCTTGAAGAGAATCGGCGCATCGCGCACGACGAACAGCGAGGTGCGCATACCCACCAGCGCTTCGCCGGCGAACTGGAAGCTGGCTTTGCGCTCATGGGTGGCGATGGTGCAGAACACGCCATCGACATGGCCGGACTGGGCTTCAACGAGCGCGCGCGCCCACGGCAGGAACACGATATCGAGCGTGTGGTGGCTGCGCCGGAACGCTTCACGCAGCAGTTCCACCGCCAGGCCACTGCTGCGCCCCTGCTCGACGAATTCATAGGGCGGATAATTGCCCGTCGCCAGGCGCACGGTGTCGCCCTTGGCTGCCGGCAGCAATGCCAGGCTGCACAGGGCCAGACCGATGCGGAACGGGAGGAATGTCATGGACACGGAAAATTGCTCGGAGACAATGAGTATCTTCCGCCTCAGGCGCTCTGTCAAACGCACAAGGTGGGCCGGCGCACAGAGGCACGAGCGGCGCAGGTCCAGCATGGGACATTGACTCACCGGAGAACACCATGCGCCCCCTGCTTCCCTTTATTCTTGCCCTGCTGGTCGCGGCAAGCGCGCATGCCGAGTTGCGCCGTTGCGTCGACGACACGGGCCACATCACCATTACCGACAGCCCGTGCGCGACGCCCCAGGCGCTTGACGACAGCGCATCCGACGACTACAACACCGTGCGCGCCGCGCCCAACCCGGCACCGACGGCGTTGCCAGCCCGTACCGCGGCACGCAGGCTGCCGCCATACGGCACCATTGTTCCGTCACCTCGCTTTGCCGCGCCGGTCAACGCGAAGAGCTTCCATGTCGATACCAGCACCTTGCGCGCCGCGCATGAAGCTGCGCTGCTGGCCGATAGCATGCGCCAGCAAACGCGCCTGGCTAGCCGTTAAGTGCCTTTGCGGACCTTCCAGCGGGCCAGCGCTTCGGCATTGTTTGCCGTGCCTTGGCCCTGCCGGACCATGTCGCCGACACGCTCGTCGGCCGTGCTATCGCCCTGCTCGGCCGCCTTCAGGTACCAGCGCAGTGCCTGGCCAAAGTCGCGGGGAATCCCGCGGCCAGTGCGGTACATCGAAGCGAGATTGCCTTGCGCTGCCACGCTGCCGCCTTCGGCCGCTTTCAGGTACCAGCCGAAGGCGGACTTGACGTCGCGCGCCACGCCATTGCCGCGGTCGAACATGACGGCGAGATTGTTCTGCGCACCGGCATGTCCGCGTTCGGCCGCCTTGTTGAACCAGGTCAGGGCCTGCTTGAAGTCTTGTTCCCTGTTGAGCAACAGCGCCAGATTGTATTGGGCATTGAGCTCGCCTTGCTCCGCGCTCTTCAAGTACCACGACAGGGCCGCCTGCGTGTCGCGCGGCAAGCCGCGGCCGTTTTCGTAGGCCACCCCCAGGTTGTACTGCGCCTCGGCCTTGCCTTCCATGGCCTGGCGCCGGTAGACCACCGCCATCGGCGCATCGTCGCGCGGGCCGCCCTCGCCCCGCGCCGCCATCGTGGCCACTTGCAGTTCCGCCTCGGCGCTGCCGAGCGCGGCGGCCTTGGCGAACCAATGGCGCGCCTGCACCGCATCTTGCGCCACGCCGCTGCCGCTGGCATACATCGCGCCCAGCGTCATCCGGGATTCGAGGTCGCCCTGCTGGGCTGCCTTCAGGTAGAAGTCGAGCGCCGCGCCTTCCTTGCCGCCGCTCATGGCCAGCACGCGCGCCAATTGCCGCTGGGCCGCCACATTGCCGCGCGCGGCGGCGTCACGCAACATCTTTTCGGCACGCGCGGGGTCTTTGCTAGCGCCTTGTCCGGCGGCGATCATGCCGGCCAACTTGAGTTCTGCATCACTATTGCCGCCTTCAATGGCACGCTGCAACTGCCGGCGCGCCTCCGCGTAGTCCTGGGGCAGCATTTTGCCTTCGAGATACAGGCTGCCCAGCTTGTAGCGCGCCTGGAAGCTGCCATGGTCGGCAGCACTGCGATACAAGGCCAAGGCCTGCACGGCGTCACGCGCCGCACCCACGCCATCTTCGAGTGCGGCGCCCAGATTGTATTCGGCGCTGGCATTGCCGGTCGCAGCGGCCAGTCGGTACAACGCGACCGCCTTGGCCGGATCGCGCTGGACGCCGCGCCCTTCCGCATACAGGGTGCCGAGCCGGCTCCGGGCATCGGCATTGTCGTGCGCGGCCGCCTCGTTCAGCCAGTAAAAGGCCTCGGTGTCGTCCTGCGGCACGCCATCGCCGCGCATATACATCCTGCCCAGCACCGCCTGGGCGCCGCTGTCGCGCTCGTTCGCCAGGACGGTCAGGAGCCTGGCCGCTTCGGCGAATTTGCCGTCCTGGTAAAGGCTGATGGCGTCGCGCAAACGCGGATTGGCCGACTGTACCGACGCCACCTGTGCGGACGCACTGCCCAGCGCCAACAGTGCGCCCAGCACGCCAGCGCGCACGAATTTGCCCATTCCGACTCCCATTAAATTTGTGTCAACAATGACAGATTCTAATGGAAGCCAGCCGTCGGACCTATCGCTACCCGGAAAACATGGGGCCTTGACAAAGGCGCACGCGCTACCGTACAGTTGCCCCATGCCTTGCCACCTGCACCTGCAAACTTCCCTACCAGGCACGCTATCCCTAGCGGCGCTATCCCTACGCGCGTAAGTTTTACCCCGCTCGCGCCGGCCCCCCGCCGGATTGTTTCACCCCCCCTGGAAGTTTGATCATGTTTGCACTCCTGCACCTCCTACTGCTACCGATCGGTTGCCTGGCCTAGCGTAACGTGGCCGCCATGCAGCCTCGCGCCACATCCCTACCGTAGACCATCCAGGAGTGTCACCATGATGTTGCAAAACCCCGCCGCCAAATACCGCCCTTTCCCTGCCGTCCAGCTGTCCGACCGCCAGTGGCCCAACAATACGATCACGCGCCCGCCCATCTGGATGAGCACCGACCTGCGCGATGGCAACCAGGCCCTGATCGAGCCGATGAGCGCGGACAAGAAGCTGCGTTTCTTCGAGATGCTGGTCAAGATCGGCATCAAGGAAATCGAAGTGGGCTTCCCCTCGGCCTCGCAGACTGACTTCGACTTCGTGCGCAAGCTGGTCGATGAAAACCGCATCCCCGACGATGTGACCATCATCGTGCTGACCCAGTCGCGCGATGAACTGATCCGCCGCACCGTCGCCTCGGTCGCCGGCGCCAAACGTGCCATCGTCCACCTTTACAACTCGGTCGCGCCGGTGTTCCGCAAGGTCGTCTTTGGCATGTCGCGCGAAGAAATCACCGACATCGCCACCTCGGGCACGCGCCTGGTCAAGGAACTGGTGGCGCGCCACCCGGAAACCGACTGGGGCTTCGAATACACGCCCGAATCGTTTTCGACCACCGAACTCGATTTCTCCAAGCATATCTGCGACGCCGTGACCGCCATCTGGCAGCCGACGCCGTACAAGAAGATGATCATCAACCTGCCCTCGACCGTCGAATGCAGCACCCCGAATGTGTACGCGGACCAGATTGAGT
>JAZJYP010000291.1:0-6515 GCA_040390345.1 Pseudomonadota bacterium | reverse complement strand
TTTACACCGTCTTCTTGGTAACCAGCATTTCTGCGGGGAGGCGAACTATAGCAAAAGGCTGACGGTATACGCAAGGGACCTATTCAAATAAATTCATCGACGTGTAATGCAGATCGGCCCGGATCGCATCCTCGCTGAACGGCAAAACCGGCCACTGCTTCTGCGAATACAAGGGCAGCTGGTCGGCGTAATGCGGCGACTTCGGATCGGTCGATTGGCCATACACCAGCATCGCCTGCGCAACCGGTCCGCTATTGTCGAACGTGACCGTTTGCACATAGCTCGTGCCCCAGGCGATATCGTGATAGCCACGCGCATCGAGCGCTGTGCGCAAATGGATGGAATTGTAGGAACCGTCGATATCGCCGATCGCGCCATGCAGCGCGACGCGCACGCCGTTGCGCGTGTCGTCCTGATAGTCACCCAGGCGCGCATTGAGCGCAATGCCAAGACCCTGCAGTTTCAGCGCCGCCGCTTTCAACTTGGCCAGCATGCCGGCGCTGGCCGCTGGATTGAGGCCGCGCGGCGTGTTGACAGGGTCGAGGGGATCGAGCGGCACGGCCCATTTATTAGTCATCATCGCGGCATCGTTCCAGAATTCGCGGAACAGCACGGCACCGCGGCTGTCGAGATTGGCGTGCTTGTCCCAGGCCGACAAGGCCACGCAGGCTTCGGCCAGCGTCGCATCCGTCGTGCCCTGGCAGGCGCCCAGCAATTCGGGCAGGATCAACTCGGCCGCATAGACGCGATTGGCAAAGGCGAGCTCCTGCACTTCGCGCATATTGAAATGCTTGTTCTGCGCAATGACCTCACCAAGCTGCTTGAAGCCGATGCGTGTGCGCAGCATCTGCTCCACACCCGTGCGGCCATACAGGGGCGAGAAACCGAGCGGCACCGGTCCCACCAGCAGCGCACCGGGATTGGTCAGCCAGTAACTGTCGTTCGAATTGCCAACGTAGTCGCCGTGCATCAGGGACGGGCCATTGGCCGGCGCGAAGATCCCGAGGGGCAAGCCGGCATCGTTGCCCCAGGCGCAGTTTGTACGCGCACCGTCAAAGCCCAGCAAGGCCGGGAAGACAAAACAGTCGGAAGCGAAGGCGCTGGCATCGACGTGGGGCACGACACTGGCGTCGGCATACAGGGTGTTGCCATCGCGATCGGCAGCGACCGTGTTGATCCATGGCAGACCCGCCGTCTTGTCCAGTGCGGCGCGCATCTCGCCAACGCTGCGCGCCGTGCCCAGCCCGAGCCACTGGTCGAGCAAGCGCGTGTTGTAGCGGTTGGGGTCGGCCAGCACGAAGGCTGAACTACCGGTCCAGGCAATACCCGCCTCTGGCTTGACCATCACCGCGCCCTGCCGGCTTGCGTAGAAGGTCTTGCTCTTGCGCGCCAGCGTGCCATTGCTTTGCTTGATGTCGACGCTAACCGTGCGGCTGCTCATTTTTTGCGGAGCGCCGTCGAACAGATAGGTGGTACCGCTCGTATCGCCAGGGTCGAGTGCAAGCTTGAAGGTGGTGAAATGCACAGCCGTCGTGACGGTGTGCGTCCAGGCCACATCCTTGTTGAAACCGATCACGACCAAGGGAATACCGCCAAGTATCACCCCCATCGCATCGTAGCGGCCAGGCACGGTCAGGTGGGCCTGGTAGAAGCGGTCGGTGCTGGTCCACGGATAGTGTGGATTGCCGAGCAGAATACCGCGCCCGCTGGCCGTGAGCTCTTTACCCAAGGCGAGGCCATTGCTGCCTAACAGATGCAAGCGCGCCAGCTTGTCGTGCAGGTAGCCGGGATCGGGCTTGCCGGCATGCTGGGCCAGCGTCAGCGCGCCCACATCGCGCGCGGCGGCGACAATTTCCTTTGCAAAGACTTCGCCCGAGGCGTGCAAGGCCTTCTCTGCCAGCACCAGGTACATGTCCTCGACCGTGACGGGCCGAACCCAGGCGGCGCCGGCGCAAGCCGATGGCAACTTGCCTGCGTGGTCGCGCAAATAGCGGTTGTAGCCGGCCGCATAGCCGGCGAGCAAATCGCGTACTTCCTGTGATCCTGCGGCGTAGCCGGCTTTCAGCTCCGCCGGATCTAGGTAGCCTTTGAAAAAGAAGTCGCTCTCCTCATTCGATACGTCCATGAAGTCGCTGGCAGCGCCGTATTCGCCATTGGCCGTGGCCGTGGCGTGCGCGGCCGGACCGAAAAACATCGAGCGCTCGCCGCGCACCGTGAGCAAGGTATCGGCGAACATGCAGACATTGTCTTGCGCATAGGAATAGGCGAGGCCGTATCCCAGGCCGCGGAAATTGTCGGCGCGGATATGCGCCACACCATAGCTCGTGCGCGCCATCTCGGCGCGATACTGCGCCGGCGGCGCCGGTGGCGGATCGTCGCTGCGCTTGCCACAGCCCGGCAAGGCCAAGCCTGCAATCCAAACTATTCCGAGCAGTACGCGCTTCATGATGTCCCCCAGGAAGTGAATCGAAAAGGCCGGGGTAATCATGGTCGCTGCAGGCCTCATCGCATTGATGGGAGTAAACGATCAGAAGTGCCGCCCGGCCGCGCTATGTGAACCGCCTAACGGTTGACGCCTCGCGCTTGCGGATAATGGATGCGATTCGCTTCAATCGAAGGATGATGGCCATGCAGGAAGAATCAACACCCCCGTCGGCGTCGCGGCGAGGCTTCATGCAGGCGGCGCTTGCCACGCTGGGCGCCGCCCAGCTGCCTGCTGCGCCAGCGGCAGCCGCAGGGCCGGACGCGCCCGCCGCGCCAGCGCAGCCCGTGCGGCTGATGGTCAATGGCAAGGCCTACACGCTGTCGCTGGAACCGCGCGTGACCTTGCTCGATGCGCTGCGCGAAGTGGCCAGTTTGCCAGGGACAAAGAAGGGCTGCGACCGCGGGCAATGTGGCGCTTGCACGGTACTTGTCGATGGCCGGCGTATCAATGCCTGCCTGACCCTGGCGGTAATGCAGGAAGGCGCCAGCATCACCACCATCGAAGGCATTGGCAGCGCAGAACAGCTCGCGCCCATCCAGCTGGCCTTCATCGAACACGACGCCTTCCAGTGCGGCTACTGCACACCGGGACAAATCTGTTCGGCCATCGGCGCGCTGTCGGAAATGCGTGCCGGAATGCCCAGTGCCGTGACGGCGCCGGGCAAGGCAATCGTCGTTTCCGACGAAGAGATTCGCGAGCGCATGAGTGGCAATATTTGCCGCTGCGGCGCCTACCCCAATATCGTCGCTGCCGTGCGCAGCGTGGCCTGAGGGCGGCCATGGATGCCTTTTCCTACGCCCGTGCGAGCGATCCCGACAACGCCATTCAACTGGTGCAGCGCCCTGGCAGTTATTTCATTGGCGGTGGCACCAACCTGCTCGACCTGGCCAAGGCCGGCGTGGTGCATCCCCTGCACATCGTCGACCTGAACCACATTGGCCTGGCCGGCATCGACGAGTTGCCAGGCGGCGGCTTGCGTGTTGGCGCCATGGCGCGCAACAGCGACGTGGCGGCCCATCCCCTGGTGCGCGAACGCTATCCCCTGCTCTCGCAAGCCCTGCTGGCCGGCGCCTCGCCCCAGCTGCGTAATATGGCCACGGTCGGCGGCAACCTGCTGCAGCGCACGCGCTGCCCCTACTTTACCGATCCGGGATTCGAGCATTGCAACAAGCGCGCGCCGGCCTCGGGCTGCGCTGCGCGTGAAGGTTACAGCCGCGTGCATGCGGTGCTCGGCGCAAGCGAGGCCTGCATCGCCGTCAATCCATCGGACATGAGCGTGGCGCTGGCCGCGCTCGATGCCACGGTCGTGACAGCCGGCCGGCGCGCGAACCGGCGCATTCCGATCGGCGACTTCCATCGTCTGCCGGGCGATACACCCCAGCGCGATACCGCGCTCGAACCGGGTGAGTTGATCACGGCGGTCGAACTGCCGCCGCCGCGTTTTCAAAAGCACGCTATCTATCTCAAGGTACGCGACCGCGCCAGCTACGCCTTCGCACTGGTTTCGGTGGCGGCGGCGCTTGAGCTCGATGGGCGGCAGGTACGGGCAACGAGCATCGCGCTCGGTGGCGTGGCCCACAAGCCCTGGCGCGTGCCGGCGGCCGAAAGCACGCTGATCGGCGCACCGCTTGACGAAGATCGCAATGCGCGCGTCGCCGCCGCCATCATGGCCGGCGCCCGTCCGTACAAGGACAATGCCTTCAAGGTCGTACTGGCACAGCGCGCCATTGTGCAGGCACTGCGCCGCGCCGGAGACATGTCATGAGCGCCGTCGGTCAGGCGATCGATCGCGTCGATGGCCGCCTCAAGGTCACAGGCCGCGCAAGCTTTGCAGCCGAACACGCACTGCCACGGCTGGCTCACGCCGTCATTGTCACCAGCACGATCGCCCATGGCCGCGTTGCCAGTATCGACAGCGCACATGCGGCGCGCATGCGTGGCGTGATTGTTGTGATGACCCATCATAATGCGCCCCGCCTCGCGCCACCGGCAGGCGCAAGCGGCGATCAGCCGCCAGCGCCGGCGTTGACCTTGCTGCAGGACGAGCGCGTCCGCTATAACGGGCAACCGATCGCCGTCGTCGTCGCCGATACGCTTGAGCATGCCCATGATGCCGCCCGGCACCTGGAAGTGCGCTACATGCGCGAGGCCGCGCAGCTCGACTTCAACCAGGCCAAGCAGGGCTCCCGCAAACCGAAAGCGCAGCCTGAGCGCCCATCCGATACAAGCCGCGGCAATCCGGCCGGTTCATTGGCCCGTGCGCCACAGCGGCTTGACGTCGTCTACACCACGCCCCTGGAAAATCACAACCCGATGGAACCGCATGCCACGATCGCCGCCTGGGACGGTGAGCGCCTGACGCTCCATGATGCGACGCAAAACATCTCCGGCGTGCGCAAGGTCGCCGCGCAGGCATTTGGCATCATGGCCGACAAGGTACGCGTGGTGAGCCCCTTTGTGGGGGGCGGGTTCGGGTGCAAAGGCACAACATGGTCGCATGTGCTGCTTGCCGCGATGGCGGCAAGGCTGGCAGGCAGTCCGGTGAAACTGGCGCTTGAACGCACGCAGATGTTCGGCCCCGTTGGCGCGCGTCCAATGACGGAGCAGCGCCTGCAGATCGGCGCCGCGCAGGACGGCAAGTTGGCCGTCATCGTGCACGACACGATTTCGAGCACCTCCTTCATCGACGACTTCACCGAACCCTGCACATCGGTCACACGCAAACAATATGCGTGCGAGAGCCTGCGCACCAGCCAGCGCCTGGCGACGCTGCACTTGGGCGTACCGACGTATATGCGCGCGCCGGGCGAATCGAGCGGCAGCTTCGCGCTCGAAGCGGCGATGGACGAACTGGCCCATGCACTCAAGATGGACCCGATCGCGCTACGCCTGCACAATTACGCCGAACGCGATCCTGAAAAGGATGTTCCGTGGACGGGCAAAGCCTTGCGAGAATGCTTTCGCGCCGGCGCCGAGCGCTTTGGCTGGGCGCGCCGCACCCTGGCACCAGGATCGATGCGCGTCGGTCGCGAACTGCTTGGATGGGGTGTGGCGACGGCAGCGTATCCCGGAAACCGGCGTCCTGCCAAAGCGTCTGCGACCATCCACGCCGATGGCAGTGCGACCGTGAGCAGTGGCTCGCATGAACTGGGGACAGGCACCTACACCGTCATGACGCAGATTGCCGCCGATGCGCTGGGCCTGCCGATGTCAAAAGTGACGTTCGAACTCGGTGATACGCGCTTGCCCGAAGCACCAGTGTCGGGCGGCTCGCAAACTGTCGCCAGTGTGGGGCCGGCGGTGCTGGCCGCCGCACGCGCGGCACGCGACAAGCTGGTCGGCATGGCGGTGGCCGATGCGGCCTCGCCCCTGGCAGGCGCCTTTGCGGGAGACGTCGAGGCTGGCGACGGTTGGCTTTTTGTAAGAAGCGCACCCACGCGGCGCGAACCGATGGCCGCCATCATTGCCCGTCATGGTGGACAGCCCATCAGTGCCGATGCCGGCGCTGAACCGGGCGACGAGAAACGCCAATTCACGGCCCATTCTTTCGGCGCGGTGTTTGTCGAGGTGCGGGTCGACCCGGAGCTCGGCACGGTGCGCGTTCCCAGGGTCGTCGCCCACTACGATGTCGGGCGCCTGATGAATGCGAAGACCGGCCGCAGCCAGCTCATCGGCGGCATCGTCTGGGGCATTGGCATGGGCTTGATGGAAAAGACGGAACTGGACCTGGCGAGCGGACGCATCCTCAACGCCAACCTGGCCGACTACCACGTGCCGGTCAATGCGGACATCGGCTTGATTGATGTGGGCGTGGTCGGCACAGCCGATACCCATTTCAATGATCTGGGCGCGCGCGGGATTGGCGAAATCGGTATCACCGGTGTGGCGGCCGCGCTGTCGAACGCGGTGTACCACGCCACCGGCAAGCGCATCCGCGACTTGCCGATCACGCCAGACAAACTGCTCTGAAAAGACAAAACCCCCGCCAGCATCGCTGACGGGGGTCTCTCTTATTACTTAGCCTGACGAT
>JAZJYP010000290.1:0-15162 GCA_040390345.1 Pseudomonadota bacterium | reverse complement strand
CACAGCGTGGCCAGGCGTGTGCGCGGCGCGGTAGGGCGGTGTGTCGGTTCATCCATCGCAGACCTTGTCGGTGTCGCCCAAATGAGTCATGGTGAAAAAATTATACGGGCAAGGGACCTGCCTTGTCTGCCCTTTTCTTGCCATTTTCCAATGGTTGTGATTTATACTGATCCGATGAAGCGATGGACCTTGATCAGGCATCTGCTGGCCAGCCTTGCGCTGGCGGCGAGCACCGCCGGCGCGGCGCCGCTGCCTTTGGCTTTCAACAGCATCGATTCGCTCGGTTCGGACAGCCAGTCCATCGTCTCGCTGATGCAGGACAAGCAGGGCTTCGTCTGGATCGGCACGATCGAAGGTGGCCTGTTCCGCTACGACGGGCGCAAGGCGGTGCGTTATACCAATGCACCGACCGATGAACACAGCCTGCCCGGCGGGCGCGTGCCGGCCCTGTATTGCGACGAGCAGGGCGTGGTCTGGGTCGGCACCGACGAAGGCCTGGCGCGCTTCGACGCGGCCACCAATACCTTTGTGCGCTATGCGCCGGCCGAAGGACCGCCCAACCACCGCATCGTGCGCAAGATTATCTCGGACGGCAAGGACGGCATGTGGCTGGCCACCTGGGGCGGCTTGCAGCATTTCGATCCGCGCAGCGGCCAGTTCAAGGTCTACCAGCACCGTGCCGACGACCCGTCCAGCCTGGCCTTCAATGACATCAATGCCGTCACCATGGACGACAAGGGCGGCGTATGGATCGGCACCTGGCCATCGGGCCTTGATTACCTGGCGCCCGGTGCCAAGGCCTTCGTCCACTACCGGATCGACGACGAAGACAAGCCCAATCCCAAACTCAACGTGGTGCGCGCCCTGCTGGCCGACAGCACCGGCAGCCTGTGGATCGGTACCGATGTCGGCACCGTGCAGTGGAAGCTGAAGGCGCCGTGGACGCAGCGGCGCCAGCTCGAGCCGCAGGCCGGGCGCATTACCAGCATCGAGGAAGACCGTGGCGGCGATATCTGGATCAGCACGCGCACCTCCGGCATCTGGCGCTGGGACCGCGACGCGCTGGCCTTCCAGCTCTACCAGCACCGCGCCGAAGATGCGCACAGCCTGCCCACCAATGCCATCAACAGCACCATGCACGACCGCACCTCGACGCTGTGGGTGGGCAGCTTCACCGATGGCGTCAGCCGCGCCAACCTGGGCTACCACGGCTTCGAGCGCCTGGTGCCGCGCGACCTGGCGCCGCAGGACTTCAAGTCCAGCAATTTCGTCCGCAGCATCGGTGCCGCGCCCGACGGCAAGCTGTGGCTGGGCGTGGACGATGGCGTGGCGCTGTTCGACCCCGGCACGCGCTCGGTGCTGCGCACCTACCAGGCCGACGCGAAGAAAAAGGGCACCCTCAGCCACAACGTCGCCTACAGCCTGTACCAGTCGCCCGGCGGTACCCTGTGGGTCGGTACCTCGCAAGGCCTGAACCGGCTTGACCGTCTCGATGGCGCCTTCCAGGTCAGCCACTTCGGCAGCACCGGCAAGGACTTCATCAATGCCATCGCCCCTGGCAAGGGCAATGTCCTGTGGCTGGGCACCGCCGACGGCTTGCTGCGCTACGACCCGGACAACAGCACCGTGCAGGTGTTTGCCCACGACGCGAACGACCCCGGCAGCCGCAGCGTCAATGGCGCCAGCGCCGTCCTGGAAGACCGCCGCGGGCGGGTCTGGACCGGGGAGTTCATCCGCGGCGGCGGCCTCGATGTGCGCGATCCGGCCAGCGGCGTGTTCGCCCACTTGCGCCATGACGTCAATAAGCTGGCCACGCTGTCGGACAACCGCGTCACCTGCCTGCACGAGGATGCGGCGGGTGTGATGTGGGTGGGCACGCGCGCGGGCCTGAACCGCGTGCGCACCCGTCCCGACGGCACGCTCGAAGTCAAGCGCTACACCGCCAGGGGCGGCGTGGGCAAGGTGATGGTCGAGGCGATCCAGTCCGACCGCAGCGGCACCTTGTGGGTGACGACGGTCGAAGGGCTGTCCAAGTTCGACCCGATCAGCGAAACGGCGACCGAATTCTCGGTCGAAGACGGCCTCACCGAAGGCTTCTACATCAATTCGCTGGCGCGCGGCGCCGACGGCAAACTGTACTTTGGCAGCACCAGCGGCATCAGCGTGATCAACCCGGCCATCCACAGCAGCGTGTCGCGCCCGCCGCAACTGGCCATCACCGGCATCGGCGTGCTCAATCGCCCGCTGGGCAGCGCTCCGCTACCCGAAGGCGTGCTGCTCGAAGGCAGCGTCACCGATCCGAAGTCGCTCACCTTGCCGTGGCGCGCGGCGGTGCTGTCGATTGAATTCGCGGCCCTGCATTTCGCCGAACCGAAGCGCAATACTTACCAGTACAAGCTCGAAGGCTTCGACGAGGCCTGGGTCCAGGCCGATGCCAGCCACCCCATCGCCACCTACACCAACCTGGCGCCGGGCAGCTACCGTTTCCACCTCATGGGCAGCAACAACAAGGGCGTGCCGGCCAGGACCGAACTGCTCCTGCCCATCACCGTGCTGCCGCCAGTGTGGCAAACATGGTGGTTCCGCACCCTGATGGGCGCAGCCGTGCTGGCCAGCCTGGCGGCGCTGTACCGCTGGCGCGTGCGGCGCTTCACGGCGCGCGCGCGCGAACTCGAAGCGCTGGTGCTCGATCGCACCAGCGCCTTGCAGGAACTGAACCAGAAGCTGGCGGCCTTGTCGGCCACCGACAGCTTGACGGGCATCGCCAACCGCCGCAGTTTCGACGACGCGCTGGCACGGGAATGGCGGCGCGCCGTGCGGCGCGGCGAAACGCTGGCCGTGGCCATGCTCGATGTCGACTTCTTCAAGCGCTACAACGACCAGTATGGCCACCAGGCCGGCGACGAGGCATTGCGCCGCGTGGCGCAAGTGATGGCCGCGTCGATCCACCGCACGGGCGACCTGGTGGCGCGTTACGGTGGCGAGGAATTTGCCCTGATCGCGCCGGCCACGTCGGGCGTCGACGCCCAGCGCGTGGCAGAGAACATGCGGCGCGCGCTCGAAGGCCTGATGTTGCCCCACGTGGCGTCGAGCTTCGGGCGCGTCACCTGCAGCATCGGCGTGGCGGCGCTGGCGGCGGTGCCCGGCAGTTCGACCGAGGAACTGGTGCATGCGGCCGACCAGGCGCTGTACCGCGCCAAGTCGGAAGGGCGCAACCGCGTGGTGCTGGCCGCTTAGGCCGGTACCGCGAGGATCACGCTCGAGGCCTTGAAGATGCCGCGCGCCGCTGCGCCCGGCGCCAGGCCCAGGGCGGCGCAGCTGTCATTGGTGACGATGGCCGCCAGGCTGCCGCCGCCTTCGAGGGCCAGTACCACTTCGGTGTTGACCGCGCCGGGGGTGATGCGCTCGACCGTGCCGGCCATCTGGTTGCGCGCCGAGAAGCGCATCGCGCCCGCACCAGTGACGAGCACCACCGACGAATCCTTGACCAGGGCCAGCGCCTGCACGCCCGCTGCCAGCGCCATTTCCAGTGCCGACTCGTGGGTGACGACGGCGACGACGGCCTGCCCGCCGGCGATCGACAGGGTCACTTCGTCGTTGACGGCGCCATGGCGCACATGGCTGACTATGCCGGCAAACTGGTTGCGCGCGCTGGTTTTCATGTTCAGCCTCCGGATCAGGGCAAAGTCGTCGGCGCCGGCCGCGCCGAGCGCGTCGATGAAGCGGCGGTGCTCGCGTTCGACGACATGGAAATTGGCCACCAGCTGGGCGCCGCGTGGCGTGAGGTGGGTGCCGCCGCCGCCCTTGCCGCCGGTGCTGCGCGCCACCAGCGCCTCGCCGGCGAGGTTGTTCATCTGGTCGATCGCATCCCAGGCAGCCTTGTAGCTCATCTTGATGGCCTTGGCGGCCTGCGTGATCGAGCCGCACTCCTGGACTTTGGCCAGCAGGGCGATGCGGCTTTCACCGCCCAGCAGATTGCCTTCGACCGTCATCCAGACGGCACCATGCACGCCGATGGCCTTGCCCTTCATGATTGCACCTTGCCGTCGACCAGGGTGAAGACGGCGTCGCCGAAGACGCGCGCGTCTTCATCGTCGTGGGTGATGATCATCATCGGCAGGTCCAGGCGGCGCTGCAGCGCATCGAGTTCGGCGCGCATGGCCGCGCGCAGGGACGGGTCGAGCGCGGCAAACGGTTCGTCCAGCAGCAGCATGCGCGGCTGGCCCGCCAGCGCCCGTGCCAGGGCGGTGCGCTGGCGCTGTCCGCCCGAGAGCTGGTGCGGCAGCTGGTGCGCCACCTGCTCGAGGCCAAAGGCGGTGAGCCATTGCGCCACCGCCGGCGGGCAGTGCGCGCGCGCCGGATTGCGCCAGCCCGGCGCCAGCCCAAAGCCGATATTCTGGCGCACGTTCAGGTGCGGGAACAAGGCGTAGTCCTGGAATACATAGCCGGCCCGGCGCTGCTGCGGCGCCAGGTTGGCCGCACCGTCGAACAGCGTCACGCCGCCCTGGCGCACATGGCCGCTGTCGGGGGTGAGCAGGCCGGCCAGCACTTTCAGGGTCAGGCTCTTGCCGGCGCCGCTGGGGCCGATCAGCACCAGCCGCTTGTGCGGCGTCTGCAAGCGCACGTCGAGCTCAAAACTGCGCGCGCCGCTGTGCAGCGTTTTGCGGAAGTCGAGGTCGAACTCGATCATGCCAGTCCCGCAGTGCGCGCCGGCGCCAGGCGATTGGCTGCCAGCAGGATGGCGATGCAGGTGACGGAGGTGAGCAGCACCAGCAGCGTGGCATGCTCGTCCTGGCCGGCCTGCACGGCTTCGTAGACCGCGATCGACAGCGTCTGGGTCTTGCCGGGAATGCTGCCGGCCACCATCAAGGTGGCGCCAAATTCACCGAGCGCGCGCGCAAAACCGAGCAGCAGGCCGGCCAGGATGCCGCGCCAGGCCAGCGGCAGGGTCACGCGAAAGAACAGCGCCGCTTCCGATACGCCCAGCACCCGCGCGGCCTGTTCGAGCTGGCTGTCGACGTTCTCGAAGGCGGCGCGGGCCGGCTTGAACACCAGCGGGAAGGCGACGATGGCGGCGGCGAAAACGGCGCCTTGCCAGGTAAAGATCAGGTTGATGCCGAAGTGTTGTTGCAGGAAGCTGCCCACCGGCCCCTGGCGCCCCAGCAGCACCAGCAGGTAGTAGCCCAGTACCGAGGGCGGCATCACCATGGGCAGCGTGAGCAGCGTGTCGAGCAGGTCGCGCCCGGCGAAGCGCCAGCGCGCCAGCGCAAAGCCGACAGCGACGCCCAGCACCAGGTTGAGCAGGGTCGCGCATGCCGCCACCTTCAGCGACAGCGCCAGCGCGACCCAGGCCGCCTCATTCATGGCTTGGCAAAGCCGAAGGACTGCAGGATCGCCTGGCCGGCCGGTGAAAGTACGTAGGCCAGAAACTGCTGCGCTTCTGGATTGGCGCTGACCGTGGCGATCGGATAGCTGATCGGTTTGGCCATGGGGACCTCGAAAGCCTGGCGTACGCGCGCCAGCGGCACGTCGGTGGCGTAGACGAAGCCGGCGTCGACTTCGCCGCGCGCCACGTAGTCGAGGGCCTGGCGCACGTTCTGGGTCTGGATGAATTTCGCTTCAAGCGCCTCCCACAGCCTGGCCGCCTGCAGCGCCTCGCGCGCGTAGCGCCCTACCGGCACGCTGGCCGGGTTGCCGATGGCGATACGGGTGGCGCCGGCCAGGTCGGCCAGCTTGTCGATGCGGCCCGACGGCGGCACCACCACCACCAGGCGGTTGCCGGCGAAATTGGCGCGCGTGCGCACCAGGCCCTGCCTGGCCGCGCCGTCCATCGATTCCTGGTCGGCCGCGGCGAATACGTCGACCGGGGCGCCCTTGACGATTTGCTGCATCAGCGCGCCGGACGCGCCGAAATTGAAGGCCAGGTGGACGCCTCGATGGCTGCCCTCATAACTGCGGCCGATCTCGCGGAAAGCCTCGGTCAGGCTGGCAGCGGCAGAGACGGTGATGTCGCCGGCACGCGCCGGCAAAGCACAGAGCAGGGCAAGCGCGAGCAGGGCGGGGCGCAGCATGGGAGCCTTTCGATGAGCGTTATATAGCCGGGTATATTACGCCATTTCGTGTTTGTTTGCGATAGAGCAAATCCGCTGCGGCAACGCCCTGCACCATGGCAGAGGCGCTCAATGGTGACGCCTTAAGCAAGGAGAGCCCTCCATGAATTTCCGCCCCACATTTCTGGCGCTGCTGCTTGGCGCGCCCTGCGCCGGCGCGCAAACGGTGCCGATGATGACCGGCCCGGTGACGCAGGCGCCGGCGCACAGCGATGCGCTCAAGGCGCAGTTGATGGCGCGCTTCGCCCTCGGCGCCGAGCATGGCCTGGCTATCGTCGCCATGCACCCGGGCGCCGAGGGCACGGTCGTGCTGCGCCTGCACCACACCTACCGTGGCTTGCGCATCTTCGGCTCCGAGTCTGTTGTCGTCAGCAATACCGCCGGCGCCCTGCTGGAAGAGAACGCGAACGACCGTCGCCTGCCCCTGGTCCAGGGCGTGGCGCGCGTCGATACCACACCGGCCCTGACGCGCGCCGCCGCCATCGCCGCCAGCGAACGCGCCGCCGGCGCTGGCAAGCCGCTGGTGGCGCCGCACGCCGAATTGCTGGTCTATCCGCTGGCGGCGACCCAGCGCGCGCCCGGCAGCGAAACCAAGAGCGAGGCCGAACTCAATGCCCTCGACGAGGTGGACGTGGTGCAGGGCTACCGCCTGGCCTATTATGTCCAGCTGCGCCTGGTGCGCGGGCGCACCCCGCTCTATCGCGACAGTATCGTCGACGCCCTGGACGGCAGCATCCTGGCCCAGTGGGATGCCCTGCAAACGGTGGCCGGCGTGGGCAACAGCCAGTACAACGGCGCCGTGCCAATCAACACCACGGCCAGCGCCGGCGGCTATGCGATGATCGACGCCAGCCGCGGCAGCGGCGGCCAGTTCGGCGCCATGGCCATCACCAACGCCAACCACGGCACCAGTGCCGGCCAGCTGTACACGAACGCCAGCAATACCTGGGGCGACGGCATGCAGTACGTCGAAGGCGCCAGCACCACCGGCCCGAATGGCCAGACGGCCGCCGTCAATGCCATGTGGGGCTTGATGAACACCTACGACATGCTGCGCAACACCCTGGGCTGGCAGTCGCTCGACGGCCAGAACAAGGCCACCTATATCGCCGCCCACGTCAACACCGCCTACGACAACGCCTACTACGACGACAGCTGCACCTGCATGTATATCGGCGACGGCAAGCAGTTTTTCAGCCTCGGCGCGATCGACGTGATCGGCCACGAAATGTCGCATGGCGTCACGGCGGCCACGTCCAGGCTGCTGTATTTCGGCGAGTCGGGCGGCCTGAACGAGTCGAACTCGGACATCGGCGGCGAAATGGTCGAAGCGTACGCGCGCGGCGGCGCTTCCGGCACCACCATTCCCGCCAGCGGCAACGACTGGGTGATGGGCAGGGAAATCAGCCGCGACGGCAAGCCGCTGCGCTACCTGGCCAAGTCCAGCCTGGACGGCCACAGCCCGGATGCCTGGAGCAGTGCCCTCAAGCGCCTCGACGTGCACTACAGCAGCGGGCCGAACAACCGCATGTTCTATTTCCTGGCGCAGGGATCGAACGCCTCGCCCGCGCACGAGGCCTACAGCAAATACCTGATAAAAAAGCCGCTGGCCATGAGCGGCATCGGCAGCGACAAGGCTTACCGCATCTGGTTCCGCGCCCTGACGACCAAGTTCACGCTATTGACCAATTACAAGGACGCGCGTGCCAAGGTCTTGCAGGCGGCCATCGACCTGTACGGGGCCGGCAGCGGCGAGGCCAAGGCCGTGCAGCGCGCCTACGCGGCCATCAATGTCGGCAGCGACATCGACGAATAGGCGCTCTGGCGCACGGAGGCGGGGCAGGGGAGGTGTTAAGGTTTTCCCATCCCCTTGATCTGCCTTAAGGCGCCGGGACGGGCAGGTTGTTAGGATTCTTTTTCCGGCAGGTAAGTGAGGCATACCATGAAGCATGTGCATTCCACCCCCGACCCGGACGAGCCGCCACCGGTGACGCCGCCCAAGCCACCGCGCCCGGTGCCCGACGACGTGCCTTCGCCGGCCAATGCGCCGATCGAGGAGCCCCGTTTTCCCGAACCGCCCGTCAAGGCAGGCGGTTCTTTATCGTTGTAAGTTCAAGGAGAGAGTGCATGAAACTGCTGACCCTGATTGTGAGCCTGTTATTTGCTGTCGCCAGCGCCGGCGCCGTGGCCAAGCCAGCGCCCGTGCCGGCCACGGCCGTCGCGACCAAGGCCAAGCCGGCCAAGAGCGCCCACAAGGCGCGCAAGCACAAGGCAGCGCGCGCGGCACACGCCGACATCACGGCTGCCCGCTAGGGCCCCTTGGGCGGCACCGGGTCGAGTGCGTCCAGTTCCAGGCAGGGTTCGTCGCGGATGAGCGAGGCGTCGTGTTCATGCTGGGCCCGGGCGTCGTCGACATCGGGGCCATCGCCCTCGTCCTGGGGCAGGGGCGGGATCTGGCGGATCAGTGCTTCAGTGTCGGCGTCGGCGGCGGTTTTTTCGCCGCTGCCGATGTCGGCTTCATCGGTCAGCGACTGCGCATCGGCCGGATCGGGAAACGGTTTGGACTGCTTCATGGGACCTCCGTGCGGCAAGCTTGCCGCTTTCCGATCCTAACATTCCCGCCAGCGTCCGGCGCGCAATAGAATTTGCGGATTTGTGTTGCTATATATCTACAAAGATTGCTTTTGTGTTGGCCGTCACACTGTGCGCGCGGCCCTTGTTCTTATAATTGGATCATCCGCGTTTGATCCGTCCTGGGAGAGCATCATGGGCACGACCTTGTACAATAAAATTCCCCTTGGCCGCGCCTCGGCATTGAGTTCGAAGCGGGTCCAGGCCTTCCTGCTGGCCAGCGCCATCCTCGGCATGGGGCTGGCGTGGGTGGGCATCCAGGTGCTCAAGGGCTGAAGCCCGCCTTGCCTTTGCGACCCTGCGCGCTTACCATGTGGGCCGGCTCACATGGAAAGCAGCGATGAAGAACGAAAAACTGACCACCGACGAATACGACGCGCTCGAGCAAATCGCGCGCGGGGCACGGCATGACCGCGTCAATGCCTGTATCGGGCGCAATGCCAAGCGCCTGTCCGGCCTGAAGATGGTGCAGTACAGCCGCGACGGCAAGCTGGCCATGACGGACAAGGGGCAGCAAGTATTGTTCGTGCGTCGCTGCATCCTCGGCCTGCGCGCCGTGGCCGACAACCCGCTGGCGCCGATCGACGCCGACGTGGCCCTGTTCCTGGGAAAGAAATCGCATATCCTGCCGCTGGCGGCGGGCGGCTTCGACATCACCGACAAGGGGCGCGAATCGCTGGCCGACATCGCCTTGCACGACAAGGCCAAATAGGCATCGGGGACAGACCCCAATGTGAAGAATCGGGGTCTGTCCCCGATTTTTTTTGCTCAGTTGCGGCGCTTGTGGGGGTAGACCAAGGTGCGGATCGCCACTTCCGGCGAGACATTCATGGCCGAAAGGAACTCGGCCGCTTCGCGCAAGCCGATCGCCGGCATGGCCGCGATGGCCTGGTCGACGACGGCGCGGGTGCGCATATCGGTGCGGGGACGCGCGGCGGCAGGGGTGGTGGTCTCGGTGTGCATGGCGTCTCTCATGAAGGCGTGTTACTTGCGGTATAGACATGATACTGCTTTTTCCAACATGCATGTCGAAATGACCACAAGGAAGTTCGAAGCTTCATTCTAAGCCAGTGCTCGCTCCGGCGGCGCATTGGTCGACGCCAAGGTTATGTTTTTGCGCAATAATTGCTCAAGGTCAGGGGCGGCCAGCGGGCGGCTGAAGTAATAGCCCTGCATCGCGTCGCAGCCGTGGCGGCCCAGGTAGGCCAGCTGGTCGGCCGTCTCCACGCCTTCGGCGATCACCGACAGTTTCAGGTTGTGCGCCAGTGCAATGATGGAGGCCACGATGGCCGCGTCGGAGGCGTCGCGCGCAATGGCGGCGACGAAGGAGCGGTCGATCTTGAGCACGTCGATGGGGAAGCGCGACAGGTAGGACAGGCTCGAATAGCCGGTGCCGAAATCGTCGATCGACAGCTTCACGCCCAGCGCCTTCATGCTGTGCAGTAAATCCACGGCCAGCGAGATGTCGCTCATGAACAGGCTTTCCGTCAATTCGATTTCGAGGCGCTCGGGCGCCAGCCCCGTGTCGTACAGCACCGACTGGATCTCGGCCAGCAGCGAGCTCGAGGCAAACTGGCGTGCCGACAGGTTCACCGCCACCACCAGCTGGCCCAGGCCGGCCGCTTCCCAAGCCTTGTTCTGGGCCGCCGCCGTGCGCATGACCCAGGCGCCGATCGGCACGATCAAGCCCGTATCTTCGGCAATGCCGATGAAGCGCTCGGGCGAGACCATGCCCAGCTCCGGATGGCGCCAGCGCAGCAGCGCTTCGACGCCGGTGACGCGCCCGCTGGCCAAGTCCACCTGGGGCTGGTAGTGCAGCACGAATTCTTCGCGTTCGAGCGCATTGCGCAGCGCCCCTTCGATGCGCACGCGTTCGAGCGCTTCCTCGTTCATGGCCGGCGAATAGAACTGGAAGTTGTTGCGCCCCAGCTTCTTGGCCCGGTACATGGCGATGTCGGCCTGTTCGATCAGGGAGTCGAGCGGCGCCCCGCCGCCCGGGAACACGGCCACGCCGATCGAGCAGGTGACGAAGAATTCCTTGCCGCCCAGGTTGACCGGCTGGGCCACCGAATCCATCAGGCGCTGCACGATGTCGGCCGACAGGTGCTCGTCGTGCTCGGTGAGGATGACGACGAATTCGTCGCCCGACAAGCGCGCCACGGTGTCGGTGTCGCGCAGGGCCGAGCGCAAACGCGCCGCCACCGTCACCAAGAGCACGTCGCCAGCCTTGTGGCCCATGCTGTCGTTGACGAACTTGAAGCGGTCCAGGTCGATCAGCATCACCCACACGGGGCGCGCAGTGCGGGTCGAATAGGCCACCGCCTGTTCCATCCGGTCCTGCAGCAGGCTGCGGTTGGGCAGGCCGGTGAGCACGTCGTGCTGGGCCACATGGTGGATGCGCTGCTCGGCCTGCTTGCGTTCGGTGATATCGGTCCCGGTGCCGCGGTAGCCGGTGAACTCGCCGCCCTCGTCGAAGATCGGTTCGCCATTGATGCAGAACCAGCGCGCCAGGCCGTCGGCGTCGACGGCCGCGTATTCGAGTTCTTCGAACGGCTGGTGCGCCATCACGGTGGCCATGTGGGCGCGGCCCCAGTCGGTGTGTTCCATGCCGGGCACGGTTTCCCAGCGCGTCTTGCCAAGGAACTGGTCGACCGGTACGCCGGCGCGCTGGCTGCTGCCGCCGGTGATGTTGACGAAGCGGTAGCTGGCGTCCTGTTCCCAGTACCAGTCGGACGACATCGACACCAGCTGGCGGAAGCGCTGTTCGCTGTCCTGCAGGGCCTTCTCGGTGCGTTTGCGCGCCAGCACATCGTCGATCAGGCGCTGGTTCGAGCGTTCCAGGTCGGCCGTGCGTTCGCGCACCAGCGCTTGCACGCGGCGCGAGCGGCGCACCGCCGTCTGCACCCCGGCCGTGAGCAGGAGCGTGAGCAGGGTGCCGCCCACGAGCACCGACAGCGAACCGAGATGGTCATGCAGGAAGGGGCGCGGCGCGGCCTGCACGTCGACCAGCCAGGGGCGGCCCGCCACTTGCAGGATGTTCGATTGGCGCTCGCGGAAGTTGAGCGAGAAGCGCGAGGCATCGAGCGCCAGCGCCGGGTCGATATAGCCGCTGGAAAAGACCAGGCTGGCCTGGTCGCGCCCGCCACCGGCATACACGCGCAGCACGATGCTGCTGTCGGTGAGCAGGGCCGAGCTGACCAGGATCTTTTGCACCAGTTCGTCGGCGCGGATGATGGCGGCCGTGTCGCCGACCAGCGCGGCGCGGCGCTGCGCTTCGGTCGCCACCGGCTGGCCGGAACGGTACACCGGCATCAGCACCTCGATGCCGCGTTCGGGCAGTTTGTCCTGGGCCAGCGTCAGCAAGCCCGAGGCCGTGACCTGGCCGCTCACCAGGGCCGCTTCGACGGCCGCGTGGTAATGGGCATTGTCGGCCGCGTCGAGGCCGAATGCCGGTTCATTGCCCGCCATCGGTTCGAGGTAGGCGACGACGCTGTAGCCGGCGCGCGCCGGTGCCGGCACGACGGTCCCGCCGGCCATGGTCGTGATGCGCGCGCCCGGCACCACGCTGGCCAGTTCGGCCTCGATGCCGGCGCGCTGCGCCGCGTGCACCAGGCGGTGGTAATTGAAGGCCTTGATGAAAGGGTAGCGTTCGAGCAGGGGTGCGGTAAAGGCATGGAACTGCGCACGCGTGACCGGGTCGACCGTGGCGAACAGGCGGTTGGTGACGGTGACCACTTCCACCGCTTCATCGAGGCCCTGGCGGATTGCCGCCACGCGCACGCTGGCGCGCTGGCCAAAGGCGAGGGCCATCTTGTCGTGTTCGAGCTCGCTCACGGCCACAAACAGCAGGGCGGTGGCCGCCAGGCCTGCCAGCAGGGTGAGCGCCGCCGCGTGTGCAAGATGGGGCAACAGACGGCGACGCGGCATGACTCGGTTCCTGGCAGGTTGAAATGGGCGAGCGCCAGTGTGTCACAAAAAGTCCCTGCTGCGACGGCGAAACGACCGACCGTTCAGAAAAATTTTATAACCGTTGTCAATTGGCACTAAATTTGATCATTTTCGCAATGCCAGGCGGAAAACGGTCCAGCGCGCCAGCAGGCGGTTGAGCCAGCCGGCCGGCAAGCCGTTGCGGCGCGCGACCCAGGCGAAGGTGTGTGCCGCGCGGCTTTGCGGCGGCGCCTGCCTGAGCGCGAACAGCACCCGGTTATTGCCGGCGATGCCATCGAACCAGCACACCTTGCCGTCGAAGATCAGTGCCATGCGCGCCAGCATGGGCCGATAGTTGGGGTCGTAGCTGAAGATATTCTTGACCAGCACGCCGCCGGGCAGCAGGGCGCGGCGGCAGTCGGCATAGAATTTGGGGCTGCCCAGCACGGGTGGCAGGCCGCGCTCGTCGAAGCCATCGACGACGAGCACATCGGCGCTGTCGGCCAGCCGGGCCATGTACTGGGCCGCGTCGGCATGCACGACGCGAAAGCGCGCGTCGTCGGGCGGTACGCAAAACTGCTCGCGCAGGGCGATCACGTCGGCGCGCAATTCGATCACCGTGATGGCCGTCGCGGGAAAATGCCGGTAGCAGAACTTGGCCAGCGAACCGCCGCCCAGGCCGACCATGATGATGTGGCGCGGCTGCGGCACGAACAGGGCAAAACACATGACGGCGCGGGTGTAGGCCAGCACCAGGGCGCTGGGGTCGGACAGGCGCATCTCGCTTTGCACGTTGCCGGGCATGAATTCGAGCGTGCGCCGGTTGCCCCGGGTTGCCACCAGGGGAGGCGGAAAGCGCAGCGGCGGCAGGGACGGGGTGGGCATCGGCGCCAGTATAGGACAAGGCAGGCCTGGTGACGATAACTTGTTGCAAAGCATGGGTTTCTGATAAGCTCAAGCCCACGGCTACCTGCGTCGGCCCACCGGAGACTTTATGTTCTTAGACCACCCAACGATCACCGCCACCAATAGCCTGACCGAGCCGGACCGGATCGAACGGCTCACGCGTGTCTATGGCTACGTCGTCGCCTTGGCCGACCTGGCCGGGCAGACCCATGGTTTCATCGAAAAAGTCACGCAAATCCACGACCACAAGGGCACCCTGATCGTCTTCTGGAACGAGGCGCCCAGCGACGACGAGAAGAGCTTCTTCGTCCAGGCCTGGGCCAGCAAGGTCGGCGATGGCAGCACCAACGTCGAACACGAAGTCTAAGCTGGCGCCGGATGGATATTAAAACGATG
Organism: Pseudomonadota bacterium; assembly: GCA_040390345.1. Taxonomy (GTDB): domain Bacteria; phylum Pseudomonadota; class Gammaproteobacteria; order Burkholderiales; family Burkholderiaceae_D; genus Telluria_A. The sequence goes on along the minus strand of JAZJYP010000290.1, from coordinate 1,192 downwards.
CTGTTCGCGCTTGCCCTGGGCAACCTGACCCTGTGCGCGGCGCTGTTCTTTTTCGATTACGGCAATAAGAAGCCGGTGTCCCTGTCGACCTGGATGGTGGCGCGCCAGTGCCAGGCCGCGGCCTGGATGCTGCTGTTCCTGCGCGCCATCGGCATCGTGCCGGACCTGCTGTCGATCCCGCTTGGCTATTGCGTGCTCTTTGCCGGCGTCGCCCTGGAAGCGGGCGCGCTGTGGGAAGCGGCCGGGCGCGCGCACTGGCGCCGCTACCTGTTCCCCATCATGGGCGCCGCGGTGGCCGTGTTCTTTGCCTGTTTCTTCATCGACGAGGCGGGCCTGCGCGTGGTGGCCAGCTCGCTCGTGCTGGGCCTGTTCTACCTGGGCGTGGCCGCGGCCCTGGCCTGCGACTGGGCCCAGGCGAGCATGCTGCGCCGCTTCCTCGCCATTGCCAGCGTGCCGCTGGCGCTGACGATTGCCGCGCGCGGCGTGCTGGTGCTGGCCATGCCCGAAGGCTGGGGCTGGATCAGCAGCACCATGGTGCAGATGCTGTCTTCGGGCGCCTATTATGTGCTGATGCTGTTCGGCGGTTTTGGCTTCCTGCTGCTGGGGCGCGAACGCCTGCAGGCCGAGCTGGCGCGCCTGGCCGTGCAGGATCCGGTTACCGAGGTGCCCAACCGGCGCGGGTTTTTCAATGCGCTCACGCCCTGGCTGGCGCTGGCGCGCCGTCCCGGCCTGCCCACTGGCCTGATCCATGTCGACCTCGACCACTTCAAGCGCGTCAACGACAGCTACGGCCACCCGGCCGGCGACACGGTGCTGCGCGCCGTCGTCGAAACGGTGGGCAAGCAGCTGCGCGACTCCGACTTGCTGGGCCGCCTGGTGGGTGTCGAATTCGCCATCCTGCTGCCGCGCACTTCCCTCGACGACTCCGTCATGGTGGCCGAGCGCATCCGCGCCGCCATCGAGGCCACACCGGTCAAGAGCGCACGCGCCCTGATCAACCTGACGGTTAGCCTGGGCGTGACGACGATCCGTCCCGACGACAGCACCACCAGTTTGTTCAAGCGCGCCGATGAGGCGCTGCGCATGGCCAAGTCGGCCGGGCGCAACCGCGTGGTGCAGGCCGCACCGCCAGAGCCGCTGGAAGCACCAGAGCCCTGAGGGTCATCTCCGCGTCATATTCGGCTGCTATTGT
>JAZJYP010000289.1:1695-12132 GCA_040390345.1 Pseudomonadota bacterium | reverse complement strand
CGCGAAGCATTTTAGAAGCTCGCTGCGAAGCGCTTTTGTTTACACACTGCATTACAATCAAGATTGTCGCACCATTTACTCCACCGTCACCGACTTTGCCAGGTTGCGCGGCTTGTCGACGTCGGTGCCGCGCGCCAGGGCCGTGTGGTAGGCCAACAGTTGCAAAGCCGCCACGTGCAGGATCGGCGACAGCAAGCCGTAGTGTTCCGGCAAGCGGATAACATGCACGCCTTCGCCCGAACCGATGCGCGAATCAACGTCGGCAAACACATACAGCTGGCCGCCGCGGGCACGCACTTCCTGCATATTCGACTTCAACTTTTCAAGCAACTGGTCGTTCGGGGCGATCGTCACGACCGGCATTTCGTTCGTCACCAGGGCCAGCGGACCGTGCTTGAGCTCGCCGGCTGGATAGGCTTCGGCGTGGATGTAGGAAATCTCTTTCAGCTTCAAAGCACCTTCGAGGGCGATCGGGTAGTGGATGCCGCGGCCCAGGAAGAGGGCGTTTTCCTTGCGCGAGAAGTCTTCCGCCCAGGCGATGATCTGCGGCTCGAGCGCAAGCACGGCGCTCATGGCGACCGGCAAGTGGCGCAGCTGTTTCAGGTAGCCGGCTTCGGCTTCTTCCGTCAGGCGCTCGTTGACCTGGGCCAGGGTCAAGGTTAGCAGGAACAGGGCCACCAGCTGGGTGGTGAAGGCCTTGGTTGAGGCGACCCCCACTTCAACCCCGGCGCGGGTGATGTAAGCGAGCGCACACTCTCGCACCATGGCGCTGGTGGATACGTTGCAGATCGTCAGGGTGTGCGGCATGCCGAGGCTGCGCGCGTGCTTGAGGGCAGCCAGGGTGTCGGCCGTTTCGCCGCTTTGCGAGATCGTCACGACTAGGGTATTGGGGTGGGGCACGCTGTCGCGGTAGCGGTATTCGCTGGCGATTTCCACGTTCACGGGCAGCTTGGCGATCGATTCGATCCAGTACTTGGCGGTCAGGCCGGCGTAGTAGCTGGTGCCGCAAGCGAGGATCAGCACGCGGTCAATCTGCTTGAAGACCTTGAAGGCCTGGTCGCCGAACAGCTCAGGCATGATGGCGGTGACGCCTTCGAGCGTGTCGCCGATGACGCGCGGTTGCTCGAAGATTTCCTTCTGCATATAGTGACGATACGGGCCCAGCTCGGCCGCGCCGGTGTGGGCGTGCACGGTTTTCACTTCGCGGTTGACCGGCTTGCCGTCGACATCGACCACCCAGATGCGCGCCAGCTGCAAGTCGACGACATCGCCTTCTTCCAGGTAGATGATCTGGTCGGTCGTGCCGGCCAGTGCCATGGCGTCGGAGGCGACGAAATTCTCGCCCTTGCCCAGGCCAACGATCAGCGGCGAACCCTGGCGGGCGGCGACGACGCGGTGCGGCTCGTCACGGCAGAAGACGGCGATCGCATAGGCGCCATGCAAGCGCTTGACCGCTTGCTGCACGGTCTCGAACAGGTCGCCGTTATACATGTGGGCAACCAGGTGGGCGATCACTTCGGTGTCGGTCTGGCTCTGGAACACGAAACCCAATGCCGTCAGTTCGGCGCGCAGTTCGTCGTGGTTTTCGATGATGCCGTTATGCACGAGGGCGACGCGGGCCGCTTCTTCATTGGGCGAAAAGTGCGGGTGGGCATTGTGCGTGGCGGGCGCGCCGTGCGTGGCCCAGCGCGTGTGGGCGATGCCGGTGAAGCCTTGCAAGTGGGTACTGCCGATCTGGCTTTCCAGCTCGGCCACGCGCGAAGTGCTGCGCGAGCGCTGCAGCTTGCCTTCCACGTGCATGGCCACGCCGCAGGAGTCGTAGCCGCGGTATTCGAGGCGCTTCAAGCCTTCGATCAGGACGGGGGTGATATTGCGTTGCGCAACCGCGCCGACGATACCGCACATGGGGAGCCTCAATGGTGAATTGACAATGAAAGCATCGTAGTGGAGCTGACGTGAAATAAGCTTTCTAAATTTGCCTATTTTCGTTATATTATTTCATCAAGCATTTTTCGTGAAATTTAATTTCATTTTTTGCCGAATTTATTTAATATTAGTCATGACAACTCCAGACAACACCGTGCTGATGGATGAACTCGATCGTCGCATCCTCAATACCCTGCAAGTTGACGCATCGCATACCAATGCGGAATTGGCGGAACTGGTCCATGTATCGCCGCCGACTTGCCTGCGCCGCGTGCGCCAGCTGGAAGAGGCGGGCATCCTCGCACGCCAGGTGGCCATCGTGGCGCCGGACAAGGTGGGGGCGCGCCTGACGGCCATCGTGGAAATCACGCTCGACGTACAGGCGGCCGAGCGGATGGACGAGTTCGAGCAGCTGGTGGCGCCCGAAGACGCGGTGCTGCAATGCTACCGGGTCGCGCCAGGGCCGGACTTCGTGCTGGTGATCCAGGTGGTCGACATGCCGGCCTACCATGCGCTGGCGCACCGGCTGTTTGCCGCGCACGCGAATGTGCGCAACGTCAAAACTTACTTCTCTACTTTTCGCAGCAAGTTCGAGACGCGTATTGTGGTGTGAGTTTGCCTTGGTGCCGGCATGGTGGGTGACGCGCTGCGCGCTTACCCTCCCTACGCCACCCGCTTTGTCCCGTGGCGTCAAAAGGGGCGTAGGGTGGGCGAGCGCAACGCGCGTCACCCACCAGAGTTCCGCAATTACTTCTTGACCTTGACCGGGCGCGTCCAGTTTTCAATCGTCACCTGGCGCGCGCGCGAAATGGTCAGCTTGCCGGCCGGCGCATCTTTCGTCAGCGTGGTGCCGGCGCCGAGCGTCGCCCCCTTGCCCACCGTCACCGGCGCGACCAGCTGGGTGTCGCTGCCGATGAAGGCATCGTCTTCGATCACCGTGCGGAACTTGTTGGCGCCATCGTAATTGCAGGTGATGGTGCCGGCGCCAATATTGACGCGCGAACCGACCGTCGCGTCACCCACATAAGCGAGGTGGTTGGCCTTGCTGTGCGCAGCCACCTGGCTGTTCTTGATCTCGACAAAGTTGCCAACGTGGACGTCTTCGGCCAGCACCGTGCCGGGGCGCAGGCGCGCGAACGGACCGATGACCGAGGCCGCGCCGACGCTCGCGTCTTCAATATGGCAGAACGGCTTGACCTGCACGCCGGCGCCGATGCGGGCATTGACCAGCACATTGTTGGGGCCGATGGTGACGCCATCGCCCAGTTCCACGCGGCCCTCGAAAACGCAGCCGACATCGATCGTCACATCGCGCCCGCACACCAGTTCGCCGCGCACATCGATGCGCGCCGGGTCGAGCAGGGTGACGCCGCGCTCGAGCAGGGCGCCGGCAATATTCAATTGATGCTGGCGTTCCAGCTCGGCCAGTTGCACCTTGCTGTTCACGCCCGCCACTTCCCACACGGCGCCAGGCTGGGCCGAGACGACCTCGACGCCGTCGGCCACGGCCATGGCGACGATATCGGTGAGGTAATACTCGCCCTGGGCGTTATTGTTTTGTAGCGCAGCGAGCCAGGATTTCAGCTTGGCCGTCGGAATGACCATGATGCCGCTATTGATCTCGCGAATCGTCCGCTCGGCGTCGGTCGCGTCTTTTTCCTCGACGATGCGCACAATTCGGCCATGTTCGCGGACGATGCGGCCAAGGCCATGGGGATTGGCAAATTCCACCGTCAATATGCCGAGCTTGTCGCTGCCGGCCGCCTCGGCCAGGCGCTTGAGCGAGGCGGCGGCCGTCAGCGGCACGTCGCCATACAGCACCATGGTCGGCACGCTGTCGTCGAGCTGGGGCAGGGCTTGCATCACGGCGTGGCCGGTGCCCAGTTGCGGTTCCTGCAGGGCGGTGGCGATTGGCGCATGGCGCGCGGCAACCATTTCCGGCACCGCGGCTCCGCCATGTCCGTAAATCACGCATAATCGGGGCGCATCGAGCTCGCGCGCCGTATCGATCACATGCGAGAGCAGGGCTTTGCCTGCCAAGGGGTGCAACACTTTCGGCAGGGCGGACTGCATCCGCTTACCCATGCCGGCGGCCAGGATCACAACATTCATGTGCGTTCTTCAGGTTTGATAAAGATGAAAAAGTTTAACACGCGAGGGCAGGGATTCTGGCAGGCATGTTGCCTGCTTTTGCTCGTCCTCACGCTTGGCGCCTGCAGCACCATCCGCTTCACCTACAACCACGGCGACACCTTGCTGTACTGGTGGATCGACGCCTACCTTGACCTCGATTCCGACCAGACCGGTTGGGTCAAGCGCGACATCGACGAGTTGTTCCAGTGGCACCGCAAGACCCAGCTGCGCGATTACACAGCGCTGCTGATCAATGGCCAGAAGCAGTTGGCCGGCAATATGAGCCAGGCCGACTTGCTGGCCGACTTCAACGACATCAAGGCACGCACCCAGCTGCTGCTGTTCAAGAGCCTGCCCGAGCTGGCCGACCTGGCGCGCTCGGTACGGCCCGAGCAGATCGCGCGCATGGAAAAGAAGTTCAAGGAAAATAACGAGGACTACCGCAAGAAGTTCATGAAGGGCGACCTGGAAAAGCGCCAGAGAGTGCGTTACCAGAAATCGATGGACCAGTTCGAGCTGTGGTTTGGCAGTTTCTCGCGCGATCAGGAAGCGATTTTGCGCAAGGCTTCCGACGCGCGCCCGCTCGACAACGAGATCTGGCTCGACGAGCGCATCCGCCGCCAGCAGCGCATCCTGGCCATGCTGCACAAGGTCCAGCAGGAAAAGCTGGGCAAGGACGCCACCATCGCCCTGATCCACGCCATCGTCAAGGACAGCTTCGAGCGCCTCGACGCGCCCGAGCGCAAGGCTTTCTTCGACGCCTATATCGACAGCACGGCGAAATTCGTCCTCACCGCCGTCAAGATCGCCACGCCGGAACAGAAGGCCCACGCGCACAAGCGCATGCAGGGCTGGATCGATGATTTCAACAGCTTGGCGGCGGCCGCCAAATAGGCTGCGTGATATAGTGCCGAGATGCAAAAGAAGCCTGCCAAAGTCCCGGTCCACCGGGCCCCGCCGCCCCAGCAAGTGCGCATTATCGGCGGCGCGTGGAAACGCACGCCGCTGCCGGTGCTCGAAGCGGCCGGCCTGCGCCCCACGCCCGACCGCGTGCGCGAAACCGTGTTCAACTGGATCAACCACCTGTGGGAAGGCGACTGGAGCGCCGCCCACTGCCTCGACCTGTTCGCCGGCAGCGGCGCCCTGGGCTTCGAGGCGGCCAGCCGCGGCGCCGAGTCGGTATTGATGATCGACAGCCACACCCCGGTGGTGCGCCAGCTCGAGACGGTCAAGGACAAACTCAAGGCCGGCCAGGTCAACCTGGTGCGCGGCGACGCGCTGGCGATGGCCCAGGGCCTGGCCGCGCGCGGCCAGCGCTACGACCTGATCTTCCTCGACCCGCCCTACCACCAGGATTTCCTGGCCAAGGCGCTGCCGATGTGCAAGAACCTGCTCAAGCCAGGCGGCCTGGTGTATGCGGAAGCAGGCGCCGCCCTGCCATTTGCCCCCGAGGACGGCAGCGCCACGCCGGACTGGCTGGCCTCCTGGGAATCGGTGCGCGCTGACAAAGCCGGGATCGTGTTCTATCATTTACTCAAGCTGGCTTGATGCGCGTGGGCACGTGTGCCCACCCGACGGGCCGTTTGCGCCATCGGAGGGTGGGCGCGTGCGCCCACGTCGCTGGCCGCCCCATTTCCGGGCCGGTGCGGGATTTTCAGGCATAATGCGCGTTCTAACTTGGTGCACTTAGGAGCCGCGATGGGGGTTGTAGCCGTTTATCCAGGAACTTTTGATCCGCTCACCCGCGGACATGAAGATTTGGTGCGCCGCGCTTCCGGCCTGTTCGACGGCTTGATCGTCGGCGTGGCAGACAGCAAGAACAAGCGTCCCTTCTTTTCCCTCGAAGAACGGCTCGAAATTGCCAACGAAGTGCTGGGCCACTACCCCAACGTCAAGGTCGAAAGCTTCTCCGGCCTGCTCAAGGACTTCGTGCGCCAGCACGACGCGCGCGTCATCGTGCGCGGCTTGCGCGCCGTCTCCGACTTCGAATACGAGTTCCAGATGGCCGGCATGAACCGCTACCTGCTGCCCGATGTCGAAACCCTGTTCCTGACCCCGTCCGACCAGTACCAGTTCATTTCCGGCACCATCGTGCGGGAAATCGCCGTGCTCGGCGGCGACGTGTCCAAATTCGTCTTCCCCTCGGTCGACCGCTGGCTGCAAAAGAAAATCGCATCGATGGCGCCGCCCGCCGCAGAATAAGAAACGCATCATGGCCTTACTCATTACCGACGACTGCATCAACTGCGACGTGTGCGAGCCCGAGTGCCCGAACGACGCCATCTACATGGGCGAGCAGATTTACGAAATCGACCCGAACAAGTGCACCGAATGCGTGGGCCATTTCGACGAACCCCAGTGCCAGCAAGTATGTCCCGTTTCCTGCATCCCCTTCAATCCGGCCTGGCGTGAAAGCGGCGAGGAATTGCTCGCCAAATTCGCCCGCCTGCAAGCCGAAAAATCCGCGTAAAGCCCCGCTAGCATTGCCTCGCGAGCCATCTGGCTCCAAAAACAATATCAGGCAATTCACGTTTGCTTGACCCTTGTTGCCGGGCGCACCTTTTTAGTACAAATACTCCTCGCCGTGGTGCGATCCAGTGGTATATTTCTCTGGCACATTAGCACGGCCATACTATTTTCCGGGGTTTGTACAGATGAATATCAGAAACATGAGTATCGGCCAGCGCCTGGCCGTCGGTTTTGGCGTCGTCATTGCATTGCTGGTCATGTTGGCCGGCTTGTCCTACCTGCGGATCAGCAGCCTGAATGCGGAAGTGGACACCATGGTCAAGGTGCGCTATCCAAAAACCATCGTGGCCAACCGCATCAAGGCCGACGTCAATGAAGTGACGCGCAATATGCTCAATGTGCTGATCATGACCGACCCTGGCCAGATCAAGAAGGAAGTCACCAATCTCGAGGCCAAGAGCGCCGCCGTCACCGCCGCCATCGAGGACTTGAACAAGAGCACCAGCGACGCCCAGGGCCAGGACATCCTCAAGGCCATCGGCGTGATCCGCGACAAATTCATTCCCGCCCAGGCCAGCTTCGTGTCCCTGATCAATGAGGACAAGAAGGACGAAGCCCTGCTCAAGTTCATGTTTTCCCTGCGCACCCTGCAGGTCAAGTATTTCGACCAGCTCGACAAATACATCGCCTACCAGAACGACCTGATGGCCAAGGCCGGCGAAGAAGCGGCCGCCACCACGGCCAAGACCGAATTGCTGATCCTGGTGCTGACCCTGGGCGCGGCCGGCCTGTCGCTGGTGGTCGCCGTCCTGGCCACGCGCTCGATCACGGTGCCGCTGGGCGAAGCCGTGTCGATCGCCAAGCGCGTCGCCGACGGCGACCTGACCAGCGTCATCAGCGTCGACAGCAGCGATGAAACGGGGCAGATGATGGATGCGCTGCGCCACATGAACGACAGCCTGATCAAGATCGTCGCCGAAGTGCGCGCCGGTACCGAGTCGATCAGCGCCGCGTCGGGCGAGATCGCCAGCGGCAACCAGGACCTGTCCAACCGCACCGAGCAGCAAGCCAATGCCCTGGGCCAGACCTCCGGCTCGATGCGCGAACTGACTTCGACCGTGCAGCAGAACGCCGACAATGCGCGCCAGGCCAACCAGCTGGCCGCCAAGGCCTCCGAAGTGGCCGTGCGCGGCGGTTCGGTGGTCTCGCATGTGGTCGAGACGATGGGCTCGATCACCGCCTCGTCGAAGAAGATTGTCGACATCATCGGCGTGATCGATGGTATCGCCTTCCAGACCAACATCCTCGCCCTCAACGCCGCCGTGGAAGCGGCGCGGGCGGGCGAGCAGGGCCGCGGCTTTGCCGTCGTGGCTTCCGAGGTGCGCAACCTGGCCCAGCGCTCCGCCGCCGCCGCCAAGGAAATCAAGGCCCTGATCGGCGATTCGGTCGACAAGGTGCGCGAAGGCAGCACCCTGGTCGAGCAGGCCGGCGTGACGATGGAAGAAGTCGTGGCCAGCGTGCGCCGCGTCACCGACATCATGGGCGAGATTACCTCGGCCAGCCAGGAACAGAGTGCCGGCATCGCCCTGGTCAATACCACCATCCTCGACATGGACGAAACGACCCAGCAGAATGCCGCCCTGGTCGAAGAAGCCGCTGCCGCCGCCGCCCAGATGCAAGACCAGGCCGCCAGCCTGGCACGCGTGGTCAGCGTCTTCAAGCTCGACCAGCAAGTTGCGCCCGTGTCGTCTGCCAGGCCGGCCAGCGCGTTAAGCACTCAGGCGGCCAGGCCCCGCCTCGTGGCCAAGCAGGCCAACGGCGCCGACTGGGAAGAATTCTGACATCAATCAATAACAAACCACTGGAGACACCATGATTGCAATGAATAAATTCAGCTTCAAAGCCCTGCTGGGCGGCGCCTTGCTGGCACTGGCACTGGGCCAGGCCAACGCGACCGAAATCAACGGCGTCAAGTTCGACGACACCGTCAAGGTTGGCGGCAAGGAATTGAAACTGAACGGCCTGGGCATGCGCACCAAGTTCGTCGTCAAGGTCTACGCGGCCGCGCTCTACCTGCCGGAAAAGAAAACCAGTTCGGCCGACGTGCAAAAGCTCGACGGCCCGCGCCGCGTGACCCTGGTGATGGCGCGCGACATCAGCTCGGACGACTTCGGCCAGGCCTTCATGACGGGCCTGAACAATAACTCCGACAAGAGCGAAAAGACCAAGATCCTGCCGCAGACGAGCCAGTTCGGCGAAATGTTTGCGCTGCTGCCGGGCCTGAAGAAGGGCGACATCCTGCACCTGGACTGGATCCCGGGCACGGGCACCCAGTGCGAACTGAACGGCAAGAAGATCGGCGAAGTCGTGCCCGACCTGGCCTTCTACAACGCCGTGCTGCGCATCTGGATCGGCGACAAGCCGGTCGACTCCTCGCTCAAGCCGCTGCTGCTGGGAGCAAAAGGCGAATAAGACCTTCGCGGGACGAAAAAAAACGGCGCCTGGGAAACCAAGGCGCCGTTTTTCGTCGGGTGGGCACAAGTGCCCACGCGCTTAAACCCTGGCGGCGAAGGCGCGCAATTCTGCGGCATCGCTGGGGCTGGAGGCGCTGGCGATCATGTCCTGGAACATGGCCGCTTCGCGCATCTGGCGGCGCGCGGCTTTTTCAGCCTTGCTCTGGTGCGGCTTGACGAGCAAGACGGTCGCACGGACGATCCCCAGCAGCAGGGGTTTGAACAAGGCCAACACGGCCACCAGGGCCACCAGGCCCACCATCGATTCAATCAGTCGGACGGGATGCACGATAATTCCAATACGTAAACAGTTGTTGTATGGAACTATAGTGCACTGCGACATATAAATCTAATTCCAATTCCCTATGGCGGTTATATGCATTGTGAATGGAATGGGGTACACTTTATCCTGACGCCAACTTTTCCCAGTCTCCATGAGCTTCCTGACGCTAGACTTGAACCTGCTGCGCGTGTTCGACGCGGTGATGACCGAGCAGAACCTGACCCGCGCCGCCGGCCACCTGGCCATGACCCAGCCGGCCGTCTCGAACGCCATCAAGCGCCTGCGCGAGAGCCTGGGCGATGAGTTGCTGATCCGCACCGCCTACGGCGTCAAGCCGACCCCGCGCGCCGAAGCGCTGTGGCCGGCCGTGCGCCAGGCCTTGGCCGGGCTGGAAGCGGCGGTCGCGCCCGAGTCGTTTGACGTCTCCAAGGCCCTGGCCACCTTCCGCATGGCCATGGCCGATGCCACCGCCGCCTTCTGGCTGCCCGCCCTGATGCGTTCGATCGAAAGCGAGGCGCCGGGCGTCAATATCCGCATGGTGCCGCTGACCACGCGCGAGCCGCGCCCCATGCTGCTGCGCGGCGATATCGACCTGGCCGTGGGATTCTTCCCGGGCGTCGCGGCCCAGCTCTCGTCGGACGTCAGCTCGCCGATCCGCCACGAGCGCCTGTATTCCGGCCAATACGTGTGCGTGATGCGCAAGCACCATCCGCTGGCCAGGCTGGACCTGACCATGGACAATTACTGCGCCGCCAACCACTTGCTCGTGAGTTTTTCCGGCCGCGCCCATGGCCTGGTGGATGAAGCGCTGGCCCAGGTGGGGCGCGAGCGGCGCATCCTGCTGACGGTGAACCAGTTCTTCACGGCCGGGCGCGTGGTGGCCAATTCCGACTTGATTACCGTCTTGCCCAAGCACTTGATCGCCTCGACCGGCATGACCGAATCGCTGGCCTGGCGCGAGCTGCCGTTCAGCTTGCCGGCCGTGCACCTGGACATGCTCTGGCACGAACGCGACGCCCGCAGCCCCGCCCACAAATGGCTGCGCCAGCACCTCGAAGGCATGAACACCCAGCCCCCGCGCGGCGCCATGGGGACTGACTAATACGTTGGGGT
>JAZJYP010000289.1:0-1685 GCA_040390345.1 Pseudomonadota bacterium | reverse complement strand
GCAACCGGACAAATCTCACCGCAAGGCGTGAGATTTGTCCGGTTGCCGGGTTTGACCCCAAATTGCTTGCCTTCTCACACGGCGCTGGAACGGTAGCCGACCCGGAAGCCGCCCCAATGCTTGCCATCGACATAGATGGGCACCGACAGGTCGTGCATCACCTCGCCCGTGTCGCGCTTGTAGGTTTGCAGCAAGAAGGCCTTGGTGTGGCTGCCGCAGCGCGAGCCGGTGCGGTCGTTGAAGATGCGCTTGGTCCGGTTGTTGACCATGTCGATGGCATAGTCCCCGGTCAGCGGCTGGGAAAACTTCTTGTTATGGGTCGGGAAATAGCCATGGTCATCAACCGCGCCGGCGTAAGCCAGCTGGGGCAGGCGCGCCAGGACGGCTTCTTGCAGCGGCGGCAGCACGCGGTCGGTAAAGCTGTCGAAGCGGGTCGTATGTTTCACCGGATTGGTGTTCGGCACCGGCTTGTAGTGGCGGTCGAATAGCGCGTCGCGCGTGATCTGGCCACTGCGCACGGCCTGGGAAAACAGCTGCCCCACATCGTGCGCGGCTTGCTGGGCCACCACGCGGATCGCGTCGTGCGCTGTTTCCACCGCTGATTCCCCAAGCGCCCCGGCAATCGCTTCCGCCTTTTCTGCCAGCGCCATGGCCGACGCAGCGGCCCGCGGCAGCTCGGCGTCGGTCGAGAGCATGCTGTCGCGGATCTGCTGCAGCGCTTCGGCGATCACATGGGTCGTCGCCACATGCTCGCGCGCGGCGCGCGCGATCTGCCCGATTTCTTCTTCCGAGACACTCGAGGATTGTTCGATATTGCCCAGCAGGGCGTGCACGCGTTCGACATTCTGCGCCGCCGCGCCGACCACCGCGGTCAGCGACACCATGCCGGCACTGGCTTTCTCGGCCTGTTCGTTGATCGCGCGCACCATCACGCCGATGTCGTCGGTGGCTTCCTTGGTGCGGTGGGCCAGCTGGCGCACCTCGCCGGCGACGACGGCAAAGCCGCGCCCATGCTCGCCCGCGCGCGCCGCTTCGATGGCCGCGTTCAGGGCCAGTAAATTGGTGCGCGCCGAGATTTCGGTAATGACCTGGGTAAAGCCGGCAATGGACTTCGATTTTTCCTGCAGCGCATGCATATTCGCCGCCGCATGCTCGGCGTCGTGACGCACGCTGCGCATGCGTTCGAGCCCCGCGTCGACCTCGATGCGTCCGGCCACGCTTTCATTGCGCACATTGGCGGCGATTTTTGCCGCCTGCTCGGCCTTGCTGGCGATGCGTTCGGTCGTTGCCGCATTCTGCCGGGAGGTGGCGACGACCTCGCTGGCGGTCTGCACATCCTTCTCGATCTTCTTCTTGACCGAATCGACGAAAAACGAGGTTTCGGCGGCGCCGATCATGATGTCGTCGATGGCATGGCCGACAATTTCCGTGAACGTGTGGTCGCCGCCGGTGCCGGCAGGACGGGGCCAGCGCATGGTGGCCGCCGCGCCAAACAAGGTCGGGGGCAGGGCAAACCAGAGCGGAATTCCCGCCGCGGCCGCCAGCGTGGCGCTCGCGCCGATAGCGAGCACTATCCACAACGCATGGCGTTGCACTGTATTCATGCTGTCTCCTGGCTCATTATCATGGCGGGATGTGTCTCCCGTCCGCGTAAACTAGCCAGCCAACATTACTACACGCTTACT
>JAZJYP010000288.1:32338-38461 GCA_040390345.1 Pseudomonadota bacterium | reverse complement strand
CCGTTGCGGTTGATGCGCACCACGGCCAGGTCGTGCAGCACGTCCACGGCCAGCAGTTCGACTGGGCCGCGCACGCCGTCGGTGTCGATGAATTCGCCGACATACACGTCCGGGTCGAGCGCCATCTGCGACACCACGTGGTAATTCGTCAGCACCAGCTTGCTCGTGCCGATCAGGAAGCCCGAGCCGACGGTGGACTGGCTGCGCCCGTTCTTGAGCAGCATGCGGATTTGCAGCAGGTCGGCCTTGGCGGCCGAATAGAGTTTCTGGGCCGCCGAGGAGGGCGGCGGCAGCGCGCCTTCTTCCTCCGGCGCCGGTGCGGCGCAGGCCGGCGCTGCCAGGGCCGACAGCAACAGCGCGATGGCGGCAAATTTCATGAAGGCTTAGAGTTCTCCATCCTGGGCCACGGCCTGCGCGAGCGGACGCATCATGTGGCCGAGCTTGGCTTCCTTGGTGTCGAGGTAGCCGGTATTGAAGGCGTTGCGGTTGACCAGCAAAGGCACGCGCTCGGCCACGGCCACACCGAGTTTTTCCATCGCCGCGATCTTGCGCGGATTGTTCGTCATCAGGCGCAGGCTGCGGATACCGAATTGTTCGAGCATCGGCCGGCACAATTCGTAGTTGCGGGCGTCGGCGTGAAAGCCCAGCGCCAGGTTCGCTTCGACGGTGTCGGCACCGGCTTCCTGCAGGCGGTAGGCGCGGATCTTGTTGACCAGGCCAATGCCGCGCCCTTCCTGGCGCAGGTAGAGCAGGATGCCGCGCCCTTCGGCGGCGATGCGTTTCAGGGCCCCTTCAAGCTGGGCGCCGCAATCGCAGCGCTGGCTGAACAACACGTCGCCGGTCAGGCACTCCGAATGCACGCGCGCGAGCACCGGCTCGCCATTGCCGATGTCGCCCAGGGTCATGGCCAGGTGTTCCTTGCCGGTCGCGTGTTCCACGAAGGCGTGCAGGGTGAACTGCGCCCACGGCGTCGGCAGGTTGCACGAGGTGGTGTAGTCCAACAGGGCGTCTTCGGGTGTAACGGGCATGGCAGTGTACTCGGGATCTATTGCTGTAGCCGCAAGTGTAGCGGAAAACCGTCCAGCCCGTGGGTCTGGACGGTCCGATTAGAAGGGCAGGTCGAATACCAGCACTTCGGCTTCGCCGGCCGCGTCGAGCGTGATGGCCGCCTCGCCCGAGAGCTTGAGCGCGTCGCCGCCATCGAGGGCGATGCCGTTGACGGTGACGCTGCCGCGCACCACGTGGACATAGCCGAGCCGGCCCGCCGCCAGCGGCAGGCTGAGCGCGTCGCCGCTGGCCAGCACGCTGGCGTAGAGGGCCGCGTCCTGGTGCACCAGCACGGAACCGTCGCGACCGTCGTTCGAGGCGATCAGGCGCAGGCGGCCCTGTTTGCTGGCCGTGTCGAAGTGTTTTTCCTCGTAGCTGGGCGCGATGCCCATGGTGGCAGGTTCGATCCAGATCTGCAGGAAATGCACCGGTTCGCGCTGCGAATGATTGAATTCGCTGTGGCGCACGCCGGTGCCGGCCGACATGCGCTGCACGTCGCCGTAGTGCAGCACCGAGCCCGTGCCCATGCTGTCCTTGTGTTCGAGCGCGCCGTCGAGCACATAGGAAATGATCTCCATGTCGCGGTGGCCGTGGGTGCCAAAGCCCATGCCGGGCGCGACCCGGTCTTCATTGATCACCAGCAGGGGGCCGAAGCCGGTGTGCTTGGGGTCGCGATAATCGGCGAAGGAAAACGAGTGGCGCGATGTCAGCCAGCCATGGTCGCCAATGCCGCGTTCTGCGCTTTTGCGTACTTCCAACATAATAGTGTCCATTTCCTTGAGGTTGATATGCAAATATTTCGATTTCGTGATGCCTAGTATATTCTGGCTAGACTGCAGATTAAAACGGATAATATTGCGTCCTATGATCGAAAAAATCGAATGCTAAAAATCAGCCTGGAAGCCTTGCACATCGTCGATGCCATCGACCGCCGAGGTTCTTTTGCCAAGGCCGCGGCCGAACTGCACCGGGTGCCCTCGACCATATCCTATACCGTGGCCAAGCTCGAAGAAGACCTTGGCGTGCAGGTGTTCGAGCGCAACGGGCCGCGCATCGTCTTGACGGCGGCGGGGCGCGAATTGCTGGTCGAAGGGCGCTACCTGCTCAAGGGCGCGCTGGAGCTCGAGCACCGGGTACGGCGCGTCGCCTCCGGCTGGGAGACCGAGCTGGCCATCGGCATGGATTCGATGTTTTCGGCCCAGGCGCTGGCGCCCGACCTGGCCGCGTTTTATGCCGACGCCGGCCAGACCCGCCTGCGCCTGGTGTGCGACACGCTCAGCGGGCCGTGGGAAGCCTTGCTGGAGCGGCGCGTCGACCTGCTGCTGGGCGTGGCCGGCGAGGGGCCGGCCGGGGGCGGCTATGTCACGCGCGCCATCGGCACGCTCGGCTTCTTGTTTGCCGTGGCGCCGACCCACCCGCTGGCACACTTGCCCGGGCCCCTGGGCCGCAGCGTGCTGCAGGAGCACCGCGCCATCGCCGTCGCCGATTCGGCGCGCAAGATGCCGGCGCGCACGGTGGGCTTGTTGATGGGACAAGACACGCTGACCGTGCCCTCGATGCAAGCGAAGTTCGACCTGCAAGTGGCCGGCCTGGGCTTTGGCTTCCTGCCCCAGCCGATCGCGCGCGCGGCCATCGCGCGCGGCCTGCTGGTGGAAAAACAGGTGGAAGAGGCGCGCCGGCCAGAAACCTTCCATGTGGCCTGGCGCAGCGCCGAAGAGGGGCGCGCCCTGAGCTGGTGGCGCGACCGGGCACTGGAAACGGGGCTATTTGCGCGCCTGTGTGCACATCTGCCCGGTGTTGATGTCAAATCATTGCAAAATGTTGGCGATAGCCAATAATTTCAGAGTAACATAGAGCTGAGTTCCCTCGTATTGACCCGGTACACCCCATGAATACTGCATTGCCAGCGCCGCTGGTGTTCTTTCATATTCTTGCCGACCGCGATGGCAAGCCGAACGGCCTCCTGTTCGACGCCGACGGCGCCGAGGGCGACGCCCTGCAAGCGCTGTTCGACGAGGAGGGCTTCGCAGGCCTGTCCACGTCGATGGATTGCTACTTCCGCGAGACGACGGCGCCGGAGCTGGCGGCGGCGCTGACCGCGCTGCACTGGAAGCAGATGGTGCCCGGTACGCTGTTTCGCAGCGACGACCAGCTGGTGGGCACCTTCCTGCCGCCGACGGCCACCCATGTCGACGGTAACTGGTGCATGGCGCCGCCACCGAAGGCGGTGGGCCCGCAGGCCGCGTCGCGCGCGCTGGCCCTGCAACTGGTGCAACTGGTGGCAGCCGACGCCGACACCCACGAAATCGAAGCGCTGCTGCGCCATGACCCAACCCTGTCGTACCACTTGCTCAAGCTGGTCAATTCGCTGGGCATGGGATCGAGCCGCAAGATCACCAGCTTCTCGCAGGCGATCCTGATCCTGGGGCGCGCCCAGTTGCGCCGCTGGCTCAATTTGATGCTGTTTGCGGCGCGCCAGGGCGATCCGCGTTCGGCCATGCTGCTCGCGCGCGTGGCGGTGCGGGCGCGCGCGCTCGAACTGCTGGCCAAGGCGCGTGGCCTCGACAAGAGCGCCCAGGAACAGGCTTTCATGACGGGCATGTTCTCCTTGCTCGGCACCCTGTTCGGCATGGATTTGCCCGACGTGCTCAAGCCGCTGGCCATCGCCGACGCCGTCGCTGGCGCGCTGCTGCGCCACGAAGGGGAACTGGGCCACCTGCTGGTGCTGATCGAACACGCCGAGCGCGGCGAACTGCCCGTGGTGGCGCGCCAGCTGGCGGCGCTGCAGATCGACTGCGCCGACTTCAATAACGCGATGGTGGACGCGACGACCTGGATGATGGGCACCGTGCGCGAGAGCCAGGGAACGGCCAATGGCTGATTCGGCGCTCGAGCGTAGCCTGATCCTGCTGCGTGCCGCGCGCACGCTGCAAGGCGACGCTCTTGCCGCCCATCTGGCCGAGCTGGAACAAGCGCTCGAGCAGGCGCGCCAGGAAGCCAATGAATCTGCCGAAAAACTGCGCAAGCTCCATGCCGACACCTTCGACATGTCCGACGAGCCGGTCATCGTGCTTGACCTGGCCGGCTACCTGACCGGCTGGAACAAGGGCGCTGAAGCGATGTTCGGCTACACGCGCGACGAAGCGCTGGGCCAGCACGTGCTGTTCCTGTATGCCGACGACGATGAAGACGCGAATGTGGCCGAACTGTTCCTGGAAGAGGGCAGTGGCCTGATCGAAGCGCGGCGGCGCAAGAAGAGCGGCGACGTAATCTGGGTGCGCCTGGCGCTGTCGCTGATCCACGACGACGCCGGCGACAATGCCGGCATGCTGGTGCACCTGTCGCCGCTGGTCGAGCACTTGTCGAGCGAAGACAAGCTGCACCTGCATGCACGCATCATCGAAGACAGCGACCAGGGCGTCCTGATCACGGACGCCAACGAGCGCATCGTCTCGATCAACGGCTCCTTCACCCGCATCACCGGCTACTCGCCGGCCGAATCGATCGGCCAGACGCCCGACCTGCTGCGCTCGGGCGTGCACGACGCCGAATTCCGTGCCAAGGTGCGCGCCGCGATGAAGGGCGCCGGGCCCTGGCGCGGCGAGATCATCGGCAAGCGCAAGAACGGCGACCTGTTCCCGCAGTCGGTGACGATCAGCGTGGTGCGCAATACGGCCGGCCAGATCACGCATACCTTCTCGCTGTTCTCCGACATCAGCGTGCACAAGGAGGCCGAAGAGCGCATGCAGCGCATGGCCAACTACGACAGCCTGACCGGCCTGCCCAACCGCAGCCTGCTCAACCACCTGGTCAACCAGGCGCTGACGGAAGCGCGCCGCAACGGCGAATACGGCGCCCTGATGATGATCGACGTCACGCGCATCGGCGTCATCAGCGACACGCTCGGGCACGAGGTGGCCAGCGAACTGATTTGCGAAGTGGGGCGCCTGTTCCGCTGCGCCCTGCGCGACGCCGACATCCTCGCGCGCACCGAAAGCAGCAAGTTCGCCATCGCCTTGCCGCATATCGAAAAGCGCGAGCACGCCGGCATCGTCGCCCAGAAGCTGCTTGGCGCGTTGACGGCGCCGGTCATCATCGCCGGGCATAGCCTGCAGGTCAATGCCTGCATCGGCATTGCCGTCTACCCGGAAGACAGCATCGAGCTCGCCTCGCTGATGCGCTTTGCCGAAGTCGCCATGGCCAAGGCAGCGCAAGCGGGCGGCGGTTTCCTGTTCTACCGCGAAGAGATGGACGCACGCGCCAAGGAGCACATGCGGCTTGAAACCGAATTGCGCTGCGCCCTGTTTACCAACCAGTTGCAGCTGCACTACCAGCCCAAGGTGAGCCTGCGCAGCGGGCGCATCGTCGGCGCCGAAGCGCTGATCCGCTGGAACCATCCCGAGCAGGGCCCGATTTCGCCGGCCGTGTTCATTCCGCTGGCCGAAGAGACCGGCCTCATTTTCGATATCGGCGGCTGGGTGCTGGAAGAAGCGTGCCGCCAGATCCGCGCCTGGAAAGATGCCGGCCTGGCGATGCCGCCGATTGCCGTGAACTTGTCGGCGCGCCAGTTCGACCGGCGCCTGCCCGAACGCATCGCCGAAGTGCTGGACCGGCACGGTGTGGTGCCCGGCCAGATCATGCTTGAAATTACCGAGAGCCTGCTGGTGCGCGGCACCGACAACGTCATCGCCATCATGAACGAGCTGGTGGCGATGGGCCTGGCGCTGGCGCTGGACGACTTTGGCACCGGCTATTCGAGCCTGGCCTACCTGAAGAAGTTCCCCATCTCCACGCTCAAGATCGACCGCTCCTTTGTCATTGGCCTGCCTGATGAAGAGAACGACTGCGCCATTGCGCGGGCGATTGTGACGATGGCCCAGCAACTGCGCCAGGAGATCGTTGCTGAAGGCGTCGAGACGCGCGAGCAAATGAACTTCCTGCGCGACCTGGGCTGCGACCAGTTGCAAGGCTATCTGTTCAGCCCTGCTGTCGACGCCGAAGAATTCGCCCGCATGCAACGTGACGGCGAGCGCCTGTCTTTCAATCCCTAAGGTGTCGAAAAACGTCGGGGTCACA
>JAZJYP010000288.1:0-32328 GCA_040390345.1 Pseudomonadota bacterium | reverse complement strand
GTTTTTCTACATTTGCTGAAGGAGCGCTAGCATGCGCTCGAGGGCCGGTGCGATGTCGAGGGTATCGATGGCGCCGTAACCGAGGAACAGGCCAGGCGTCGCTACAGCGTCTGTATGGAAATCGGCCAGGGAATACAAGCCGACATCAGCGCGCCTTGCGAGGCGAATGAGCAAATCGATGTCCACCGGTGCCACGCATTGCGCGGCCAGGTGCAAGCCTGCGCTGGCCGGCACCAGCCGGAACCAGGGCGCCAGCGGGCCGGCAAAGATGCGCTGCAGTTCGGCGCGCCGGCTGGCGTAAATGGATGCGCCGCGCCGGATGTGCTTGTTCAGGTGGCCGTCGTCGATGAATTTCGCCAGTGCATACTGGATCAGCGTGGCCGTGTGCCAGTCACTCAGGTGCTTGGCCGCCAGCAGCGCATTGAGGATCGCTTGCGGCACCACCACATAGCCAACCCGCAATGCCGGCAGCATCACTTTTGAAAAACTCCCTACAAAGGCGACAAGGCTGTGCCGGTCCATGCTCTGCAGGGAATCGGTGGGCTGGCCTTCGTAACGGAATTCGCTGTCGTAATCGTCTTCGATGATGATGGCGCCGATCCGGCGCGCTTGTTCAAGCAGGGCGTGCCGCCGGGCCACGCTCATCGGCATGCCGAGCGGGAGCTGGTGGGCCGGTGTCACGTAGATCAGCTTGGCGTTTGCGGGAATCTGCCCGACGACGATGCCCTCGGCGTCAACCGGGACGCTGGCGACCCTGGCGCCCTGGCTGGCAAACAGCAGGCGGGCCAGCGGGTAGCCGGGATCTTCGACGGCAACCGTGTCGCCCGGCCCAAGCAGTACGCGTCCGAGCAAATCAAGCGCTTGCTGGGCACCATTGGTGACGACGACCTGGGCTGGGCTGCAGGCCACGCCGCGGGCAAAGCCGATATGGCGGGCGATCGCGCTGCGTAGTTCCGGCAGCCCCTCGGCCTGGGCATAGCGCCCGCGCGAATGCTCTTCCTGGCGCAGGCCGTGCAGCAGGCAACTGCGCCATTGTCGATGCGGGAAGTGGGCCTGCGCTGGCGTGCCGCCAATGAAGTCGTAGCGCGCATGGCTTTCTGGTCCGGCATGGCGCAAGGGCGTCGCCATCGCGTTCCACTTGTCGAGCGTGGCGTGGCTGGACAAGGCCTGGCTGCTGACCGGACGCACCGCGGCCTGGGCCGGGGCGCTGACAAAGCTGCCGCGGCCAGTGTGTCCGACCAGCAGGGCCTCGAGCGTGAGGCGCGCATACGCTTGCGAGACCGTTTTGCGCGACACACCGAGTTGCTCTGCCAGCAGGCGCGTAGGGGGAAGTTGCTGCCCGTCGGCCAGCCGGCCGCTGCGGATGGCGTCGCGCAACTGGCGGTAGACCTGGCCGGCCAGGTCCTTGCCGCCATCGAGGACGAGATGGAGTTCCATGTCGCCATTGTAACGGGATTGGACTCCTTCACTCTGTTGAAAATGGCACCATTTCTTGAAGATTGGACTCCTACAATGGCGCTACTTCTTCACCACCAAAGGAATTCATCATGAGCCAGCGTGCCGATTTTTACAGTTCTTCCCCTGAAGCGATGAAAGCGATGATGCAGCTCGAAGTTGCCGTCGGCAAGCTGGGGCTGGAGCCTTCGCTGATCGAGATCATCAAGCTGCGCGCCTCGCAAATCAATGGTTGTGCCTATTGCGTCGACATGCACACGAGCGATATGCGCAAGGCCGGCGAGGACGAACGCCGTATCGCGACCGTGTGCGTGTGGCGGGAAGCGCCGTTCTTCACCGCGCGCGAACGGGCGGTGTTGGGCTGGACCGAAGCGCTGACGCGCCTGGCCGACACCCACGCGCCGGACGCCGATTACGCGGCCATGGCGGCCGAATTCTCCGACAAGGAAATGGTCGACGTGACGCTGGCGATCAACACCATCAATGCCTGGAACCGCTTTGGGGTAGGCTTCCGAAAAATCCCGGCGATGTAGGGGAAATCGGGGTCGTGTCCGAATGTCAGATGCGACCCCGAAGTGGCTCGAGCAAGCTGCGCAGGTCGTTGTGGTCGAGCTCGTACATCAGGGCGAGCAGTTCGCCCAGCTCGCCGCGGGGGAAGCCTTCGCGGGCGAACCAGCCGAGGTAGTGGCCGGGCAGGGCGGCAATCGTGCGGCCCTTGTATTTGCCGAAGGGCATTTCGCGCGTCAGGAGCAGTTGCAGGTGTTCGGGTTTCATGGTGGCGACACTGTAGCGCATTCGCGGTACGATGGCGACCATGGACGATCCCTTTCACCTGAGCCGCTTCGTCGAAGCCCAGGCGCCGGTCTACGACTCGGTGCTCGCCGAGCTGCGCGCCGGGCGCAAGCGCACGCACTGGATCTGGTTCATCTTCCCGCAAATGGCGGGCCTGGGCCGCAGCCGCATGGCGCAGGACTATGCGATTGCTTCGCGCGCTGAAGCGGCCGCCTACCTGGCGCACCCGCTGCTCGAAGCGCGCTTGCGCCAATGTGCGGGCCTGGTATTGGCCATCGACGGGCGCACTATCGGCGCCGTTTTCGCGTCGCCCGACGATATGAAGTTCCAGTCCTCGATGACGCTGTTCGCTGCCGTCGCCGACGACAAATCCCTGTTCCAGGCTTGCCTCGACAAATATTTTGGCGGCGTGGCCGATGCCGCCACGCTGGACCGGCTTTGACGCGCCTGCTGGTCCTCGCCGCCCTGTGCCTGCTCGCGTCGTGCGCCAGCGCGCCACGCGTGCTCGCGCCGGCCGAAGTCGAACGCTTCGAGATCGTCCAGCGCAGCAGCGCTTTCGATGGCATCGCTTTCGAGGGAGTGGGCGAATACGAAGTGGTGACCGCCATCGCGCATATGCGCATCAATGCGTCCCATGTGGCCAATCGCGGCATCGTCGGCCTGGACCAGGCAAGCGCGCCCGATGGCTGGGTACATTACAAGGCGGACGTGATCATCTTGCGCCCCGTCGATGCAGGCAAGGCCTCGCACGTGCTGCTGGCCGACCTGCCCAACCGTGGTCGCAAACTGGGCATGCGGGCCATCAATGAGGGCGAACCGGCGCTGGAACTGGCCAACAGCGCTGGCAACGGCTTCGCCATGCGGCGCGGGCACACGCTGGCGTGGATAGGCTGGCAGGGTGATGTACCGCTCAGTGGCGATGGCAAGACCGCCGGTGCCGCGCTGCCCGTCGTTGCGGGCACCGGGCCGGGCATGGAGGAGACGGTCTTTGACGATATCGCAGCCAGCAGCGCGATCAAGCTCAGTTATCCGGCCGCGTCGCTGGAACAGGCACGGGCCGTGTTGACCGTGCAAGCGACGTCTGCGGCGGCGCCCGCGGTGCTGCCACCGGCGAGCTGGCAATTCAAGGGTGCCGGCGAAATCGTCATCGCGCGCCCGGCCAATATGGATGCCGGCGCCATCTACCGTTTCCGCTACGAGGCGCGCGAGCCGCGTGTCATGGGCTTGGGACTGGCTGCCTTGCGCGACGTGACCAGCTACCTCAAGTCGCGCGCCGGTCCGCTGGAGGACCTGCACCTGGACATGGCGCTGGCCTTCGGTGTGTCGCTGTCGGGACGGATGCTGCGCGACTTCCTGTGGCAAGGCTTCAATGCCGATGCGCGCGGCGCCAAAGTCTTCGATGGTGTGATGCCCGTCGTTGCGGGCGCGGGAAGAAGTTTCGTCAACACGCGCTTTGCGCGGCCCGGGAAGGCCGGCTCGCCCGATGCCGCTTTCCCCTTCAGCTATGGCGTGACGAGCGATCCGGTCAGCGGCAAGCGTGACGGCATCCTGGCCGCGTGCACAGCCACGGCCACCTGCCCGAAGGTGATGCACATCGATAGCAGCGAGGAGTTCTGGCAGGGACGCGCTTCGCTGATCACCACCGACGGCGCCGGCAAGGACATTGCGCTGCCGGCCGGCGTGCGCGCCTACCTGATGGCGTCGACCCAGCATCTGTATGCCAGCACGCCGACCGTGGGCATTTGCAAATACCAGAACAATCCGGCCACCCAGGCGCCGCTGTTGCGGGCGCTGATCGACGATATGGTGGCGTGGGTGCGTGAGGGCAGGGAGCCACCGGCGAGCCGTTTTCCGCACCTGGCCGACACGACGATGACGCCGCCGCAGCGCGAGGCGCAAGGTTTTCCTGACCTGCGGGCCATTGGCGTGGGGTATCCGGAGGCGATCAATGGGCTGCCCGGCTACCAGTTGCTGGTGCCGATGGAGGATGAAGACGGGCACGATGTCGCGGGGGTGCGCCTGCCCGATATCGCCGTGCCGCTGGCCACGCATGCGGGCTGGAACCTGCGCCGCATGGGTTTTGCGGAGAACCAGCTGTGCGATTTGAATGGCCTGTTTGTGCCGTTTGCGCCGACGCCGCGTGCGGGCGATCCACGCCGGGCCATTTCGCAGCGCTACAAGAACCGCCTTGACTACGCCAAGGCGGTGGCCGTGGCCGCGCGCGAATTGCGCGACCAGGGCTTGCTGCTTGAGGAGGATGTGGAGAGCTACATCGAACGTGCGCGCAGCGATCCACGGGTGAAGCCATAGCTGTTCTGGTGGGTAGCGCGCTTCGCGCTCACCCACCCTACGCCACGCTCCGGGACCCTGGCACAGGCGGAGGGTGGGTGAGCGCACCGCGCTACCCACCACGTTTGGCCCGGTCGCGTGCGCCGACCGCTTTCATGAGCACCTTCCATTTATTGCGCTCGGCGATCCGGTCGAGCGGGGTTTGCCCGGCCCGGCGCACTTCGCGCAGCAGCTTGTTGTAGTTGAACAGGCGGTCGGCGTCGACCACGCAGCGTACGGCACAGCCGGGCTCGCTGGCGTGGCTGCAGTCGCGGAACTGGCAATGCCCTGCCAGCGCTTCGATGTCGTCGAAACTGGCCGCCAGCGTCGCTTCGTCGGTGTCCGGCTGCCAGCTGCGCAGGCCGGGCGTGTCGATGACGCAGGCGCCGCCAAGGCAGCGGTGCAGCGAGCGCGCCGTCGTGGTATGCCTGCCACGGCCATCGCCCAGGCGCACGCCACCGGTGGCCTGGTGGCTGGCCGCGAGCGCGTTGGTCAGCGTCGATTTGCCGGCCCCCGATGAACCAAGCAAAATCAGCGTCTGTCCGGCGCCCAGCCAGGGGGCCAGCAACTGCGGCGTTTCCGGCGCGGTGGCGTTGACGGCCAGCGTGTTAATGGAGGGCGGCAGGCGCCGGCGCAGTTGTTCCAGCTTGTCGTCCACAGCGATGTCCATGTCGGCCTTGGTGAGCACCACCAGTACATCGACGCCTTGCGCCAGCGTGAGGTAGCGTTCCAGCCGGCGCAGGTTGAAGTCGTGGTCCAGCCCCATCACGAGCAGGGCGGTGTCGACGTTGCTGGCCAGCGCCTGGCGCTGTCCGTCGGCGCTGCGTCGGGCAAGCTGGGACAGGGGCGGCAGCAGGGCAGTGATGCGGCCCCCGGCATGCAGGGCCCAGTCGCCAACGACGGGTACGCAACCGGGCACAGTAGCGGCGTTGTGTTCGCGGTGTCCGTCGTCGAGGGTGGCACGGTCGCGGTGCACCGAGGTGATACGCGCGAGTTGACTGCCCGATGGCGGTTCGGGCATCGCATACAAGAGGTTGGCAATGCCTTGGTTCAGGCCGATGTTACGCAGTACTTCGAAGTCGATATCGATCATGATGAATGGGATTTCCCAAATTCGTCACGCTCGCGGCACGCGCGAGCACAGCCGGCCGCGCGCAGGCGCAGCAAGCACGAAAGTCTGGAAGCCGGCGCGCCATCAGGCGCGCATCATCATGTGAAGCGCGGTATCAGGCGGCCGACAGGAGGGCAAGGTCAAGCTGGTGCATCGTTTTTCTCCTGTGGGTGAATGGGGAGCCCAGTGTGGCAGGACGAACGATGCGCGTCAAGACGCTGTGGTATGGTGTCCACTTCACCGATCACCAAGCCCAGGGAGGGCGCATGCGCCTGCGCAGTTTCGTTCAATCTTTCACCCGCCTGGTCGATGCCGGCGCCGACGAGGCGCGCATCTTCAAGGACGGCAAGGCCCTGCTGGAACAGCTGATCGCCCACGACGACTGGCTGGCGCCGCAATTCGAACAGGCCCATCCCGAGCGCTATCAGCAATACCTTTTGCATTGCGATCCGCTCGAGCGCTTTTCGGTGCTGAGCTTTGTCTGGGGCCCGGGCCAGAGCACCCCCGTGCATGACCACACGGTGTGGGGCATGGTGGGCGTGCTGCGCGGTGCCGAACTGTGCGAGGAATTCGCGATCTGCGACGGCGTCATGGGCGCGACCTGCCAGCATCGCCTGGAGCGCGGACAGGTGGACCTGGTCTCGCCCACCGTGGGTGACATCCATCGCGTGTCCAATCCGCTCGCTGACGCAGTATCGGTCAGCATCCACGTATATGGCGCCAATATCGGCACGTTGCCGCGCCATGTTTTCGAACTGCCGTCGGGACAGTCACGTCCCTTTGTCTCCGGCTACGTCAATACCGTCGTCCCCAACCTGTGGGACGTATAATCGACGATTCGGCAGCATCCACCAACACAAGAGAATAAAGATATGGCTTCATCGAACGACAGCGTCAGCATGGCGGTGTTCTGCGACTTCGAAAACGTCGCACTGGGCGTGCGCGACGCGAACTACGAAAAATTCGACATCAAACCGGTGCTCGAGCGTCTCCTGCTCAAGGGCAGCATCGTCGTCAAGAAGGCTTACTGCGACTGGGAGCGCTACAAGGGCTTCAAGGCCACCATGCACGAGGCGAACTTCGAACTGATCGAAATCCCGCACGTGCGCCAGTCGGGCAAGAATTCGGCCGACATCCGCCTCGTCGTCGACGCGCTCGACCTGTGCTACACCAAGTCGCACGTGAACACCTTCGTCATCATCTCGGGCGACTCGGACTTTTCGCCGCTGGTGTCGAAGCTGCGCGAAAACGCCAAGCAGGTGATTGGCGTGGGCGTGAAGCAGTCCACCTCGGACCTGCTGGTGGCCAACTGCGACGAATTCATCTTCTACGACGACCTGGTGCGCGAAAAGCAGCGCGTGGCCGCCAAGCGCGAATCGCGCCAGGCGCAGCCGCCAAAGCAGCGTTCGTCCGACGACGGCAGCCGCCGCAAGGAAGAACTCGAAGCGCGCCGCGCGCAGGCGCTGGAAATGGTGGTCGAGACCTTCGACGCCCTCGTCTCCGAGCGTGGCGACAGCGGCAAGATCTGGGCCTCGTTGCTGAAGGACACGCTCAAGCGCCGTCGTCCGGACTTCAACGAATCGTATTACGGTTTCCGCTCGTTTGGCACCTTGCTGGAAGAGGCGCAGAAACAGGGGCTCTTCGAATTTGGCCGCGACGAAAAATCCGGGGCCTACGTCTATCGCAGCAGCGCGCCGGCCCAGGCGGCGCCAGTTGAAGTTGCGCCGGCGGACGCCGTGGTCGACGTGGCCGAGCAAGCCAAGCCGGAGCCGCGCCGCCGCGGTGGCCGTGGTGGCCGCAAGGCTTCCGAACCGGTGCAGGAAGCGCCAGCCGAAGTGGCGGTACAAGCGGTCGAACCAGCACCAGAAGCGGCGCCTGAAGCCGAGGCTGACGAGGCGTCCGCCAAGCCGGTGCGTAGCCGTGGTGGCCGCAAGCCAGCGGCCAAGAAGGCCGCCGCCAAGGTCGAGGAGCCCGTCGCCGAAGCCCCGGCCGAAGCCAAGCCGGCCGCGCGCAGCCGCCGTCCCGCCAAGGCCAAGGCTGCTGCCTGAGGGGACAGGACACGTCCGTCGCTGCAAACAATCGCGGAAACTGCGATGATGGCGGCGTGTCCACATGATTCCCGGGAGGCCAATCATGCAACTGTCTGCACTGATCGTCCTGGCCGGCGCCCTGGCGGCGCCGCTGCCTGCCAGTCATCCCATCCTGGGCATCTGGCGCCTCACGGTGCCCGATGGCAGCTGCTCCGAGACTTACCGCTTCCGCGGCGACGGCACCACACTGGTCACCAGCGCCGAGGAAGTCTCGGAGAGCGTCTTCGAGATCCCGGCCGAGCCGGACGCCAACGGCTTTTACAAGCTGGTCGACACCATCGTCAAGGACAATGGCAAGAAGGACTGCTCGGGCGACATCATGAAATTGGGCGCGAAATCGACCAATTTTGTGCGCTTCCATCCCAGCGGCATGATCTTCGTGATGTGCCGCGCCACCTCGCTTGACGCCTGCATCGGCCCCTTCCGGCGCGTGCCGGGGCAGGGCATCTGAAAACTCGACCTTGAAAGACCCCGTATGTCGCCAGTGCTGCTGTTTTGTATCCTGATCGCGTATTTCGCTCTCCTGCTCGGCGTGGCCTGGCTCACCGGCCGCAGCGCCAATAACGACAGCTTCTATATCGGTAACAAGAACAGCAACTGGATGCTGGTCGCCTTCGGCATGGTCGGCACCACGCTCTCCGGCGCCACCTTCATCAGCGTGCCCGGCGCGGTGGGGCGCGACGGTTTCGGCTATGCGCAGATCCTGATCGGCTATGTGATCGGCTACATCGCCGTCGCTTTCATCCTGCTGCCGCTGTACTACCGCCTCAAGCTCACCTCGATCTACCACTACCTGGATGTGCGCCTGGGCCGGCGTGCCTACCAGAGCGGCGCCGCCTTCTTCATCCTCTCGCGCCTGCTGGGCGCCACCGCGCGGCTCTACCTGGTCGTCAACATCCTGCAGGCGATCATCCTCGATTCGCTCGGTGTCCCGTTCTGGCTCACCACCCTGGTGATCCTGGCGATGATCTTGATGTACACCTACCAGGGCGGTGTGAAAACCATCGTCTGGACCGATACCTTGCAAACGAGCTGCATGCTGGCCGGCCTGGTCGCCTGCGTCGTCTTCATGCTTAACCAGCTTGGCCTGTCGGTGGGCGAGAGCCTGGCGCAGATGGACGCGCGTGGCCTGTCGCACGTGTTCACGACAGCCTTCGACGACCCCAATTTCTACCTCAAGCAGTTCATTGCAGGCGCCTTCATCGTACTGACCATGACGGGCATGGACCAGGAGATGATGCAGAAGACGATTTCCGTCAAAACCCTGGGCGACTCGCAAAAGAACCTGCTCACCCTGACCGGTGTGCTGGTGGTGGTGCTGATGCTGTTCCTGTTCCTGGGCGGGCTGTTGTACCTGTACGCGCCGCTGGCCGGCGTGACAGCCACCGGCGACAAGATCTTCCCTGCCGTAGTGATGGGCCACTTGCCGGCGGCAGTGCAAATCATCTTCCTGGTCGCGCTCATTTCTGCCTTGTTCCCCAGCGCGGACGGTGCCATTACGGCGCTTACCTCCACCTTCTGCCTCGATATCCTGGGCCTCAAGCAGCGCGGCGACCTGTCCGAATCCCAGCGCATGCAATGGCGCCACCGCGTGCACCTGGGCTTCGCAGGCCTGTTCCTGCTGCTGGTGATGGCCTTCAAGTGGGCCGACAGTCCGTCCATGATCGGCGTCATCCTCAAGCTGGCCAGCTATACATATGGCCCGCTGCTTGGCCTGTTTGCCTTTGGCCTCCTGACGCGGCGCCAGGTGGTGCAGCGCTGGGTGCCCCTGGTGGCACTGGCCGGCCCGGTCGCCTGTGGCCTGCTCGAATACTTCCAGGCGGCCCTGCTGGGCAGCTATCGCCTGGGGCTGGAACTGTTGATGATCAACGGTTTGTTCGTTTTCCTCGGCCTGTATGCGATTTCGCGCCGCGAAAGCATGGACGCGGCCGTCCTGGCCGCATAAACTGACAGTTCTACCAATGACGGAGTTGCGATGTCTTTCAAACCCCTGATGTTCGTGCGGCGCGCCTTTGGCATGTTCTGGAGCGCCGTCGATGCCACCCGCCGTACGATCTTCAACTTGCTGTTCCTGCTCGTGCTGATCGCCATCCTGGTGGGCACCTTCCGCAGCGGCGCGCGTCCGGTCTTGCCCAAGACGGCGCTGGTGCTCGATTTGCAGGGCAGCCTGGTCGAGCAGAACGCCGGCAATGTGCGCGAAACCCTGCTGGCCAACCTGAACGGCGACAAGCGCAAAACCGTGCAGCTGCGCGACGTGCTCACCGTGCTCGATGCCGCAGCGACGGACCCGAATATCAGCAGCGTGGTGCTGCTGCTCGATGAGCTCGACGGCGCCGGCCTGGCCATGGTGCATGAGGTTTCGTCCGCCGTGGACCGCGTCAAGGCGGCTGGCAAACCCGTCGTCGCCTGGGGCGGCAGTTATTCGCAGCGCCAGTACGCCATCGCGGCCCATGCCAGCGAGATCTACGTGCATCCGATGGGCGCGGTCTTCATCGAAGGCTTCGGCCGCCACCGCAACTATTACCGCGACGCGCTCGACAAGATCGGCGTGACGGTCAACCTGATGCGCGTGGGGACCTACAAGAGCTTCGCCGAGCCGTATATCGGCAACGGCCCGTCGCCGGCCGCCACGGAAGCGGAATCCTACCTGTATGGTGCGCTGTGGACGGGTTATACCTCGGACGTGGAAAAGATGCGCAAGCTGCCGGCCGGGACGATTGACCGTTCGATCGAAAACCTGCCGGCCCTGGTCGATGAAGCCAAGGGCGATATGGCCAAGCTCTCGCTCAAGGCCAAGCTGGTCGACGGCATCAAGACGCGCGACGAGCTGCGCACCATGATGGTCAAGCGCGGCGAGCCGGACGACGACATCAAGTCCTTCCGCCAGATTTCCTTCGACGACTACCTGGAGCGCCAGCACCCCAAGCAGTTCGGCAGCGCCGTTGGCGTCGTGGTCGCCTCCGGCGCCATCGTCGATGGCTCGGCGGGCCCCGGCACCATTGGCGGCAGCTCCACCGCCGCCCTGATCCGCAAGGCGCGCGAGGACAAGCAGATCAAGGCCATCGTGCTGCGCGTCGATTCGCCCGGTGGTTCGGCCTTCGCATCCGAATTGATCCGGCGCGAGCTCGAACTGACACGCTCGGCCGGCAAGCCCGTCATTGTGTCGATGGGCAGCGTGGCGGCGTCGGGCGGCTACTGGATTGCGATGGCGGCCGACGAAGTCATCGCCGACCCGGGCACCATCACCGGTTCGATCGGCGTGTTCTCGATCCTGCCGACGGCGGAAAAAGTGGTCGACAAGCTGGGCATCCACACTGCCGGCGTGACGACGACGTGGCTGGCCGACGCCTACAATCCGCTGCGCCCGCTCGACCCGCGCTTTGCCCAGCTGATCCAGGCCAGCGTCAACCACACCTACGCTGACTTCACGACCAAGGCCGCGCAGGCGCGCAAGACCACGCCCGAGAAGATCGACGCCGTGGCCCAGGGCCGCGTGTGGACCGGCTTGCAGGCGCAGGAACGCGGCCTGGTCGACACCATCGGCAGCTACGGCGACGCCTTGCGCGCAGCCGCCAAGCGCGCCAAGCTCGGTGATGGCTACCGCGTCGCCTACATCGAACGCGAGGGCTCGCGCCTGGAGCGCTTCCTTGACCTGTTTGGTGTCTCCGGCGCCCAGGCCTTCAATATCGAAGTCAAACTTGGCCTGCTGCCTGCCGGCCTGCCCGCGGGCGCGGTCGCCGAAGTGACCCAGGAGATGGCCTGGTTGTCCGACCTGACGGCCGGGCGCAAGCCGTTTGCCTCGGTGGTGCACTGCCTGTGCGGCTCGCCATGAAGGGCTTTGTAGCGACTTTGTAACGGTAAGTACAGTTGTAACATCCCGCCGCCGCTGGCCCTGTGCCCCGGCGGCGTTCTTTTTTGTGCTTTTTGGTGGCGCGGCAGCGTGCGGCATGAAACATTCGTCGACATAGTCATGTGCTAACTTGCTAATATCGGCCCGGTATAACAAGGACAAGCATGAACTCCACGCCACACACACCACGTACGCGCCGCGGGCGCTTCATCGGCGCCGGGCTGGCGCTGGCCCTCATGGCCGGCCTGGGCGGCCTGGCCTGGTATCTCACGCACCCTGCCGATGGCGCGGCGGCCCAGCAGGGCGGCGCAGGTGGTGGCGGTGGGGGCCGGGGAGGGCGCGGCGGTGCACCGGCCACAGTGGGCGTGGCCACGGCTGACAAGGCTGACATCCCCGTTGTGCTCGACGCGCTTGGCACCGTCACCGCGGCGGCCACCGCGACGGTGCGTCCGCAAGTGTCGGGCGTGCTGCAAAAGGTCAATTTCAAGGAAGGGCAGCTGGTCAAGGCTGGCCAGGTGCTGGCCGTGGTCGACCCGCGCCCGTTCGAACTGGCGCTGATGCAGTCGAGCGGACAGCGCCAGCGCGACGAGGCGCAGCTTGACAGCGCCAGGGTCACGCTGGAGCGCTTCAAGACCCTGCTGGGCCAGGACTCGATCGCGCGCCAGGAAGTCGACACCCAGGCCGCACTGGTCAAGCAGCTCGAAGGCACCGTCACCACCGACCGCGCCGCCGAAGGCATGGCCAGGCTGAACCTGTCCTATACCCAGGTCAAGGCGCCCATCACCGGGCGCGTGGGCTTGCGCGTCATCGACATCGGCAACCTGGTCGGCTCGAGCGACGCTGCCGGCATCGCCGTCATCACCCAGCTCTCGCCCATCGATGTCGAATTCGCGGTGCCGCAAGACCAGGTGCCGGACCTGCAAGGACGCATCAAGGACGGCGCCCGGCTGCCCGCCACAGCGCTGGACCGCACGCGCAGTGCCACCATTGGCAGCGGCGCCTTTGCCGCGCTGGACAACCAGGTCGATGTGCAGACCGGTACCGTGCGTGCCAAGGCGCGCTTTGCCAACGAGGCATTGGGTCTGTTCCCCAGCCAGTTCGTCAACCTGCGCCTGGAACTGATGACGATCAAGGATGCCGTCGTGGTACCTGTCACGGCGCTGCGCCATGGCGCGAGCGGCGACTATGTCTACGTCCTTAACGCTCAGGAGCACACAGTGGCGTTGCGCCCGGTCACGCGTGGCCAGGCCACGGTGGAAAAAGTCGAAGTGAAGACCGGCCTGAAAGTGGGCGAACAGGTCATCACCGAAGGGGCGGACCGTCTCAAGGATGGCGCCAAGGTGACGCTGGCGACGGACAAGCCGGGAGGCGGGCGCGGACGTGGCGGGGCGGCGGCAAGCGGCAGCGCCAGCGGCAGTGCACCCGGCGAGCACAAACGCCACAAGCGTGAGGGGGCTTCACAATGAGTCCATCCGGCCCATTCATCGAGCGGCCGGTCGCCACCTCGCTGCTGATGCTGGCCATTGTGCTGGCCGGCCTGGTGGGCTTCAAGTTTCTGCCGCTGGCGGCACTGCCGCAAGTGGACTTCCCGACCATCCAGGTGCAAACCCTGTATCCGGGCGCCAGTCCGGAAGTGATGGCGCGCACGGTGACGGCGCCGCTGGAGCGCCAGTTTGGCCAGATGGCGGGTCTGGCGCGCATGGGCTCGACCAGCGCCGCCGGCGTCTCCGTGGTGACGCTGCAGTTTGGCCTGGGCCAGACCCTGGATGTGGCCGAGCAGGAAGTGCAGGCCGCAATCAACGCCGGCGGCTCGCTGCTGCCGACGGACTTGCCGGCGCCGCCCGTCTACGCCAAGGTCAACCCGGCCGATGCGCCGGTGCTGACGCTGGCCATCACGTCGGACACGATGCCGCTGACCGAAGTGCAGAACATCGTCAACACGCGCCTGGCACTGAAACTGTCCCAGGTGACCGGCGTGGGCCTGGTGACGCTCTCCGGCGGGCAGCGCCCGGCCGTGCGCATCCAGGCCGACACCGAGGCGCTGGCCGCCAACGGCCTGGGGCTCGACACGCTGCGCAGCGCCATCGCAGCGGCCAATGCGAACAGTGCCAAGGGCTCCTTTGACGGTCCCACGCGCGCCTATTCGATCAATGCCAACGACCAGCTGCTGGCCGTCCCCGACTACAAGAACTTGATCGTCGCCTACCGCAATGGTGCGGCGGTGCGCCTGTCGAATGTGGCCAAAGTCGTCGACAGCGCCGAAAACGTCAAGCTCGGTGCCTGGTCCGGCCTGGCGCCGGCCATCATCGTCAATGTGCAGCGCCAGCCCGGCGCCAACGTCATCGCCACCGTCGACGCCATCAAGGCGCGCCTGCCGGAGCTGCAAGCCGGCCTGCCGGGCGCGATGAAGGTGGCTGTGCTGACCGACCGCACCATGGGCATCCGCGCCTCGGTCGAGCACGTGGAGATCGAACTGGTGCTGGCCGTGGTACTGGTGGTGCTGGTGATCTTCGCTTTCCTGCACAGCGTGCGTGCCACCGTCATCGCCAGCCTGGCCGTGCCGATTTCGCTGGTGGGCACGTTCGGCGTCATGTATTTGCTGGGTTATAGCCTGAACAACCTGTCGCTGATGGCGCTGACCATCGCCACCGGCTTCGTCGTCGACGACGCGATCGTCATGATCGAGAACATCGCGCGTTTCATCGAAGAGGGCGAAGCGCCCATGGACGCCGCGCTCAAGGGGGCTACGCAAATCGGCTTTACCATCATTTCGCTGACGGTGTCCTTGATCGCCGTGCTGATTCCGCTGCTGTTCATGGGCGACGTGATCGGGCGCCTGTTCCGCGAATTCGCCGTCACCCTGGCCATCACGATTTTGATATCGGCGGTGGTATCACTGACGCTGGTGCCGATGATGTCGGGCCGCTGGCTTACCACCCACAAGGAAGCCAAATACGCCGTCGTCGACAACGTCATCAAGCGCTACGGCGTGGCGCTGGACTGGGTGCTGGCGCGCCAGGGCGCGACCCTGCTGGCGGCGCTGGCTACCTTGCTGCTGACGGTGCTGCTGTATGTGCTGATTCCGAAGGGCCTGTTTCCCACCCAGGACACGGGTCAGCTGCAGGCGCGCATCGAGACGCGCCAGGCCATCTCGTATTCGGCCATGGCGGACTTGCAGCAAGCCGCGGCCGGCGCCATCCTGGCCGACCATGACGTCGCTTCGCTCAGTTCCATTGTCGGCGTCGATGCGGCCAACAATACGATGATGCATACCGGACGCATGCTGATCAACCTGAAAGCGAGCCATGACAATCAGGCGGCCATCATGGAGCGCTTGCGCCAGGCCGTGGGCAGCGTGGCCGGGGTGACGCTGTACCTGCAGCCAACCCAGGACCTGACCATCGACGCTGAAACCGGCCCGACCCAATACCGGGTCTCGCTCGAAGGAGCCGACAACGCCACCGTTGTCGAGTGGGCCGGCAAGCTGGTAGCGCGCCTGCAGTCGGAAAAGCAGGTGCGCAATGTCGTCAGCGACGCTGGCGCGACCGGCACCTCGGCGCTGGTGAGCATCGACCGCGACAGCGCGGCGCGCCTGAATATCACCGCCGCTGCCATCGACGATGCCCTCTACAGCGCTTATGGACAGCGCATCGTCTCGACCATTTTCACCGAGACCAACCAGTACCGCGTCATCCTCGAAGCCCAGCGCGACGCGTCGATGTCGGTGGAGGCCCTGGGCCGCCTGCAGCTGCGCACCGGGTCGGGCAAGGCGACCCCACTGTCGGCCATCGCCAGCATCACCGAGCAGCCGGCGCCGCTGCAAATCACCCACGTGGCGCAATACCCGGCCACCACCATCGGATTCGATACCACGCCTGGCGTGGCGCTGGGCGGCAGCGTCGACGCGATCCGCGCCGCCGCCAAAGACATCGCCTTGCCGCCATCGGTGACGATGACCTTCCTGGGCGCGGCCGGCGCCTACCAGGCCTCCCTGTCGAACCAGCTGTGGCTGATTCTGGCGGCCGTCATTTGCGTCTACATCGTGCTCGGCGTGCTGTACGAAAGCTATATCCATCCGCTGACGATCCTGTCGACTTTGCCCTCGGCCGGTGTGGGCGCCTTGCTCGCCTTGATGGTCACGGGCCAGGACCTGGGCGTGATCGGCATCATCGGCATCATTCTCCTGATTGGCATCGTCAAGAAAAACGCCATCATGATGATCGACTTCGCCATCGAGGCCGAGCGCGATGAAGGCAAGTCGCCGCACGACGCGATCCGCCAGGCGGCGCTGCTGCGCTTCCGCCCGATCCTGATGACGACCTTGGCCGCGCTGTTTGCCGCCGTGCCGTTGATGCTGGGCTGGGGCGAGGGCGCCGAACTGCGCAGACCGCTGGGCCTGGCCATTTTCGGCGGACTGATTGTCAGCCAGATGCTCACGCTGTTTACCACGCCGGTCATCTACCTGGCCTTCGACCGCCTGGCGCGGCGCCG
The DNA here is from genome assembly GCA_040390345.1 of Pseudomonadota bacterium. Classification (GTDB taxonomy): domain Bacteria; phylum Pseudomonadota; class Gammaproteobacteria; order Burkholderiales; family Burkholderiaceae_D; genus Telluria_A. The sequence goes on along the minus strand of JAZJYP010000288.1, from coordinate 16,211 downwards.
CCGCGAGGTGCTGGCATGAACCTGTCCGAGCCCTTTGTCCGGCGGCCCATTGCGACCGTCCTGCTGACGATCGGCATCGCGCTGGCCGGCGTGGCGGCCTTTTTCGTGCTGCCGGTGTCGCCGCTGCCGCAGGTGGACTACCCGACCATTTCAGTCAGCGCCTCGCTGCCCGGCGCCAGTCCGGACACGATGTCCTCGAGCGTGGCCACGCCGCTGGAGCGGCGCCTGGGCGTCATCGCCGGCGTCAATGAAATGACTTCCTCGTCGGGCAGCGGCTCGACCCGGGTGAGCCTGCAGTTCGACCTGAACCGCAAGATCGACGCCGCCGCGCGCGAAGTGCAGGCGGCCATCAACGCAACCCGGGTTGACTTGCCGGCCACGCTGCGCAGCAACCCGACCTACCGCAAGGCCAATCCCTCGGATGCGCCCATCATCATCCTGGCGCTGACGTCCAAAACCCGTTCGCCGGGGCAGATCTACGAATCCGTGTCGAACCTGGTGCAGCAAAAGCTGGCCCAGGTGGCCGGCGTGGGCGACGTCGAAATCGGCGGTGGCTCGCTGCCGGCGGTGCGCGTCGAATTGCTGCCGTATGCGCTCAACCGCTATGGCGTCTCGACCGAAGACGTGCGCGCCGCCATCCAGGCCACCAACCCGAACCGCCCCAAGGGCGCGATCGAAGGCAGCGGCATGCGCCTGCAGATCTACTCGCAGGCGGCCGGGGCCAAGGGCGGGCGCAGCGCCTCCGACTACCGTAGCCTGGTCGTGGCCTGGCGCGATGGTGCGGCCATCCGCCTCGACGACGTGGCCGAGGTCAAGGACGGTGTCGAGAACATCAATACCCTGGGCCTGTTCAATGGCGAACCGGCGGTGATCGTGCTGGTGACGCGCCAGCCCGGCGCCAACGTGATCGAAACGGTTGATGGCGTGCGCGCGCTGCTGCCGGCCCTGCAAGCACAGCTGCCCCAGGACGTGAAGCTGGAAGTCGCTTCCGACAGCACCAACTCGATCCGCGCATCGCTGCACGAGATCGAAGTGACGCTGATGATTTCAATCCTGCTGGTAGTGCTGGTGGTGAGCGTGTTCCTGCGCAGCGTGCGCGCCACCGTGGTGCCGGCGGTAGCGACCATCGTCTCGCTGCTTGGTACCTTCGGCATCATGTATATGCTGGGCTTTAGCCTGAACAACCTGTCGCTGATGGCACTTACGGTCGCTACCGGTTTCGTCGTCGACGATGCCATCGTGGTGCTGGAAAACACCAGCCGCCATATCGAGGCCGGCATGGAGCGCTTCCAGGCGGCCCTGCTGGGCGCGCGCGAAGTCGGTTTCACGGTGCTGTCGATCAGCCTGTCGCTGGTGGCGGTATTCATCCCGCTGCTGTTCATGGCCGGGCAGGTGGGCCGCCTGTTCCGCGAATTTGCCGTCACCTTGTCGGTGGCGGTGCTCATTTCGCTGGTGCTGTCCCTGACCACCACGCCGATGATGTGTGCCTGGTTGCTCAAGCCGGGCCAGAAAGCCGAGACACCGTCGCCGATGTTTGTGCGCGTGCAGCGCTGGTACGGGCATTCGCTGGACTGGGCCCTGTCCAGTGCCTGGCTGGTGATGGCGGTGCTGGTGTTCGTGATCGGCCTGAACGTCTACCTGTTCAGCGCCGCGCCGAAGGGCTTCTTCCCGCAGCAGGACACGGGCCAGATCAATGGCGGCATCCGCGCCGACCAAAGCATTTCCTTCCAGGCGATGCAGTCCAAGCTGCGCCAGCTGGTCGACATCATCAAGCGCGACCCTGCCGTGGCAACGGTGGTCGGCTTCACGGGCGGCTCGCGCGCAGGCGGTGGCTTCATGTTCGTCAACCTCAAGCCGGCCTCGCAGCGCACCGAACGTGGCCAGGCCGTGATCGCCCGCCTGCGTCCGCAACTGGCCAAGGTGACTGGCGTGGCCCTGTTCCTCAATCCCGTGCAGGATGTGCGCATGGGGGGACGCCAGAGCAATTCGACCTACCAGTACACGCTCAAGAGCGACAATCGCGCCGACCTGAAACTGTGGGCCGGCCGCTTGGCCGACGCGATGAAGCGCCAGGAAGGGCTGGTCGACGTCGACACCGACCAGGCCGAAAACGGCGTTGAAACCTACGTCAAGATTGACAAGGACAGCGCTGCCCGCCTGGGCCTGAACACCCGCGATGTCGACAACGCCCTCTACAACGGCTTCGGCCAGCGCCAGGTGGCCACGATCTACGATGAACTGAACCAGTACCACGTGATCATGGAAGTGGCGCCGCGCTTTGCCCGCAGCCCCGAGGCGCTCAGCGATGTATACGTGCCCGCCAAAACGACGGGCGCGGCCAACTTGATGGCGGCGCGCGACCCGTCCAGCGGCCAGGCCCTGTCCGGTACGGCCACCACGATGGTGCCGCTGTCGGCCATCGCCTCGTTTGCCGAAAGTTCGACGCCGACCTCGGTCAATCACCAGGATGGCGAGCTGGCGACGACGATTTCCTTCAACCTGAGCGAAGGCGTGCCGCTGTCGAAAGGGCAGGCGGCCGTCAAGGCAGCCGAGGCGGAAATTGGCCTGCCCAATAATGTGCGCGGCAGCTTCCAGGGCACGGCGCGCGCGGCGCAGGAAACCAATAGCCAGCAGCCCTTGCTGATCATGGCGGCGCTGGTGGTGATCTATATCGTGCTGGGCATCCTGTATGAAAGCCTGGTGCATCCGATCACCGTGCTGTCGACGCTGCCCTCGGCCGGCGTGGGCGCCGTGCTGGCACTGTTGATGTTCAAGATGGAGTTGTCGATCATCGCGCTGATCGGCGTGTTCCTCCTGATCGGCATCGTCAAGAAAAACGCCATCCTCATCATCGACTTTGCACTGGAGGCGGAGCGCTCGCGCGGACTGTCGCCCGTGGAAGCCGTGCGCGAAGCCTGCCTGCTGCGCTTCCGCCCGATCCTGATGACAACGCTGGCTGCGGCGCTGGGCGCCTTGCCGCTGGCGATCGGCTTCGGCGAAGGCTCGGAACTGCGCCAGCCGCTTGGCATCGCCATCATCGGCGGGCTGATTGCGAGCCAGCTGCTGACCCTCCTTACCACTCCGGTGGTCTACATCCTGCTCGATAAACTGCGCCGCCGTAGTCCGTCCGACAGCAGTTTGAGCCGCCTTCACACCAGCACACCATGAAAAAAATCCTGCTCCTGGCCGTCGCGGCCTGCCTTGGCGGTTGCGCGCTTGGCCCCACTTACCAGCGTCCCTCCACTCTGGTTCCTGCCGCCTTCAAGGAGGGCGCCGGCTGGGTCCAGGCGGTGCCTGCGGATGGGCAAGAACGCGGCCCCTGGTGGACGCTGTTTAACGACCCGGTGCTCAGCGGCCTCGTGGCCAGCGTCGAGGTATCGAACCAGAACGTGGCCGCCGCCACCGCCGCCTACGCGCAGGCGCGCACGCTCGTGGTGGAGCAGCGCGCCTCGCTGTTCCCGCAACTGGACTTGACTGCCAATGCCGACCGCAGCAAGGGCAGCGACAACCGCTTCCGCCTGAACCTTGGCGGCAGCTGGGAACCGGACATCTGGGGCCGTCTGCGCGCAGGCGCGAACGCCGCGCAGGCCGGCGCGCAGGCGAGCGAAGCGGACCTGGCAGCGGCGCGCCTGTCGGCGCAGGGAGAACTGGCCGCGGACTACTTCGCGCTGCGCCAGGCGGATGCCCAAAAAGCGCTGCTGGCCACCACCATCGAAGGCTACAAGCGGGTGCTGCAAATCACCCAGAACCGCTTTGATGCGGGCATCGCCGCCAAGTCGGACGTACTGCAAGCGCAGACCCAGCTGGCCAACGCCCAGGTGGACGATTTGTCGCTGGCGCGCCAGCGCGCCCAGCTCGAACATGCGATCGCGGTCCTCGTCGGCAAAGCGCCGGCCGACTTCACCCTGGCCCAGGCGCCGTGGACGATGAACGTGCCGGCCGTGCCGGTGGGCCTGCCCTCGACGCTGCTGCAGCGCCGTCCGGATATTGCCGCCGCCGAGCGCCGCGTTGCCGCCGCCAACGAACAAATCGGCGTGGCGCGCGCTGCCTACTTCCCCAGCCTGAACCTGTCGGCAGCTTATGGCACGGCAGCAGGCACGGCGGCGGGCCTGCTGCGCGCTTCCAATTCCCTGTGGTCGGTCGGCGCAGCGGTGGCGCTAAACCTGTTTGACGCCGGCGCTACGCGCGCACGCGTGGCGGGCGCGCAGGCAGGGCACGAGCAAGCGGTGGCGCATTATCGCCAGACGGTGCTGAGCGCTTTTGCCGACGTCGAAAACCAGCTGGTGGCCACCCGCACGCTCGAAGCGCAGCAGGTGTTGCGCCGCCAGGCGTCGGAAGCGGCTGACCAGGCCGAGACGCAAATGCTGAACCGCTATCGCGCCGGCCAGGTCAGCTACACCGAGGTGGTGACGGCGCAGGCGACGGCACTGTCGGCGCGGCGCGCGCTGGTGCAGGCGCAGGCCGATCGCCAGGTCACGGCGGTGGCCCTGATCCAGTCACTGGGCGGCGCCTGGTAGTGACTTTGCCTTGTACGGTTATGCAAAATCTTGCATAATTCGTCGATGGACGAAGAACTGACCATCCGCACCCAGCTCACCACCGCGCTCGACTTCTGGCTGCAGCATTGCGGCCTGACGCAGACTGCTGCAGCGGCCGAACTGGGCACCACCCAGGCGCGCATTTCCGAAATCAAGCATGGCAAGACTGACCACTTCAGCCTCGACCTGCTGGTGCGGCTGGCCGCACGCGCCGGCCTGGCGCCGCGTATCGTCCTGAAAGAAGCACCGCGATGAATGACATGATTCACCTGTTCGGCTTTACCACCACCGCGCTCGAACTGTTGTCGTTCGTGCTGGCCGTGATCACGGTGTGGCTGACGATCCGCCAGTCGCACTGGTCCTGGCTGTTCGCGATCGTCTCGTCCGGCACCTACGGTTTCGTGTTCTACGACGCGCGCCTGTATGGCGACATGGCGCTGCAGCTGGTCTTCATCGCCGTGTCGGTGTGGGGCTGGTACCAGTGGCAGTTGGGCGGGGAAGGGCACAAGGCCCTGGGCGTGAGCCGCCTGACGCTGCCCGGCTGGCGCTACGCCCTGGGCGGCTGGCTGTTCGGCTATGTGGTGCTGGCCGGCTTCCTCAAGTATTACACCGATACCGACGTGCCCCATGCGGACGGCTTCCTCACGGCGGGCAGCCTGCTTGGGCAACTGCTCCTGTCGCGCAAGAAGCTGGAAAACTGGCACACCTGGATCGCCGTCGACCTGCTGTATGTGGGCCTGTACCTGTACAAGGACCTCAAGCTGACCGCCATCCTGTACGCCATCTACGTGGTGCTGGCCATCCTCGGCCTGCGCACCTGGCGCCGCGCCCTGTGAAGCGCATCGCCATCCTGGGCGCGGAATCGTCCGGCAAATCGACCCTGGCCGCCGCGCTGGCCGAGCGCTTTGACACTGCCTGGGTGCCCGAATACCTGCGCGAATTTGTCGACACCTGTGCCCGCGTGCCGTTCGAGGACGACCAGCGCGAGATCGCCCGCATCCAGCTCGAACGCGAGCAGGAAGCCGCCGCCGGCGCCAACGCGTATCTTTTTTGCGACACGACGCCCCTGATGACGGCCCTCTACAGCCAGTTCTACTGGCACCGTATCGACCCTGAAGTGGCGCGCCTGGCCAAGCCGCACGCCTATGCGCTTACCCTGGTGGCGGCGCCAGAGAGCCCGTGGGAGCAGGATGGCCTGCAGCGCGAATCCGAAGCGGTGCGCCAGCATATCCACGAACAGCTGCTGGCGGAACTGGCGCGGCGCGGCATTGGCTACCACCTGCTGACTGGCAGCCTGGCCGAACGCATTAGTCAAGTTGAAATATTGCTTAAGTCCTCGCAACCGGCATAAAATCAGCGTATGAAAAAAATCCTCGTACTTGCAGGCCTGGTGATCGCGGGACAGCAATGCGCGTTTGCCGAAACGGGCTATTATCTCGTCTCGCCCTACCCGATTGAAGGGCAGGCGACGATCGATTTCAAATACTGGAATGCCAAGCCAACTGGCCAGCCGCCGCGCAGCGAACCTGAACTTGGCGTGAGCTACAACGTCAATTCGCGCTGGTACACCGAAGTGACTGCCGCCTGGTTCAAATTCAGCCCCGGCCCCGCGCGCCTGGTGGGCTATGAATGGCAGAACGATTTCATGCTGACCCAGGGCCAGTATCCGATCGATGTGGCCTTCCACACCAACTACTTCTACAACAAGAACACCGCGCGTGGCGTGAACTTCGAGTTCGGCCCCGTGCTGCAGACCGAAATCGGCCGCACCCAGTTCAACCTGAACCTGTTCTTCTCGCGTGACTACAAAGTGGCGGCGCCGACCGAGATGGAACTGGCGTATCAGTGGCAGGTGAAGTACCGCTGGAAGCACGAACTGGAATTCGGCATCCAGGGTTTTGGCGAAGTCGGCGAATGGAATCACTGGGACCCGAGCAATGAGCGTTCCTTCCGTGCCGGCCCCGCCGTATTTGGCGCCATCGGCGCCGGCCAGGGCCACGAAATCAAGTACGAAGCGGCCTACCTGATCGGCACCAATTCGGCGCATACGGCCAAGAGTGTGGCGTTGCGCCTGCAGTACGTCTTCTAGAATCCGCGTTCACGCAGTAGCGCGTGGCCGTAGGCGGTGGCTTCTTCAACGGTGTCGAAGAAGCCATGCCCGCACAGCCCCTCATACAGGTTCCGGAACAGCGGCTCGATCAAGTCGCGCGCCGTCACGTCGGGACCGGCCACCACGAGGTGCCCGATGCATCCGAGCTTGGTCACGCTGTAACGAACGGCCCTGCGCAATTCTTCCAGTGCATCAGGTGTGCACAGCAGCGTGTCATGGATGATGGCGATGCCCACATGCGGCCCCGTCCTGGCCTGTTCGAAGGCCAACGGTGCGACCTGGGTGACCCAGGCCGTCACCAATTCCTTGTTCCACGGGCCGGTCACCTCCGAATAAATGAGGCGACCATCGACCCTGCAGTCGAACATGCCGTGTGGCCGGAAGACGTGGTTCATGGCGACCCGTGAGAGTTGGTGCGTCGCCAGTGTGGATCAAGCCCCGTCAAAAATCAAGCTGGGCCGACAGCTTGAAGGTACGCGAAGCGCCTGGCAGCAGGTAGCCGCCCAGTGCCGGCGTCACATCGCGCCAGTAGAACTTGTTGAAGGCGTTGTCGACGAAAGCGCGCAGCGTCACATGCGGTATCGCGTAGGCGGCGCCGAAGTTGAACAGGTGGTAGTCCGGCACCATCGTCTTGTTCTCGACGTCGAAGGCCTTCTTGCCCGAATACTGCCAGGTGCCGTTGAGCTTGAGGCCCGGCACCTGCGGCAGTGCATATTCGAGTGCGGCGGTCGAGCGGAAGGCTGGGACGTCGGTGACGCGCTTGCCGTCGATGCCGGCCTGGCCGGTGCCTTGCTGGCGCGTGTTCAGGGCCAGCAGCGAGACGTTGTAGGCCAGGTTCGGCATGGCCTTGCCCTGGGCGGACAGCTCCAGGCCGCGGTGCGTTTCTTCGCCATTGCGCACAAAGGTGTTGTGGGCGTCGGTGTATTCGAGGCCTTTGCGGATCTGGAAGATCGCCGCCGAGACGGTCGAATCACCCAGCACGGCCTTGCTGCCGAACTCGAACTGCTTCGAGCGGCTCGGCTCGAGCGCCGTGTTTTCATTGGTCGTCAAGAGCGGTGCCACGCCGCCATGTTCCAGGCCGTGGGCCAGCGAAGCATAGACGGTCCAGTCGCGTGCTGGCGTGAACACCAGGGCCAGGTTGGGCAGGGCGAAGTGGTGCTCGCCGTAGTTGTTGCGGTGGACCTGGACGTAGCGCGCGCCGGCGTGGATTTTCAGGTCGTTGGACAGCGTGACGATGTCCTGCACGAAGGCCGCGTTTTCATGTTCGAAGACGCGCTCGGTGACCGGGCCGGTCGTGCGCGATGGCGGCGCCGGTGGCACGAACACGTTGTGGTAGATGTTGCTCGTGCCAGCGTAGTCATAGACATAGTCGCCAAAACGGTCGTGGCGCAGGTAGAGCGAGGTGCCAAACGTGAGTTCGTGCGCGCCGACCTTGCCCTGCAACTGGGCCTGGGCGCTGAAGGGCGACTTCGATTCGCCCACGCTCTGGTAGTCGTAGACGTCGTAGTCGCCATTGGCGCAGTAACCCGGATACAGGTTGGCCGAGCCGCAGCCGTAAGGGAAGGCGGTGTAGTCGTCACGCATGAAGTGGTGCTTGTTGGCGGCGACGGTGGCGCGCCACTGCGCATCGATCTGGTACTCGAAACGCAGGCCGATATTCGACGAGCGCGTGTCCACCGGCTTGGTCCAGGGCTGGGCATTGAGCAGCGTGTCGGCCGAAATATTGGTCGGCAAGGTCAAGTTGTCGAGCAACTGGTAGCCCGGCACCGTGACCTGGGCCTTGTGCTGGTAGTCCATGTCCAGCTGCAGCAGGGCCTGGGGCGTGATCTGCCAGTCGAAGGCGCCGGAGAAGAACTGGCGATTGCCATCGGCGCCCTTGACGTAAGAGCGGATCCGCTCGGCGGCGGCGTTGATGCGGTAGCCGAAGCGCTTGTCGTCGAAGCGGCCACCCAGGTCGGCGGCGGTGTAGATGGTGCCACGTTCGCTGACCTCAAACACGGCCGAGCGCAGCGGCGTTGCGGTCGGGCGCTTGGTCACGTAGTTGATGATGCCGCCCGGTGCGGCCACGCCGGCCTGCAAGCCGGCCAGGCCCTTGAGCACTTCGATGCGTTCCTTGTTCTCCAGCGGGATCTGGGCGTCGCCGGGAATCGCGAAGCCGTCCTTGCGGTAGCTCGTCGCGTTATCCAGGTTGAAGCCGCGGATCGAAAACTGTTCCGAGTAGCCCACCGCGTTGTAGGAGTCGCTCACCGAGGCGTCGAGCTTGAGGGCGGCGCTGGTATTGCGGATGCCCAGGTCGTCGAGCTGGTTGCGCGTGATGGCGGTGATCGAGGCGGGCGTGAGCAGCAGGGGCGCGTCGCCAAAGCCGCCGATCGAGGCGCGTTCGCCATTGGTCTTGGCGCCGGAGACGATCACTTCGGGCATACTTTGCTGGGCGAATGCGGAACAGGCGGCAGCCATCGACAGCGCGAAGGCAGTGTGCTTCAGGATTGGTGTAGACATGGTTTGCTCGTGTTAGAGCCAGCGGGAGCAAACAAAGGGATTTGGGCTTTGCGCTTTCCTTCGCTGGCATTATCCAGATCAGGTACGGAGGGTATCTCTCACCCGGAAACGCGTTCCAGGACCCCTAGCGAAGCCGCATTCTATCACATGGCTTTTTCATCTTCGCGCTAACGATATGCCTACGCCCACTGGTTGGCGTTTTTGGGAAAGCCGGGACGCTGTACGCGCACCACGCAAAATCGCTGTCCGGTTGGCGCTTGCATGACCACCCAGCGCTCCAGTCGCTTGACGACCTGCGCGCCCAATGCCTCCAGGCGCGCCACCTCGGCGGGGATGTCATCGGTCTCGATGTCGATGTGTACCCGGCTTTCATGCTCCACGCGCTGGATCTGCACAATCGGTTCATCCGGCGGCGTCTCGAGCATGACGTAATCGCCGCGCGTGCCTGGATGGCCAGCGTCGACCGGGCGGCCCAACGCCTGGGCCCAGAAGTTGGCAGCTTCGTCGATATCGGCGCTGTGGCAGTCTATCAGTACCGCACATAGGCGGGAGTGATGCATGGTGTCCTCGCAATGGTAAGAGTGTGATTTACAGGGCCATTTCCAGCACTTTGCGCGATACCTCCAGCGATACGTCGCGCCGTTCGCCCAGTTTGGTCATGCGGTGTGCTTCAAGCGCGCCGACGATCGCGTCCACGGCCGGCTGGCCAAGGCCATAGTCGGCCAGGCGGGTCTTCACGCCCATCGATTCGAAGAAGGCTTCCATGCTGGAGATGGCCGCTTCGATGCGGGTGTCTTCGTCGCCTTTGGTCAGGCCCCAGACGCGTTCGGCGAACTGCAGCAGCTTGGCGCGCTTGGCTTCCTTGCGCACGCGCAGCATGGATGGCATGACCACGGCCAGCGTTTGCGCATGGTCGAGATTGTAGAGGGCCGTCAGTTCGTGGCCGACCATATGTGTGGCCCAGTCGTGCGGCACACCGGCGCCGATCAGGCCATTCAGGGCCAGGGTCGCGCACCACATCACGTTGGCGCGCACTTCAACGTCGTCCGGGTGCGACAGCGCCTGCGGGCCTTCTTCGATGAGGGTCAGCAGCAGCCCTTCGGCAAAGCGGTCCTGCACCTTGGCGCCGACCGGGTAGGTCATGTACTGCTCCATCACGTGGGCGAAGGCATCGACGACGCCATTGCCCACCTGGCGCGCCGGCAGGGTCGTCGTCTTGGACGGATCGAGCACGGCGAACTTGGGGAAGACCTTGCGGCTCATGAAGGAGCGCTTTTCCAGCGTGGCACGGCGCGTGACGACACTGGCCGAGTTCATTTCCGAGCCCGTTGCCGGTAAGGTCAGGATGGCGCCGAAGGGCAGGGCGGCAGTGACGTTATTGCCATATTTTTCCAGGATGGCCCAGGGTTCGCCGTCGAATACGGCAGCCGCGGCGACGAATTTGGTGCCGTCGATGACGGAGCCGCCGCCCACGGCGAGCAGGAAGTCGATCTTCTCGCGCTTGACCAGTTCCACCGCCTGCATCAGGTTTTCGTAGGTCGGATTGGGCTCGATGCCGGCAAATTCGAACACGGTGTGGCCAGACAGGGCCGCCCTGGCTTCGTCGTAGACGCCGTTTTGCTTGATGCTGCCGCCGCCGTAGAGCATCAGCACGCGCGCGCCGTCCGGTAGCAAGGGCGTCATGGCGGCGATCTGGCCCTGGCCGAACAGGACCTGGGTGGGATTGTAATAGTCGAAATTCAGCACTGGCGCTCCCGCTTTGGTTGGGTAAATAACATCGATTATCGCCCAAAGTGCGCAATAGCGAAAAACTTGGCCAGCATTTGTGGCCGATATGCGCCAGCTATCAAACTTATTAACAAATCCAACTTGTGAATTTGCTAGCGCACGGGGAGAATGGGTTGCGAAATTGCGGCCGCTGCGCCACCTTTCACTTCGTTTTCCTGTTTGATTTCACTCATTGGGAGAGACGCATGACCACCCTCAAAGGCTCCAAAACCGAAGCAAACCTGAAAGCCGCCTTCGCCGGCGAATCGCAGGCGAACCGCCGCTACCTGTATTTTGCAAACAAGGCCGACATCGAAGGCCAGAACGATATTGCTGCACTGTTCCGCTCGACGGCGGAAGGCGAAACCGGCCACGCCCATGGCCACCTCGAATACCTTGAAGCGGTGGGCGACCCTGCCACCGGCCTGCCGATCGGCAGTTCGCGCCTGAACCTGGCCGCCGCCGTCGCCGGCGAGACGCACGAATACACCGATATGTATCCGGGCATGGCCCGCGAAGCGCGCGACGAAGGTTTTGACGAAATCGCGGACTGGTTCGAAACCCTGGCCAAGGCGGAGCGTTCGCACGCGAACCGCTATTCCAAGGCCTTGGCCGAACTGGTCGACTGAGCATTCAGTCGCGTGGGCACATGTGCCCACCCTACGCGCATTGGCGCATCGTAGGGTGGGCCCATGAGCCCACACGCTCCACACGCGCAAAGGGACAAACATGGCCACCGAGGGCAACCTTCAGGCGCCGACACGGCACCCGCTCGACTGGAAAAACGAGGACTTCTACGATCCCGATTCGCTCAACAAGGAACTTGAGCGCGTCTTCGATATCTGCCATGGCTGCCGCCGCTGCGTGTCCCTGTGCGGCTCCTTCCCGACTCTGTTCGACCTGGTCGACAACTCCAAGACGATGGAGGTCGATGGCGTCGACAAGAAGGACTACTGGAAGGTCGTCGACCAGTGCTACCTGTGCGACATCTGCTACATGACCAAGTGTCCGTACACGCCGCCGCATCCGTGGAACCTGGACTTCCCGCACCTGATGCTGCGCGCCAAAGCGCTCAAGTTCAGGAATGGCGACGTGCCGCGGCGCGACAAATTCCTCTCCAATACCGATGGCCTGGGCAAGCTGGCCGGCATCCCGGTGGTGACGCAGACGGTCAACGCCGTCAACCGCACCAAGGTGGCGCGCTCGCTGATGGAGAAAACACTGGGGGTGGACAAGACCGCCTGGCTGCCGTCGATGGCGGCCAAGAAGTTCCGCCCCGGCGCGGCCCTGTCGAAGGCTTATCCTGTCATCGACGGCGCGTCCACGCCCGGCAAGGTCGCCGTGTTCTCGACCTGCTACGTCAACTACAACGAGCCTGGCATCGGCCACGACTTGCTGGCCATCCTCGACCACAACGAGATTCCCTACGTGCTGGTGCAAAAGGAAGCTTGCTGCGGCATGCCCAAGCTGGAACAGGGCGACCTGGTGGGCGTGGAGGAAAAGAAGAACATCAATATCCCGCAGCTGGCCAGGCTGGCGCGCGAAGGCTACGCCATCGTCACGCCGGTGCCGTCCTGCACGCTGATGTTCAAGCAGGAGCTGCCGCTGATGTTCCCCGACTGCGCCGACACCCAGCTGGTCAAAGGCGCCATGTTCGACCCCTTTGAATACTTTGTCGCGCGGCGCCGCGATGGCCTGCTCAAGACCGACTTCAAGCAGGCGCTGGGGCAGGTGTCCTACCACGTGCCTTGCCACACGCGCGTGCAAAACGTCGGCAAGAAGACGGCCGACATGCTGCAGATGGTCCCGGACACCAAGCTGCACATCGTCGAACGCTGCTCCGGCCATGCCGGCACCTTCGGCGTGAAAAAGGAATTCCATGCCACGGCCATGAAGATTGGTAAGCCCGTCTTCAAGGCGATGGCCAACAATGAACCGGACTATATCGCCTCGGACTGCCAACTGGCGGGCCACCATATCGAGCAGGGCATGGAAGAGGCGGGACTGAAAAAGGCGCAGCTGGCGCATCCCATGACGCTGCTGCGCAAGGCCTATGACATTTAAGGATCGCCCATGATAAGCAGGGATAGTTTATTGACGCTGGAAGCCTACGCCAAGGCGCGTCCGGCCATGCGGGCCGAGGTCATCGAACACAAGAAGCGGCGCCAGGTCGCGCTGGGCAACCATGTGACGCTGCTGTTTGAAGACGAGATAACGCTGCGCTACCAGGTGCAGGAGATGCTGCGCATCGAAAAAATCTTCGAGGAAGAGGGCATCCAGGCCGAACTCGATGTCTATAACGCTTTGTGCCCGGAAGGCAGCAACTTCAAGGCCACCATGCTGATCGAGTACAAGAACGAGGCCGAACGGCGCGCAGCGCTGCGCAAGCTGATCGGCATCGAGGACCGGCTCTTCATCGAAGTGGAGGGACAGGGGCGCGTGTATGCGATCGCCGACGAAGACCTCGACCGCGAAAACGAGGAAAAAACCTCGGCTGTGCATTTCGTGCGCTTTGAACTGACGCCGCCGATGAAGGCGGCCTTGCTGGGCGGGGCGCAGATGATGGTCGGCTGCGACCATCCCAACTATCCCGCCCATGTCGAGGAGCTGCCGCAGGAAACCCTGGTGGCTTTACTGACGGATTTGCGCTGATGCGTGGGCACATGTGCCCACCCTACTTTTCGGCGACAGCCTTCATCTGATTCAGGCCTTTTTCGAAGTCCGGGCCAATCATGCGGTCGAGGGTCACGAAAACGGTCATGATCTTGGACATGAAGGGCACGGGGCCGGTCATTGTCCATTTCACGGTTGTCATGCCGCCCTTCGGTTCGAAGGTGAACAGGCAGTCGTTGTGGCCTTCCATCGGACGCAGAAAATCGAGCTTGATGTCGACGCTGGCGTTCCCGTTCACGTCAAGGATTTCCATGCGCCCTTCGCCTACCGCGCTATTGCCGTTCCAGCCGTAGACGGCGCCCTTGCCGCTGGGCGCGCCGCTGAAGGTGCGCACCATCGCCGGATCGAGGTGCTCCCAGGGTGACCAGCTGGCCCACTGATGGAAGTCGCTGACCAGGGGAACGATTTTTTCGGGCGGGGCCTTGATGGTGATCGAACGCGAAACGGAGAAGGCGCTTGGCTGCAGCGCTGCCATGCCGAGAACAATGACGACAATGGCGACGATGATATAGGCTATTTTTTTGAGCATGTTGACCTCGCAATGTTCGGTGAACCGCAAGACTAGCACGGATTTTTAGGCAATTGGAGGGCATGATGCGCTATGAACTTTACTACTGGCCCGGCATCCAGGGACGCGGCGAATTCGTGCGGCTGGCGCTGGAGGAAGGCGCTGCCGATTACGTCGACGTGGGGCGCCGCAAGGGCGGTGTGGCGGCAATGCAGAAGGTGCTCGAGGCGCAGCGGCCCGCCTTCGCGCCGCCCTTCCTGCGCGCGGGAGAACTGTGGGTGGGGCAGGTGGCCAATATCCTGCTGTTCCTGGGACCGCGCCTTGGACTGGCGCCGCGCGCGGAAGCTGGCCGCCTCTTCGCGCACCAGCTGCAATTGACGGTGACGGACCTGGTGGCGGAAGTGCACGACGCCCACCATCCGATTTCGACCAACCTGTATTACGAACAGCAGAAGGCGCCGGCACGTGCGCGCACGCGCGACCTGCTGGCGCGGCGCGTGCCGAAATACCTGGCTTACTTTGAAGGGGCAAGGCGCGGCAAGTTCATGACCGGCGCGCGCCTGTCGTATGTGGACCTGTCGCTGTTCCAGGTGATCGAGGGGTTGCGCTACGCCTTTCCGAAAGCGATGCCGTCCATCGAGGTGCAGTTTCCCGGCCTGGTGGCGCTGCATGATGTGGTGGCGGCGCGCCCGAATATCGCGCGCTACCTGGCCTCGAAACGGCGCATCCCCTTCTGCGAGGACGGCATCTTCCGCCACTATCCTGAGCTAGACCGCCGGCCCTGAGGAGGCGATGATCTGCACTTCGAGGCTGAAGCCGAAATGCAGTTCCGGTACCGGCACCACGGCACGCGCCGGCTTGTGCTCGCCGAAGACGCGCGCGTAGACGGCGTTGAATGCGGCCCACTTCTCCACGCCCACCAGGTAGACCGTGCACTGGACGACGTCGCCAAAACCGCAGCCGGCGGCGCGCAGGACCTTGTCGGCCTGTTCGAAGACGGACACGCACTGGGCCTCGAAGTCGAGCGGGTCGACCAGGCCCGGTGTGGGCAAGATCCCGGACAGGAAGACCAGGCCGTTGGCAGCGACCGCCTGCGAATAGTGCCCGGCTGGCGTGGGCAGGTCTGGGGACTGGATCAGTTTCATGCGATGAACCTGGCAAAGGCGGACAGGTCGACGTTGCCGCCGCTGATGAGGATGCCGACACGCTTGCCGGCGATGTCGACGGCGCCATTGAGTGCCGCCGCGGCAGCCAGGCAGCCGGTGGGTTCGACCACCATCTTCATGCGCTCGGCGAAGAACTTCATCGTCGAGATGAGCTGCGCGTCCGGCACGGTGACGATATCGTCGACCAGCTTGCGGATGACGGCAAAATTGTGTTCGCCGATGTGGGTGACCTTGGCGCCGTCGGCAATCGTGTCGGGCACGGGAATGTGGACGATCTCGCCGCGGCGCAAGGACTGCTGGGCGTCGTTGCCCAGTTCGGGCTCCACGCCGATGACGCGGCAGTGCGGGTTGAGGGCCTTGGCCGCGATGGCCGAACCGGCCAGCAGGCCGCCGCCGCCCAGGCACACCAGCAGCACGTCGAGCGGGCCCGCTTGTTCCATCAGTTCCTTGGTCGCCGTGCCCTGGCCGCAGATGACGTCCGGATGGTCGTAGGGGGGAATCAAGGTCATGCCGCGCTCTTTGGCGAGGCGGCGCCCGATCTCCTCGCGGTCTTCCTTGTAGCGGTCGTAGGTGATGACTTCACCGCCGTAGCCGCGCGTGGCCTGTACCTTCAGTGCGGGCGCGTCGTGCGGCATGATGATGGCCGAGCGTATGCCCACCAGGCTGGCCGAGAGGGCGATGGCCTGGGCGTGGTTGCCCGAGGAGTAGGTGAGCACGCCGGCGCGGCGCTGCTCGTCGCTGAATTTGGCGATGGCGTTGTAGGCGCCGCGGAACTTGAAGGCGCCCATGCGCTGGAAGTTCTCGCACTTGAAAAACAGCTGCGCGCCGGTGGCGGCGTCGGCGGTGCGCGAAGTGAGCACGGGCGTGCGGTGGGCCACACCCTTGATACGTTCGGCCGCGCGTTCGATTTCTGCGTAATTCATCTCGGTCATTTTTTGACGCTCCAGTAG
>JAZJYP010000287.1:0-7065 GCA_040390345.1 Pseudomonadota bacterium | reverse complement strand
ACAGCTGGGCCCGTGTCCGAATGTCAGATGTGACCCCGAAGTTGCCGGGTTTGACCCCAAGGCAAAAAAATGGCCAGCTGGTAGCTGGCCGGAAGTACGATTCCTATGGTAAGGAACGCATTGGGACAAACGGGGAATTCGGAGAAGCCGGTATGGCGGGGATGCCGCCCCGTACTACCCAACCGGCTTCAGGCCATCACTACTGGGAGTGATGGCACTGTAGCGGGCCGGGCCCCCAGTATCCACCAGTTTGCGACAGGACGTACGAACCGGCCCGGTTTTGCCCGAATTGGCGGGACAAACTGCACACTCAGTGCTTCTCTTCCTTGCGTTCGTCGTCCTTGCGGCCGCGTGATTCCTTCTGCGCTTCGGCACTGGCGCGCGCTGCCGGTGCCGGGGCGGCCGCTTCGCGCGGCGCGGCGCGCGGGACTTCGCGTACGGGCGCGGGCGTCGACCGGGCCGCTTCACGCGCGCCTTCGCGGGCCGCTTCGTGCACCGGCATATGCGCAGGACTTGGCGGCGGCGGCGGCTGGACCGGCGCAGCCGCCGCTGGTGGCGGGGCTTCGGGCGCCGCGCGGCGCGCTTGGCGCGGCTCGTCGGGGATGGCACGCGCCTGCACCGGCGTCGACACACCGGCGGCGCTGGCCGGTTCCGGACGGCGCTGGTGGCGCGCTTCTTCGGCCGGCTGGCGCGGCGGCGGCGTCGTTGCCACGGTCGGCGCAGCGACCACCGCTGGCGGCGCGGCCGTCACTGCCGGGGCGCTAGCCTGGACCGCTTGGCGCTCGGGACGGCCACCATGGTAGCGCTCATCGCGCTCGCGCCTTGGCTCGTTGCCACGCCCTGCTGGCGGGGCCTGCGGCGTGGGCGGGGCCACCGGCTGCACGCTGTTCATCACCAGGGGTCCGGCTGCCGGGCGCGGCGCGTTGCGCACTTCGACCAGGCCGCGGTGGGTGAACTGCTCGTGCGGCACGACAGTCAAGCCTTCACGGCGCCAGTCGCGCTCGTGCTCATGCTCGTGCCGGCGCTCTTCGCGCGCATGCAGGTTGATCTGGCGCAGGTGGTCGTTGGACACGCGATAAGTCGGCACATAGGCTTCATGGGGACGCAGCGGGTACCAGCCCTGCGCCGGCGCGGCGCGGCTGATGCCGCCGCTCGAAAAACTCACTTGCCAGTTATTCCCGCCCACCCAGCCCACCAGGGCCGGCGCCCACACGGGGCGGCCCACGTAGCGGCCGGGCGCCCAGTACCAATGGCGCTCGATCACGACCCAGCGCCCATAGTGGAAGGGCGCATAGCCCCAGGGTGCATTATCAACCCAGGTCCAGCCCCAGGGCGAGACCCAGGTCCAGCGGCCGTCGCGGTAAGGCGCCCAGTCGACTGGCACGTTGCGTGGCATCCAGATGGCGCCGTATTCGGCGCTCTCGCGCCAGTAGCCGTTCTGTTCGAGTTCTTCGTAGCCCGTCATTTCCTGCGGCACGTAGCGGGCCGAGGTGGCGCGCTGGTCGTACTGGTCGCGCTGCGTCACCCATTCGTCGAAGCTGTCGCGCGCCGCCAGTCCTGTATGCACATCGTCGTTATGCACTTCGACGCGCTTGCCAGCGCGCACGGTCAGGGTGGCGCCGCCGGCGTCGACCACGGCCGCTCCGTCGAACACGCTCACGGTGCTGGTATCGGGCATGCGCTCGGCATCGATGCGCACGCGCCCCGGCTCCTGCAGGCGCACCCGGCCTTGCTGCGTGTCCAGTTCGAAGCCGCGCAGGTTGTCGGCATTGCGCACGCGCACGCTCACGCTGCCGTAGTTCAGGCGCATGATCAGGTTCTCGTCGTCGAGCTGGGTCACTTCGAGCGAGGAATCGGCATCGAGGCGCACGGCGGTCGAGCCGACGTGGAATTCCGTGCGCGCATCGCGCGCCGTGGTGAACTGGTTGTGCGAGGTGACGGGCAGGTTGAGCAGCGCCGCCTCGGCCTGGTAGCCGACGTCGGCACTGACGCTCACATTGCCTTGCACCAGGGAGACGCGCCCGGCGCGGCTGGGCGCATCATTGTCCGCCTGGGCGAGCGTGGAAAACAGGGCCAGCGCGAGCAGCGCGGCGGCCTGGGGGAAGCGGATAGGCATGGCAACTCCTGGTGGAAAACGGCGGGACGTGTTCCATTAGAACGCCTGTCAAGACAGGCGGACTACACGCGTTACAAAGCGTTTCATTTAGAACAAAATTATACGGCCGCGGCGCCGCGTTTGACGAAAAACAGGGTGCCGCCCAGGCCCACCAGCATGGCGCCGAAGAAGCGGTTCAGGCGGCGCACCGAACGGGCATCGCGCAACAGGTGCTGCATCGAGGACGCCAGCAGGGCGTAGGCGTGCATGACGCTCGCGTCGATGCAGAACATGGTGGCGGCCAGGATGGCCAATTGCGGCAGCAGCGGCGCCTCGTGGGCGATGAACTGGGGCAGCACGGCCACCATGAACAGGATCCCTTTCGGGTTGGTCGCATTGGTCAGGAAGCCTGTCAGCAAGCGCTGGCGCAGGCTGGGCGCTTCGATCGCCAGGGTGCTGGCGGCACCGGCCATCGGGCCGGCCTTGGCGCGCCACTGGCTGATGCCCAGGTAGACCAGGTACAGTGCGCCGGCCGTCTTGACAAGGGCGAAGGCCCAGGCCGACGCCAGCAGGATCGAACCGACGCCGGCGCCGGCGACGAACAGCACGCACATCAGGCCCGCTTGCATGCCCAGCACCGTGGCGCTGGCCTTGCGCACGCCGTAAGCGAGGCCATGCGACATGGCCAGCACCACCCCGGCGCCAGGCGAGAGGGCGATCAGGGTCGCGGCAACGACGAAGGCGATCCAGGTGGAGAAGCTCATGCGGGAAAAGGGGGGATGCGGGAAGGGCGCAGCGGGGGGCGCGGCGCCGGAAGCGGCGGCAGCATGCCGCCTGCCGCTCCCCGTCGCGCGCGGAAGGTCTTACTTCTTCTTTGGGTTGACCGCTGCTTTGAGCGTCGCGCCAGCCGAGAACTTCGGCGACTTCGATGCGGCAATCTTGATCGCTGCGCCGGTCGATGGGTTACGGCCTTTACGTGCGGCGCGCTTGGCGACCGAGAACGTGCCGAAACCGGTGATGCCCACCGTGTCGCCTTTTTTCAGGCGCTCGGTGATGATTTCGATGAGGGTGTTCACTGCACCGTTAGCGGCTGCGCCCGACATTTCGGTACGCTTCGCAAATTCTGCAATCAGTTCGCCTTTTTTCATACAATCCTCCGGGGTTAAAAGAGCGGGAAGATTAGCATAAATCTTGCTGAGTGTAATAATTTCTCATGCTGCGAGCGCAAAGTAAGGCCCGCTGTGACTGGACCGCGACGGTTTTGGGCACAAGAAATGCATCCGCATGCACAGGCGAACTGTGCGAATTTGCTTCAATCGGCCAGGGCCGGCTCCGGCTGCGACGGTGCCAGGCGCGCGCGCAGGGCCGCGTTGATCAGGGTCTGGTAGCCCTTGCCGCACTGTTCGGAGAGCGAACGGAACTGCTCGAGCACCTCGTCGTCGAGGTAGATCGTGATGCGCGTCTTGCGCTTTGGCGGACGGGCGCTGCGCACGGAAGAAGGGGTAGCCGATGGGTAGATGGTATTCATGAGTTCACCTCGTTAAGGACTGGTTCAGATTTGCCACGACAATTTGACGAACAACTCGTTCTGGCGACGCTTCGGTTCCACACCCGGCGTGTCGCCGTCGGACAAGGTCAGTCCGACATAAGCAGCGGTCCCCAGTCCGGCCGTGTGGCCGTAGACAAACGAGCTGGTGCCGCTGGTGCTGCGTGCTGCAACCGGCGTCAGGTACAAGGACGGGTTGCGGCTGGTGCGCGCTTTCTGCAGGATCATCCTGAGCGTGTCGCGCGCCCCAAAATGGTAGATGCCGTTCAATTGCACGGCCTGTTCGGTGTAGAGCCGCTGGCCGTCGGCCGCGCCGCCCTTGCCATCGACCCAGGTGGCGGTATAGGTGGGCTCGAATTCGAGCTGGTCGAGCGGGCGCAGGCGCGCATACAGGCTCGTCACGCCGCCCTTGCCAAGGCGCGCGCCTTCGACATCGACCTCGTCGCCCAGCTCCAGCTCGGCCGACATGCGCGCGAACCAGGCCGACGGCGTCGCGTCGATGCGCGCCCATACGGTCTGGGTCTGGAACAGCGCGCCACCATCCTTGACGCGCGAACGGTTGCGCGGGCGGATGCGCACATTGAGTTCCGAATCGTAGGGCCCGCGCATCCAGATGCCGGGCGTGAAATCGTCGTAGATGACCTGGCCATTGCGGTCGAACTTGCGCTCGCCATGGAAATACAGGTTCATCTCGCTCATCACGCCCTGCTTGCCGAGCTTCTTGGTCGTCTCGATCGCCCACAGCTTGTAGCCGGCCTGGGAAATGAAGCCGTTGTCGGCGCGGAAGCCATCGCTGATGCCTTCCAGCGCGCCCCACAGGGCGTAGTTGTCGTTCTCGCGCAGGTAGTCGACAAAGCCGGCGCTGCCGCTGCTGCGCGCGCCCAGTTTCAGGCTGGCGTCCGTGCCCGGCTGGGCGGTGGTGCTGGAGCCGAGCAGCTGGCCGCGCATGCGTTCGCTGTCGCCGATCTGCCAGACAAAGTCGCTGCCGAGCACGCGGTTGTAGCCGCGCCCGCCGTCGAGGGTGCGGTCGGTGCCGACGGCCCCGATCGACCATTTGTCCATTTTCACCATGGCGCGCGCCACGGTGGCCTGCGAGCCGAAGTCCTGGGCCGCGAAATCGGTGTTGAAGGACTTGGGCAGCATCACCAGGCCGCCACCGACGTCGTGGGTGGTCAGGACCGTCACGTCGCTGGCGCCATCGCGGCGCGTGTAGCGCGCGCCCCAGCCCGGATCGGTGATCGACCGCGTGCTGATGATGCGGAACGGCGTGTTGAACATGTCGCTGCCTTCGAGGAAGAAGGGGCGCTTTTCCGGTACGTACAGGCCGAAACGGGTATTGCCCGACAGCTGGGGCGCGTCCAGTTCGACCTGCGAGAAATCGGGATTGATGGTCGCGTCGATCGTGGTCGAGGAATTCGGGCGCACCTTGACGTCGAGCGACAGGTCGTGGCCGCTGCTGCTGCGGCGCGGCTGGCCGGCCACGTCTTCGCGCGAACGGTGCATGACGATCTGCGGTGTCGCCGTCCAGTTCAGGCCGGTCGGCAACTCGCTCATGCCTTCAATCGGCTCGGCCGCGCACAGCAGGCAGCTCGACGAACGCGTCACCAGGCCAGAAAACATCTTGTAGCGCGTATCGCGCGTCATATTGCGCATCACCAGCAAATTCCACGGCGTGGCCTGGCCGGCCACATAGGGCAGCGAGGAAAACGGGATGCGCACTTCGGCACTCCAGCCGCCGTCAAAGCGTGCCGTGGCGATGTCGAAATCGAAGTCGGGCGCGCCGTCGTCGCCATTGGTATCCGAGAATACGCCGTCGGTGAAGGCGCCGCGCGGATTGAAATAGATGATCTGGGCCGCCTTCCTGGCGCCGGTCGGGTCGAGGAACAGGCCGATGAAATCCTGGTCGCCGCTGATCTTGTCGCGCCGCCCGAAGGGGGCGCGGATCTGTTCGGGATTCGGATCGTAGGCTTTCACGCCCACATACAGGTAGCGGCTGTCGTAGGCCAGGCGCACTTCGGTGCGCACGCGGGCCGCGGCCTTGTCGTCGGGCTGATTCTCGAACGCGACCTCGTGCGGCGCCGCGGCCTGCCACCAGGCTTCGTCGAGCTTGCCGTCGAGCTTGACAGTCTCAGGCGCACCGAGACGGTGCGCCTGGAAACTGGCAAAAGCGGGGCTGGACGCCAGCAACAAGGCGGCGTACAGGGGAATCAGTCGTTTCATTGTCGATTGTCAGGTTCTGCCCGACTGCCGTAGCGCAGAAGGGATGATTCTCACTATACGGAGGTGGCCGGGCTTTCTCCGCCTCCAAGCGACGAGATGCAGAAATGAGGGACTGAACTGCAAAAACCCGGCCTGTAATGCATACCTGCTCGGTTAAACTGCTCATTTTCCGCAGATGGAGTGCAATCAATGGCCGCCAGCAGCCTGTTAGCCCTGATCGACGACATTGCCGCGATCCTCGACGACGTCGCCCTCATGAGCAAGGTGGCCGCCAAGAAAACAGCCGGTGTGCTCGGCGACGACCTGGCGCTGAACGCCCAGCAAGTGTCCGGCGTCCAGGCCGAGCGCGAATTGCCCGTGGTATGGGCGGTGGCCGTCGGTTCGCTCAAGAACAAGGCCATCCTGGTGCCGGCCGCGCTGGCGATCAGCGCGCTGTTGCCCGTGGCCATCACGCCGCTGCTGATGGCCGGCGGCGCCTACCTGTGCTTCGAAGGGGTGGGAAAGCTGGCCCACGGATTCCTGCATCCGCAGTCGGAACGCGAGGACGAGCATGCCAGCCTGGCAGCCGCCGTGGCCGACGAGACGGTCGACCTGGTGGCGCTCGAACGCGACAAGATTCGCGGCGCCATCCGCACCGACTTCATCCTGTCGGCCGAAATCATCGTCATTGCCCTGGGCACGGTGGCCGGCGCGCCGTTCGGCCAGCAAGTGCTGGCGCTGGCCGCCATCGCCCTCGTGATGACGGCCGGCGTGTATGGGCTGGTGGCCGGCATCGTCAAGCTTGACGACGCCGGCCTGTGGCTGGCGCGCCAAGCGGGCCGGGCGGCCCAGGCGTTCGGCCGGCTGCTGCTGGCCGCCGCGCCCCTCTTAATGCGCTTGCTGTCGGTGCTGGGCACGGCGGCCATGTTCCTCGTCGGCGGTGGCATCCTGGTGCACGGCATCGCGGCGGCCCACGCCCCGGTGCATGCGCTGGCCTTGGCGGCGGCCACGGTGCCGCTGGCCGGACCCTTGCTTGCCCTGGCCGTGCCGGCCATCATCGATGCGCTGGCCGGGCTGCTGGCCGGTGCCGCCGTACTGGCCGTCACGCTGCTGTTCAGGCGCTAGGGTGGGCCTTGGCCCATGCGTGACCGCGCGCAGCGCGTGGGCGCGTGCGCCCACCCTGATATGTATTGACCGGTCAAGGTTTTTCTTCAAATTTCCGTTT
>JAZJYP010000286.1:0-13952 GCA_040390345.1 Pseudomonadota bacterium | reverse complement strand
GGGCGATTTGCTCGATGCGCTGGCGCGCGAATACGCGAACGTGGGCGACTACAGGCGCGCCTACGAAGTCTCGCTGCGCGCCGGCCAGGCGCGCGACACCACCCACAGCCAGGAGGCGACCAACCGCGCTGTCGCCATGCAGGTGCAGCACCAGACCGAGCGCGCCAAGACCGAGGGCGAACACCATCGCCAGTTGGCCGCGGCCGAAGCGCAGCGCGCCGAAGTGCTGCTGCAGACCTCGGCCACCTTGGAGCACCTCTCGGCCATCGGCCAGGAAATCACCACGCACCTCGACGCCGCCGCCGTGTTCCGCGCGCTCGACCGCCATGTCCATGGCCTGCTCGATGCAACGCATTTTTCGATCTTCCTGATCGACCCGGATGGCCGTGCGCTGCGCTGCGCCTTCGGCATCGAAGCGGGCAAGACGCTGCCGGCGTCGAAAATCGAACTTTCCGACCACAGCGCCAACTCGGCGCGCTGCGTGCGCGAGCGGCGCGAGATCCTGCTCGAGCTCGACGAAGACGACACCACGCCGAACCTGATCCCCGGCACCCTGCCGACCATGTCGCTGCTGTTTGCGCCGCTCCTCATTGGCGAGCGCGTGCTCGGCGTGATGACGGTGCAGTCGCTCAAGGCGCGTGCCTATGGCGAGCGCGAACGGCTGATTTTCCGCACCCTGTGCGCGTATGGCGCGATCGCCCTCGACAACGCCAGCGCCTACCGCCAGGTGGCGGCCACGCTCAAGACCCTGTCGGCCACCCAGGCGCAACTGCTCGACAAGAACCTGGAACTGGAAGAAGCCTACAAGGCGCTCGAAGACGTCAGCCTCACCGACCAGCTGACGGGCCTGCGCAACCGCCGCTTCTTCCTCCAGCACGTGGACGCGGATGTGGGCATGAGCTTGCGCCGTTACGACGATCCGCTGCGCCAGGGGGCCATCGAGCGCGAGACCGCGCCGGGCAAGGACCTGGTGTTCTTCATGGTCGACCTGGATCACTTCAAGCAGGTCAACGACCGTTACGGCCACGGTGCCGGCGACGCCGTGCTGGTGCAGATGCAGGAGCGCCTGCGCGAAGTGTTCCGCGAGTCCGACTACCTGGTGCGCTGGGGCGGCGAAGAATTCCTGGTGCTGGCGCGCGCCACCCATCGCGACGAAGCGAAGGTGGTGGCCGAGCGGATCCGCAGCGCAGTGGCCAACCGCGATTTCGTGCTGCCCGACGGCGAGCGCCTGAAGAAAACCTGTTCGATCGGCTTTGCCTGCTTTCCCTTCCTGCCGGCGCATCCGCGCCTGCTGTCATGGTCGGAAGTGGTGGAAATTGCCGACCAGGGACTGTACGTGGCCAAACGTTCGGGGCGCAATGCCTGGGCGGCCGTGTACAGCACCGAGACCACGCGCACCGAGGGGCTGTTCTCCTATGTGACGCAGCAGCTCGACCAGGCCCTGGCCGATGGCGAAGCGCGCCTGGTCACCAGCCTGGAAAACGTGGCCGTGCCGGCCGAACCGAAAACGCGCACGCTAGGCTTGAACGCGTAGCGCGGCCATGGTGCCTGCGATGGCGGGCACTTCGGCCTCGATGGTGGCGCGGTCAGCGGCCGAGCGGTTCTGGCTCATCTTCCATTTGCCTTCGATGCGCGTGAGCGCAATCTCGATGCCAACAATGGCGCCAAGCAGCTTGTCGATATAGCCGGCCGGTGCATCGCCCACCGCCCAGGGCGCGGCGCGCGTGCTTTCGTGGCGCGCCGTCAGGCCCGTGAGGAAGGCCAGGATCCAGGCCGGATCTTCGATCGCGCGCAGTGTGCCGTGCGCCTGCACCACCGCATAGTTCCAGGTCGGGACCACCTTGCCATGGACGGGCTTGTCCTCGTACAGTGCCGGCGAGATGTAGGCCGACGGTCCCTGGAAAATCGCCAGCACCTCGCTGCCTGTCCGCTGCCACAGCGGGTTGGCGCGCGCCACGTGGGCGCGCAGCGTGCCGAAGGGTGCTTCCGGCGTCGGGCCGGCGATCTCGAAGGGCAGCAGGTCGGCACAGAGGCCATCGGCACCATGCAGCACCAGGGTGCCCAGCGGGTGATCGTGGACCAGGCCGTGCAGGACGTCCGTGCGCGCTTCGTCAAAATGTTTGGGCGCGTACATTCAGGCCTCCACGACGACATCGGCCTTGATCGAATTGGCGATGTAGCACTGCTCATGCGCCGCGTGGTGCAGGGCGGCCAGTTCGGCTGCCGTTGGCGCCGTGCCGGCAAAAGCGATGGCGGGGCGCAGGGCGATGCGCGTCATCGCCACGCGGCCTTCGGCATTCTTTTCCATTGTGCCGACCGCGTGGTCGCGGTAGCTGTCGATGACGAAGCCGCCCTTGGCCGCCAGCGACAGGAAGAACAGCATATGGCAGCTCGACGTGGCGGCCACGAGCGCCTCTTCCGGATCGAGCGCCGCCGCATCGGACATCGGCAGCGGCACCGACAGCGGCGAGGACGATGCCGGCACAGTCAAGCCGCCATCGAATTGCCATCGGTGGGCGCGGCTGTAGCGCTGCCCCAGGAAGTCCTGGTCACCGCGCTGCCATTCCAGTGTCGCTTCAAATTGCTGCATTGCCGTTCCTGTGCAAGTGGTCGATGGGTCTATCTTACGGCGCGATTTGGCTTGATCAAATATCCAATTGCGGCGAATATGGGAATACCAATGCACACGCTCGACATCCTCGCCAGCCTGCCGCTCGACCGGGCCGCGGCCACGCCCCTGTTCCGCCAGCTGTATGGGCAGATCAAGCAGGCCATCCTGCGTGGCGAGCTTGTGCCCGGCATGCAGCTGCCGCCCACGCGCGTCTTCGGCGAGCGCCTGGGCCTGTCGCGCCAGACCATCCTCAACGCCTACGAGCAGCTCATGGCCGAAGGCTACCTGAGCGGCACCGTGGGGCGCGGCACCTTCATCAGCGCGCAGCTGCAGGCGCCGCCACCGGCGCCTTCGCGCGCGCCGATGCGGCCCCTGTCCGCGCGTGGCCAGGCCCACGCCGGCGCGATGGGCGGCACCCGCTACCACGAGGGCAAGCTGCGCGCCTTCCGCGTCAGCATGCCGGGCCTGGACCTGTTTCCCTTCGATGTGTGGAGCCGGCTCGAAGCGCGCCGCTGGCGCCATCCCGACCACCACATGGGCTACAGCGATCCGGCCGGCTTCGCGCCGCTGCGCGAGCTGCTGTGCGTGTACCTGCGCACGGCGCGCGGTGTCAACTGTACGCCGGAGCAGATCATCATCACCTCCGGCTCGCAGCAGGCGCTGTACCTGCTGTCGATGATTTTGCTGGCGCCGGGCGACGCCGCGTGGGTGGAGTCGCCCGGCTACCAGGGCGCCAGTGCACCGCTGTTCGCCGCCGGTGCGCGCGTGTGCACGGTGCCGGTCGACGAAGAGGGCATGGACGTGGCCTACGGCGCGCGCCACTATCCGGACGCGAAGCTGGTCTTTGCCACGCCCTCGCACCAGCTGCCGCTGGGGATGACCATGAGCCTGCAGCGGCGCCTGGCGCTGCTGCGCTGGGCCAGCGCGCGGCGCGCCTGGATCATCGAAGACGATTACGACAGCGAATACCGCTACACCGGCCCGCCGCTGGCGTCTCTGCAAAGCCTGGACCGCGACGACTGCACCATCTACGTGGGCACCTTGTCGAAAGTGCTGTTCCCCGGCCTGCGCCTCGGTTATATCGTCGCACCCAAGGCGCTGGCCGAACCGATCGTGCGCGCCAAGGCCGTGCTGGACCGGCACAACGCCATCGTGCCGCAGATGGTGCTGGCCGACTTCATCGCCGCCGGCCACTTCGGCCGCCATATCAAGCGCACGCGCGAAGCCTATGCCGAGCGGCGCCTGGCGCTGTTGCAGGGAATCGAGAGATACTTGAGCGATCAACTAATTTGCGGCCCGTCCGACGCGGGCCTGGACCTGTGCGTCCATTTCCGCGGCCGCCACGACGAAGCGGCGCTCACGCGCGCCGCCTTCGACGCCGGGATCGACGTGCGGCCGCTGTCCTATTACCGCAACCGCGAGGCGACGCCGGCCTGCGCCGTCGCGCCGGGCCTGGTGCTGGGCTTTGCCGCCATCACGCCGGACGAGATCCGGCGCAGCACGCGCCTGCTCGCCAAGGTTATACTTCACCCATGACCAAGACACGCTGCGCCTGGGCCAACCCGGCCAATCCGCTCTACCTCCACTACCACGACCACGAATGGGGCGTGCCCTGCCACGACGAGCGTACGCTGTTCGAAATGCTCAACCTCGAAGGCGCGCAGGCCGGCCTGTCGTGGGAGACCATCCTTAACAAGCGCGCCAATTACCGCGCCGCTTTCGACAACTGGGACGCGCACAAGATCGCCCGCTACGACACCGACAAAGTGGCCGAGCTGCTGGCCAATCCCGGCATCGTGCGCAACAAGCTCAAGGTCGCCGCGGCCATCACCAATGCGCAGGCCTACCTGCGCCTGCGCGAAGAAGGCAGCACGCTCGACGCCTACCTGTGGGCCTGGGTGGATGGCACGCCGATCATCAACCAGTTCGGCGACGGCGAGCGCCCCGCCAAGACCGATCTGTCGGACCGCCTGTCCAAGGACCTGGCCAGGCGCGGCTTCAAGTTCGTCGGCTCGACCATCATCTACGCCTATATGCAGGGCATCGGCATGGTCAACGACCACTCGCCGGGCTGCTTTTGCCGCAGCCGTGTGGGCACGAGTGCCCACCCTACCTGATGCGCAGCGCTGTTGTCATTGGCGCCGGCCTGGCCGGCACCGCCGCCTGCGAGCGCCTGTGCGCGCGCGGCTGGCAGGTGACGCTGGTGGAGCGCCATGCGCAGGCGGCGATGGAGGCGTCGGGTAACCTGGCCGGCATCTTCATGCCGCTGCTGTCCAAAGACGACAACATCACCTCGCAGCTGACGCGTGCGGCCTTCCTGCATGCACTCGACACATGGGAGCGCATCGGCCCCATCGTCGGCGAACGTTGCGGCGTGCTGCAGCTGGCGCGCGACGCCGAGCACGCGGCCGTGCAGCGCCAGATCGCCGCGCGCTGGAACTACGCGCCGGACTTCGCCCAGTGGCTGGAGGCCGAGCAGGCGAGCGCCAAACTGGGCGCGCCGGCGCCGGACGGCGCCTGGTGGTTTGCGCGCGGCGGCTGGGCGCGCCCGGCGTCGGTGTGCGCGGCCATGCTCACGGCCAGCACAGGATTGACGGCGCACTTCGGCACCGGCGACGTGCGCTGGCAGCGCGTGGACGGCCAGTGGCAAGTGACGAACCTTCAAGGCGCATTGATCGCGCAGGCCCCGGTGCTGGTGGTGGCCAACGGCGCCAAATCGTCCGAAGTGGCGCACCTGCGCCTGATGCGCATCCGCGGCCAGGTCAGCCACCTCGACGCGGCGCAGGTAGCAGCGCTGCCCTTCGTGCTATGCCGCGAAGCCTATGTGACGCCGCCCTTCGAGGGCATCGTTTGCACCGGCGCCACCTACGATACGCGCAGCGAGCCCACGCTGGCCCAGTCCTGCCACGACGACAACCTTGCCAAATTGCGCTCGCTGCTGTCCGATCCCGCCGCCGCACTGGGCGCGCCGCTGGCCGGACGCGTCGGCTTTCGCAGCGTCGCGCCGGACCGCCTGCCGCTGGTGGGCGCGCTGCCCGACGCCAGCGTGCAAGGGCGCATCGAGCACCTGCACCAGGTGCCGCGCCAGGCCGGCCTGTATGGCTTGCTGGGCTACGCTTCGCGCGGCCTGATCTGGGCACCGCTGGCGGCCGAGCTGCTGGCGGCCATGCTCGACGGCGAGCCGCCAGCGCTGGCGCCCCAGCTCGTGCGCGCCCTTGATCCGGCGCGCTTCCTGCTGGCGCAAAGGCGGCGCTTGCGCGCGTGATATTCTGGAAGCGCATTCCGGGAAACGGGTATAATTGGCCTGAGGCAACTTTTTTGCACGTGGAGGCAGTGACCGATGGACGATACGCCAAGCTCGAATGAGCTCTTCCTGTTCCTCGCTTCGACGGCGCACGATATGAAGAACTCGATCAGCGTCCTCACGGGAACGCTGGAAACGCTGCTGGCCGATGCCTCGCCCAAGACCGAGTCGGCCTATCCGCAAATGGCGCACATGCTGTACCAGACCAAGCGCCTGAACGACAACCTGATCCAGCTGCTGGCCCTGTACAAGCAGGTCGGCAAGCCCGAATACCCGTTCGACATCCAGCCGCTCGAAGTGGGCCACCTGGTTGAACAGGTGGTGTCGGCCGACCGCATCTTGCTCAAGTCGAAGGGCATCACGCTGGAGCTGGACTTCGACCCCGAACTGATCTGGCACTTCGACGAAGACCTGATCATCGGCGTGGTGGGCCACGCGATCAACAATGCCATCCACTACACGGGCGACCGCATTCGCTTGGGCCTGTCCGTGGTCGACGGTGCGCTGGAAATCCGCATCGAGGACAACGGCGACGGCTACCCGGCCGCCATGCTCGAAGCGGGTGCCTCGGCCATGACGGGCACGCAGAGCGGCGTCAATTTCATGACCAATTCCACGGGACTGGGCCTGTACTTCTCCAGCGAAGTGGCGAAGATGCACAAGCACCGCGGCCAGGTGGGCAGCCTGCGCCTGGAAAACGGCGGGGCCTATGGCGGCGGCTGTTTCGTCCTGAGGCTGCCATGAATTCGGGCCACGCGCTCATGGGCGCGACCAAGTTGGCCACCTCGATCCAGCATGTGAACTGGTCCGAGAAGAACTACCTGATCGTCGACGATTTCGTCGGCGTGCGCCAGTTGCTGCGCGAGAGCCTGCGCAACCTGGGCGCCAAGAATATCGACCAGGCCTCGTCCGGCGGCGAAGCGATGGCCCTGATCGCGCGCGTGCGCTACGACGTCATCCTGTGCGACTACCACCTCGGCGAAGGCAAGAACGGCCAGCAGGTGCTCGAAGAGGCGCGCCTGCGCAACCTGCTCTCGCCGTCCTCGGTGTGGCTGATGGTGTCGGCCGAGAAGAGCGTCGAATCGGTGATGGGCGCGGCCGAACACCAGCCCGACGCCTACCTGATCAAGCCGATCACCGAAGGCGTGCTGCTCACGCGATTGAACCGCGTGTGGCACAAGAAGCAGGTGTTCAAGGAGATCGACCAGGCTTTCCTGGCCAAGGACTTCCTGCGCGCGGCCAAGCTGTGCGACAGCCAGATCGCGGCCAACCGCGTGCACGAGATCGACCTGCTGCGCATGAAGGCGGCGCTGCTGATGAAAAGCGCCGACCTCGATGGTGCGCGCGAGGCCTACGAGCGCGTGCTCAAGGAGCGCGACTACCAGTGGGCCAAGGCGGGCCTGGCCAAGATCCGCATGGCCAATGGCGAATACGAACAGGCGCGCCAGATGTTCCAGGCCGTGATCGCCGAGAACCGCTATTACATCGACGCCTATGACCAGCTGGCCAACGCCTACCAGCACATGGGCATGGCCGAAGAAGCGCTCACGGTGCTCGAGCGCGCCACCATGCTCTCGCCCAATTCGGTGATGCGCCAGCGCGCCGTCGGCCAGGTCTCGCTCAAGCTGGGCAATGTGGGCATGGCCGAGAAGGCCTTCCGCAAGTGCATCGCCATCGGCGAATACTCGATCATGAAGACGCCCGACGCCTATCTTGGCCTGGCGCGCGTGTGCGGCCTGAAAAACGAAACGAAGGAAGCGCTGCAGCTGCTGTTGGTCGCGCAGCGTGAATTTTCGACCGACCAGATCCAGCTGCGCGCCAAGATCACCGAAGGCATGGTCTACCATGAGAGCGGCGACTACCGGCGCGCGCGCAAGGCCGGCGACGACCTCGAAGAACTGCTGGCCATGAATGGCGAGCGGCCCGACACGCCCACCTGCCTCGAGATGGCCACGCTGCTGTTTGCCGTCGGCGTGAAGGAGTCGCCGGTGGAGCTGCTGTGCTATGTCATCAAGAACAACCACGACAACGCCGTGCTGCTCGAAGACGTGCAAAAGATTTTCGACAAGGCGCGCATGGGCGACGAAGGCAGCGTGTTGATCATGTCGTCGAAGAAGGAAGCGGCCGACATGATGAACCGCGGCGTGCTGCTGTGGAAGACCGGCAAGCTGCCCGAAGCGGTGGCCTGGATGCGCGAAGCGCGTGCGGCCCTGCCCAACAACCTGCGCATCCTGTTCAACGCCGCCCAGATCCTGATCTCGCACCTGCAGCAGCTCGGCTACGAGCCGGCGCTGGCCGACGAGGCGACCAAGGTGCTGCTCCACGTCGACAAGATCGCGCCGGGCCAGCAGCGCTTTGCCCAACTGATGGAGCAACTCGCTTCGCTGGCGCCGGCCATCGAAAAGCCCGGCCAGGAACCGGAAGCGGCCTGACTAGGGCAGGCGGCGCGTGAAGGTGCGCGTGCCGCTGGCGAAATCGACGGGATCGACCGGCTGGCGCATGGCGAAACCGGCGCGGTGCAGGAGCTGCTTCATCTGGCGCGCGCGCGGCAGGCATTGCGCGTCGACCTCGGTGCCGCTGTCGCGCTGCGCGAGGGCGCACTGCAGCAGGCGCTGCCCGGTTCCCTGGCGGCGCGCCTGCGCCGGTACGGCCAGCAGATAGATTTCGCAGTGGCGCCCGCCAGGCAGCAAGTCGCGCACGATGATGAAGCCGGCGAAGCTGCCCGCGCGCTCGGCCACGTGCAGGTGGGCGCGGCTCCAGCGGCCGTCGGGCAGGCGAATTCTGCCGAACAGGACCAGCCCGAACAGCTGCAGCCCCAGCCCCGCCTGGAAGCGCGGGCGCAGGTAGATGCGGTTGAAGGAACCGTCGGCGCTGCACGCCTGGATCAGGTTGAAGATGGGGGCGAGCTGGCCCAGCGCGGCCGGCCCGATGGCCAGGGCGGTGGCGCTGTCGCTGCGCGGAGGACGGTGCAGGCCTTGCATGGCGATGGTAGCGGGCAAAATCCAATTTTACTCCCGGCAGCACGCGCTGAAATGCGCACTTTGTCACTGAAAGGCAAGGCAGCGGTGCGCACTTGTTTCCAGCAGGGCTGGTGATAAACTGGAAGCCACGCGGAATTTTCCGCCTTGCCAGAAAGGGGAGGACATGCGCGACATCGCCAGGGAAGTCTACGAAAAGATGCGAATTGGCAGCAGCGCCTGGGTCAAGCCGGTTGCCGCAAAAGGCGACACCGTGCCAGCCTTCCAGGCCGTGCACGAACAACTGAAACAGATGGCCGAGGAAGGACTGCTGGCCATCAATGCCGTCAAACGCCAGGCCGATGGCCTGATCGAATCGATCCGTATCCAGCGCCTGTCGTAAGCGTCAGGCTTTCGGCGCCTTGGGCTTGGCCACGCGCGGCTTGGCCGCCGCCTTTTTTGCCGGCGCACGCGCAGCCGGCTTGGCCTTGGCGGCCGGTTGGATGCCCGCCGCCATGACCTTGGCCGCCGCTTCCGTGGCTTTTGCGCTGGCGCCGGCCATCGCTTCGGACGACATGGCCGTCGTCACCGCGGCCTTGAATTGATCCTGCAGCAAATTCCACCACGCCGTGGGATTGGTCATCGTGGCATTGGCCGTTTCTTCCGGTTTTTTGGCTGCGGGAACGGCTTCGGCCTGGGCTTCGGCCACGGGCTGGGCGAAGAAGGCCGAGGCATAGGGCGCCGCTTCCATCACGGATTTTTCGCTGGCGCCGGGCTGCTTGACGGCCTGGGCCAGGGAGGCACCCATGGACTTGAGCGTGGCGATGGTGCCGCGCTGCACTTCGAGCGCCTGTATGGTCCCGCGCAACATGCTGGCGTTGACGTTGAGCCAGGCTTCGACGGCTTTCAGGTCGGCGATTTTCTTGTCCAGTTCGTCGACGGAGAGGGTCGGCGCGCTGATGCCCGGAATGGTCACGCCCGGCACGCTCATGCTGCCCCACAGGTTCTTCACGAAGTCGAGTGTGTCGGTGACGACACCGACACCGGGAATGTTGGGCATGGGCGATTTGAGCATGGCGTTCTCCGTGGCTTGGGAGGTCTTAGCGTAGCAGATAATCAACAGCGCTTCAAAGAATCTTGGCGGCGGTCCTGCGGGCTGTGTCAGCGCAAAGGCGCAGGCGCACGTTACACTGTCAGCCATGACGTTTCTTTCCTTAATTTCCCGACAACGCCGGGCGCTGGCCCTGGTGGCCGCGTCGGGCCTGCTGCATTACCTGACCATCGACTGGGTGGGTGCCCATATCGGCCCCGCACAGCGCAGCCCGGCCAAGGCAAGGCCGGCCATCATCGTGGCCCAGTTGCATCAGGACAGTGCGCCCGTGCCGGCCACGCCGGCCGCGCCGCTTGCGCGTGTGCTCAAGGCAGCGCCGCCCGCGCCCAGGCGCGCGCCGGAACCGGACCTGCCGGCCGAGGCGGCGCCAGCGCCAGCGCCAGTGCCGGCCGAGACCGCAGCGCCGGCGCCGGCCGAGGCGGCGCCAGGCGGCCCCGTCAAGCAGGCCGGGGCCGCTGCCGTGATGGATGAGAACAAGGCGGTGCCCGAGAGCGCGCCGGCACCCGAGCGGGCAGTGGTGGCAGCCGAGCCGCCACTGAGCCCGGGCGCGCGCCGCTACAAGGTCAACCTGCCGCCATCGACCGAACTGTCGCTCGAGGTGGCGCGCACCGACGCCGACGGTGCGCGCTGGAACGGGGTGGCCGCGATGAGCTGGCGCACCGACGGCAGCCGCTACAAGATGATGGTGGAGGCGGGCATTTCCGTCATCATCACGCGCGTGAACCTGCTGGTGATGACGAGCGAAGGCATCATCGACGACGCCGGCATCGCGCCGGTACTGGCAACGCAAAAGAAAAAGGGGCGCGCGCGCACGGACATCCATTTCAACCGCGACGCCGGCATGATCACGTTTTCCGCCTCCGAGCGCAGCCTGCCGCTGCCGGCCGGGGCCCAGGACCAGGCCACCTTGCCCTTCCAGCTGGCCGGGATTGGCCGTGCCGACGTCAACCAGTTTGCCAGCGACCTGGAAATTACCGTCGGCGACGACAAGGATGCCACGGTGTCGCGCTTCACGGTGGTGGGGCAGGAGGAGCTCGAGACGGCCCTGGGCAAGCTGATGACCTGGCATCTGGCGCGCCCGCCGCGCCAGGGGGCGTACAATTCGCGCCTGGACGTCTGGCTGGCGCCGGCGCGCGACTGGCTGCCGGTGCAGATCCGCAATACCGAAGCGAGCGGCGCCGTGACGACCCAGTCCGTGAGCAAGATTGTGACTTTAGAAGCAGGAATACCGTGATGCGTGCCTTATCCCTGAGCCTGCTGTGCGGCGCCTTGCTGGCGCTGCCAGCCCACGCGGCCGAGCATGCCGCCGCGCCCAGGCGGGCGGTCAGCCTGCCGCCCTCGGTCGATCTCGACTATGCGATCAAGGCGCGCCAGCGCGGCTTTTCCCTGTCGGGTAACGCCACGGTCAGCTGGCGCCTGGCGCAAAGTAAGTACTCGCTCACAGCGCTGACCAATGCCGTCCTGCTGGGCAAGATCCTGGAAAACCGCAGCGAAGGGCAGGTCGATGCCTGGGGCATCGCGCCAGTCCAGTTCTACGAAAAGCGCTTCCGCAAGGATCCGGCGACGACGACGTTCGATCGCGAGGCCAGGACGATCACCTTTACCGACGGCAAGCTCAGTTATGCCATCCGCGGCGGCGAGCAGGACCGCGCCACGGCCTCCTGGCAGTTGCAGGCGCTGGCGCGCGGCGCGCCCGACAAGTTCACGGCGGGGTCCGAGTGGACGATGTTTGTGGCCGGGCGGCGCGATGCCGAGCCGTGGACCTTCAGGGTGGCCGGCAGCGAAACGGTGCGCACGGGCCTGGGCGAGGTCGAGGCCGTGCATTTGACCAAGGCCCCGCCGCCCGACTCGCGCGACCAGACGGTCGACATCTGGCTCGCGCCCTCGCTCGAGTGGTACCCGGTGCGCCTGAAGTTTTCCGACGCCGACGGCGACTTCGTCGAACAGACGCTGGAAAAGCTCACCCGTAAATAAGCGCTGGGGTCAAACCCGGCAACTGGACAATCGTGGTCTGACCCCGGTTGTCCAGTTGCCGGGTTTGACCCCGGTTATGCAAAATATTGCATAAAAAGCAGGCAGGTCCGGCGCGCCGGCCTGTTATACTGACGCCCCCGGAGAAGACTTGCATTCGAAACATATGATGGACAACACGGCCGTAGCAGAGCCACTGACAATTGCGCAGGACGACCCGGATTCGCTCCAGGCGCACTTCCACGCCGGGATCGCCGCCGACGAAATCGAACAGGTCTTCCACCTCAAGCGCGCCGCGCCCACGCTGCAGGCCTTCACGGCCCTGTTCCACGGCGGCGGCGACGCCGTCCTCGTGCGCCTGCTGGTGCTGCGCGAACTGGCCGCCGACACCTCCACCTCGGCCTTCTCGCGCGCCGACATCAACACGCGCCTGGCCTACCTGAACCCCGAATCGCTCGAGACGGTCCTGAACCGCCTGCGCTCGCACGGCCTCTTGGCCTGGGACGCGCAAGCGGCCGTCTACCGCGTCACGCCGATGGCGCGCAACGTCCTCTCGGCCCTTGACACGCTGCTGTCGATGGGCGCGGCCGACGACGAAGCCGAAATGGGCTTCCTGCTCTCGCAAGTGGCCGGCGCCCAGGCCGTGGGCGGCGTCACCGTCGACCAGCTGAAGCACCTGCTCGGACGCCTGGTCGACCTGACCGAGGAATTCCGCGACGCCATTGCCTCCGGTTCCGAATTCCGCTTGCGCACCTCGCAGGCCAAGTGGCATATGGCCTGCGACTGGGTCGAGAAGGGCTCGCAAGTGCTGCGCGCCATCCTGGCCGACGAACGCGCCGACGCCGCCACCCACAAGGCGGCGCAGGCGATCGGCCGCGCCCAAAGTGCGCTGCTCAATATGCAGGGCATGTTCTCGCGCGCCCTCAACCAGATCGAGCGCCAGCGCGTGCACCTGGGCCAGTCCGGCCTGTCGACGACCGACGTCAAGCGCTGGCTGCTGGCCCACGACGACCTGTCCTCGCTGGCCGCCGGCGCCATCGACCGCCCGGTGGTGCCGCTGTTTGTGACGCCGGCCGAAATGATCGACGTGGCCGAAACCGAACTGCTCACCGAGCGCAATGCCGCCGTTGGCCAGGCCGGCCTGCCCACCGGCCAGGACGCGCCGACGACGATCAACGACGCGCCCGCCATCCAGGCCGAGCTCGACGACTGGCTCGCGCGCCTGTCGGCCTTCGCCAATATCGGCGGCTTCCCCAGCATCGGCGAAGAGGGCCCGCGCAGCGTGCCGATCCAGGATTCGCTGCTGCCGGCGTCGTTCGCCGTCGCCTCCTACCGCGCCTCGATGCTGCCGCTGCTGGGCGACGCCGCCGAAGCGAGCTTGCAGGGCGCCACCGCGCAGCTGGCGCGGTTGCCCGTGATCTTCACGCCTCTTGATGGCATGGTGAAGCTGGACGACCCGCACGTGGCGGCGATGTCGATCGCCAACCTTTCATTAGACCTGGACAAGGCACCGCAAAAAGATGAATGACGACTCCCAAATCCTGATCGCGCGCCTGCTCACGCACCAGACGCTGCGCCGCGACGACAAGATGGTCAAGCGCGTCCTCTCCGACGAAATCTTCCGCGCCGAGGTCGACAAGCGATTGCTCGAATCGGGCCTCAAGCTGCTCGATAACGTCTACGCCGACCACGTCACGCTGGCGCTGCACCGCGCGGTCGAGCCGAAGATTTTCGGCGCCAAGGACATCTGGCAGAACAATAACTTCGGCCTCACGCGCGACGGCGTGGCCCTGCTGGTGGTGCTGTGGGCGCAGATCATCCTGCCCAAGCGCGAGCGCCAGGAAACCCACCAGAACGCCGACGACGACCAGACCGACTTCTTTGAAAAAGACAAGCCGCTGCCGCGCGCCGAAGACACCTCGATCGGCATCAGCTACACGGCCCTGCTGTCGGACTTCGGCGACAAGCTGGGCAAGAAGACGCGCATGGACATGAACC
>JAZJYP010000285.1:0-10437 GCA_040390345.1 Pseudomonadota bacterium | reverse complement strand
AGTTTAATCTCTGTTTAATGTCATTTCTGACAGATCGCTCACTCAAAATACTGACGATCACTTCTTGCGAAGTGCCGTATTTCTTTTTTGTGAACATTTGATAATTTAAGTATTCAAAGACCGAAGTCTTTGGCACCTTCATCAAACGCCCACACTTATCGACTGTTAATTGTTAAAGAACTTTGTTTGGCCTGCGTTGTTGCTGAAGCGTTGTGTTCAGCAGCAGAGAGGCGAGATTATGAGGCACTGCATCAAAACCGTCAACCCCTATTTTTTACACCGTCTTCTTGGTAACCCACATTTCTGCGGGGAGGCGAACTATAGCAAAGAGGCGGGAGAATTGCAAGGCAGGGAGGCGCAGTCCTGCAGGCCTTGCCTGCCGGGACCGGCGAAGGTACGCAGGCTGCGCCCAAACACGGCCTGGTAATTGCGGTCTTCAACGGTACTGACGAAGCGCCAGTCGGCACGCACTTCCGTGTCGGTGGCGGTGAGGAGCAAATAGCCGCGCTTGCTCGTCTGTGCATAAAACACGGAGGGAACGGCTTGCTGGTACATGCGCGCCACTTCTGGCGCCGGCGTGTCAGGGTAGCGGCACTCCAGCCCGGGCGACGACACCGAAGGTACGGCGAACTCGACGCCGCACAACTGCCCCCGGGCATCATGCAGATTGCTGGCCCAGGCATTGTGCGAATCGCCGGCCAACACCACCAGGTTCTTGCGCTGGCGCCGCATGATATCGAACACTTGCGCGCGGGTGTGCGGATATCCATCCCATGAGTCGAGATAGCAAGGCAGCGAAGGGGCGCACAACTGGGCACGTTCCGCGGCACTCAGGCGCTCCGGCACCGCACGCTCGACTTCCTTGAGCGTCGCGTATTCCTCGACACTGAGTTCGCCACACGCGACCGGCAGCGGAAATTCCATGGGCGCCATCAGCACTTGCTGGCCCAGCACCTGCCAGCGCGCACTTGATGCGGCGCATTGCTGCTCGAGCCACTGCAGCTGGTCCTGGCCCATCATGCTGCGCGCCGGCGAGGCCAGCGCCTGGTGATACGCGCCAGCGTCGAAGCGCCCTTTCGCGTCGCAGAAGTCGGCCATATCCAGCTGCTTGTCGCGCCCCACCAGGCGGGTGTCGAGCATGTGCAGCGACAGCAACTGGCCAAAATCGAAGGAGCGGTAGATGTGATCGAGCTGGTCCGGCGAGGACGAACGGATCGGCATCCATTCGTGATAGGCCTGGATCGCGGCCGCCTTGCGCGCGGCAAAAGGATGAGCCGGCGTTTCTTCATGCCCGGCCGCACCGTCGCGCCAGGTGTCATCGGCGAATTCATGGTCATCCCACACCGCGATCATCGGCACCGCCGCATGCAGGGCTTGCAGGTCGCGGTCGCCGCGGTACTGGGCATAACGCGTGCGGTAGTCGTCCAGCGCCATCAGCGCGCAGGGCGGCTCGGACAGGCGCCCCAGCGCGGCCGCCTTGCCGCAGGCGTAGCCGGTGCGCTCGTATTCGTAAATATAGTCGCCCAGGTGGACGGCCGCGTCGATGTCGTCGCGCAGGGCCGCGTCGGCGTAGGCATGGAAATAGCCGGCCGGGTAATTTGCACAGGAAAATACCGCCAACCTGACCTGCTCGACGCCGGCGGCCGGCAAGGTGCGGGTGCGCCCCACCGGCGATTCGATGCCATCGGCCAGGAAGCGATAGAAATAGGTTTGCCCTGGCAGCAAACCGGACACGTCCACCTTGACGGTAAAGTCGCGCTCAGCGACGGCGCGCGCACTGCCCGAGGCGACCACCTTGCGCATGTCGGCATCGAGGGCGACGGCCCAGCCCACCTCCACGGCCGCCTCGACACTCACACGCGTCCACAGGATGACACGGTCGGACAGCGGATCGCCGCTGGCCACGCCATGCAGGAACAGCGGATTGGCCGGGTCCGGCACCCGGGCGCCGTCGCCGGCACTGCCGACGCCAGCCACACCGAGCAGGACGCTGCTGCCAGCTTGCCGCAGGAAATTGCGGCGCGATGATACGGGTCGTGACATGGAAACCTCACCAATGGATCCGATGAGGCGCAAGTTACGCCGCGTGCATGACGCCCGCATGACAATCATGCTTGGTAGGAATACTACGTCAATGCCACGAATTTCCGTTGACACAAAAAACAGGCGAGCGTAGATTCGCTATCCACAAGCGGCCGTGACATTGTCACATCATCGGCTGCGATGGTAGGAAAAATACATCATCAGCGACATCGACAGCACCTGTATCCACCTATAACAATGATTGGAGACACACATGCAGCTTCGTCGTTTCGTCGGCGCGGCCCTGTTGGGCTGCGTATTTTGGGGCACTTCCGCCACCGCGGCCATCAATGCCAGCCAGCTCGGCGGCAGCTATGACACCGGCCAGACCAATGTGACATTCAAGGTCTACTCCAGCCGGGCCAGCAGGATCGAGGTCTACCTGTACAGCGCCGCCAGCGGGGCCCAGGAAAAAGCCCATTTGCTGCTGACCAAGGGGGCTGGCAATATCTGGGCGCTCACCGTACCCGTCTCGACCCTGACCGGCTACGGCATCAGCGGCACCGTCTACTACGGCTACCGTGCCTGGGGCCCGAACTGGCCCTACAACGCGACCTGGACCAAGGGCAGCGCCACCGGTTTCATCAGCGATGTCGACGCCAGCGGCAACCGCTTCAATCCGAACAAGCTGCTGGTCGATCCCTATACCCACGAGATCAGCCACGACCCGACCACCCCCGCCATGACCGACGGCAGCGTCTACGGCACCGGCCCCCTGCACCGCAACGCCGACACCGGCGCGGTCGCGCCCAAGGCCATGGTGCTGGCCCCAGATACGCAGTCGATCGGCACCAAGCCGACGCGCGCTTTCAAGGATGACATCGTCTACGAAGTCCATGTGCGCGGCCTGACCATGAATGACACCGCGATCGCCTCGGCCTACCGCGGCACCTACAAGGGCGCGGGCCTGAAGGCGGCCTACCTGGCCAGCCTGGGTGTGACGGCGGTCGAATTCCTGCCGGTGCAGGAAACCCAGAACGACACCAATGACGTCAATGGCGCCAACGATACGGGCGACAATTACTGGGGCTATATGACGCTCGGCTACTTCGCCCCCGACCGCCGCTACGCCTTCGACAAATCCGCGGGCGGCCCGACCAAAGAATTCAAGGCCATGGTCAAGGCCTTCCACGACGTGGGCATCAAGGTCATGATCGACGTCGTCTACAACCACACCGGCAAAGGCGGCGCCTGGACCCAGGGCGACACCTCGACCTACAACCTGTACGGCATGCGCGGCCTGGACAACCCTACCTACTATGCGCTGACCAACGACATGCAATCTTCGTGGGACAACACCGGCGTGGGCGGCAACTACAACACGCATAACCCGATCGCGCAAAACCTGATCGTCGATTCGCTCGCCTACTGGCGCGACACCCTCGGCGTGGACGGCTACCGCTTCGACCTCGCCTCTGTGCTGGGCAACACCTGCGAGCACGGCTGCTACAACTTCGACAAGATGGACACGGCCAATGCCCTCAACCGCATCGTGGCCGAATTGCCGCCGCGCCCGGCCGGCGGCGGCAGCGGCATCGACCTGGTGGCCGAACCGTGGGCCATCGGCGGCAATTCCTACCAGGTGGGCGGCTTCCCCAGCGGCTGGTCCGAATGGAACGGCATCTACCGCGACACCATCCGCCAGAGCCAGAACAAGCTCGGTTCCGTCACCGTCACCACCGGGCAGATGGCCACGCGCCTGGCCGGCTCGTCCGACCTGTATGGCGACGACGGCCGCAAGCCATGGAACTCGGTCAACTTCATCACGGCCCACGATGGCTTCACGCTCAAGGACCTGTACAGCTGTAGCGTGAAGAACAACAACCAGGCCTGGCCCTTCGGCCCCAGCGATGGCGGCGAGGACAATAACAACAGCTGGGACCAGGGCGGCGTCGCGGCCGACCAGCGCAAGGCCAGCCGCAACGGCCTGGCCCTGATGCTGCTCTCGGCCGGCACGCCGATGATGGTGGGCGGCGACGAGGCGCTGCGCAGCCTCAATTGCAACAACAATCCCTACAACCTCGATTCGACGGCCAACTGGCTGGGCTGGTCCTGGAGCACCGACCAGACCAACCTGCAAGCCTTCGCCAAGGGCATGATCGCCTTCCGCAAGGCCCACCCGGCGCTGCGCCCGGCGAACTTCTATTCGAGCGTGGACAACAACGGCAATGTGATGGAGCAGTTGCGCTGGTTCAAGCCCGATGGCACCGTGGCCGACGCCACCTACTTCAACGACGTCAACAGCCACGCCATTGCCTGGCGCGTCGACGGCACCGAGTTCGGCGACAGCAGCCCGGCCATCTACGTGGCCTACAACGCCTGGAGCGCCAATGTGAACTTCGTGCTGCCCTGGCCGGGCACGGGCAAGATCTGGTACCGTGTGACCGACACCTGCAACTGGGCCGAGGGCCCGGCCCAGGTGCGCGCGCCGGGCAGCGAGGACGTGATCGGCGGTGAAAACACGTCTTACGGGGTGTGCGGGCGCGGCACCCTGGTCCTGATCGCAAAATAGGGACTTTTGGCGGCTCTGGTATTCAATTCCGGACACCCGCGATATACTGGGCTGCGCCATAGCCCTGTCATCCGGAGCCGCCCGAAGATGATTCAGAATAATGCACCGCACAGCCGTCCGCGCACGATCCTGGTCGTTGACGATTCGACCTCCTTCCTGTTCGCGCTGCTCGACCACCTTGCCCTGCACGGCTTCTTCGTCGTCATCGCGCGCAGCGCCGTCGAAGGCCTGATGCGCGCCGAACTGGCCCAGCCCGACCTGATCCTGCTCGACGTCGTCATGCCCGACGTCGATGGCTTCGAAGCTTGCCGTCGCCTCAAGGCCAACCTGGCCACGCGCGACATCCCCGTCATCTTCATGACCGGGGTGACCGATCCCAAACAGAAAGTGACGGGCTTCGACGCCGGCGGCGTCGACTACATCACCAAGCCTTTCCAGATCGAGGAAGTGCTGGCGCGCATCAACACCCACCTGGCCCTGCGCAAGGCCAACCGCGACTTGCGCGACATGTTCGAAGCGCTCAACCGGGCCAAGGAAGAACTGGTACAGAACGAGAAGCTGGCCGCCCTGGGCGCACTGGTGGCCGGTATTGCCCACGAACTGAATACGCCGATCGGCAACAGCCTGATGGTGGCCAGCACCTTTGAAGCGCAGACGGCGGAAATCCGCACGTATTTCGACGACGGCGAGCACCTCAAGCGCTCGGTGTTCGAAGGCTATCTGTGCAATGCCCATACCGCGGTCGACATCCTGATGCGCAACTTGCACCGCGCCGCCGACATGGTCACCAATTTCAAGCAGGTGGCCGTGGACCAGGCCAGCGCGCAGCGGCGCAGCTTCGTGCTGGCCGACGTCGTGGCCGGCAATGTGCTGACCTTGCAGCCGACCATCAAGCGCACGCCCTTCTCCGTCGAGCAATCGATCGAGCCAGACCTGGTAATGGAAAGCTTCCCCGGCCCGCTCGGCCAGGTGATCACCAACCTGGTCAACAACGCCATCATCCACGGCTATGACGGGCGCGACCATGGCGTCATCGAAGTGT
Organism: Pseudomonadota bacterium; assembly: GCA_040390345.1. Lineage (GTDB taxonomy): Bacteria > Pseudomonadota > Gammaproteobacteria > Burkholderiales > Burkholderiaceae_D > Telluria_A. Next base: position 4,801 of record JAZJYP010000285.1, on the reverse strand, counting down.
CGGCCATCGCCACCAGCGATGCGAGCATCCTGCTCAACATCAAGGACAACGGCAACGGTATCCAGGCCGACGACGTGGCGCGCATCTTCGACCCCTTCTTCACCACCAAGCTCGGTGTGGGCGGCTCGGGCCTGGGCCTGCACATCGTGCACAATATCGTCACCGAAGTCCTGGGCGGGCGCATCAGCGTGCACAGCACACCGGCCCTGGGCACCACCTTTTCGCTCACTTTGCCGGTGGTGGCGCCGAACTTGGGCGCCTAAAACGGACGCGCGGCCAGCGCACGCAGGCGTGCGCGGTTGTGCTGGTACCAGCCGGCCAGTTCGTGGCCAGCCATCGGCCTGGCCAGCAAATGGCCTTGCGCCATCGCGCAGCCCAGGCGGCGCAGCTCATCCCAGTCTTGTTCCGTTTCCACCCCTTCCGCCACCGAGGCGATACCCAGCCGTTCGGCCAGGGCCACGGCACCGGCCAGCACGGCCAGGCGCGCCGGGCGCTGCCCCGCTTCGCGCACGAACACGCCGTCGATCTTCAATTCGGTCAGGGGGTAGCGCGAGAGCTGCTGCAACGAAGCCTGGCCAATGCCATAGTCGTCGAGCGCGAGCCCATGTCCGCGCAAGCTCATGCGGCCCAGGTTGGCCAGCGAGGGCAAGGGGTCCGACATCACGGCCGATTCCGTCACTTCCCACACCAGGGTATCGGGCGCCAGGTGATGGCGCGCCACGCAGGAAGCGAGCTGGTCCATGAATTCGCGCTGCGCCAGCACGTCGACCGACAGGTTGACCGACATCGTCAGCGTCACCAGGCCCATGGCGTGCCACTTGGCCAGCTGCTCCATGGCCTGGTCGGCCAGGGCCAGGCTCAGGGCAGGCATCGCATCGGTACCCTGGATGGCCGGCAGGAAGGCCGACGGCGGCAGCACACCGCGCTGCGGATGCTGCCAGCGCACCAGCGCCTCGACGCCGCGCAGGGCGCCACTGTCGAGGGCGACCTTGGGCTGGTAGTAAGGGATGAACTGCGCCGCTGCCAGCGCGACGTTGATATCGCGCGGCGTGAACCAGTCGGCCGCAGGATCGGCCCCGTCGGGATCGGCCTGCATCGCTTGCGCCAGCGCGGCCGCCGTGAGCGGCTTCTCGAGTGCACCGAGCAGTGCCAGGCCATTGGTGGCAACGGCCACCGCGCGCGCTTCAGCCAGGCGGCGCGCATTCGAACTGGCCACGATCACCTGGGGCGCCAGCTGGCGCGCGCCGAGATGGCGGATCAACTCGATGCCATCCATGCCCGGCATGTCCAGGTCGGTCAACACCAGGTCCACCACCGTCGTCGTCTGGGCCGCGATCACGCGCAGCGCATCGATGCCGTCGCAGGCTTCGAGCACCACGCCGCAACCGGCCAGGCGCAGCAGCTCCACCGCGTTCTGGCGTTGCACGCTACTGTCTTCCACGACCAGGGCAACGCTGCGGCTCCAGCTCTTCATGCCCGTCCCCCTTAGCTGAACATCGTCGACATTTGCTGCACAATCTCATTCCCGATATGGTCCAGGTGCACGGTGCGTTCGACCGCGCCGCGCTTGACCGCCTCCTTGGGCATGCCGTAGACGACGCAGCTTTGCTCGTCCTGGGCGATCGTGCGTGCGCCGGCGTTGCGCATTTCCAGCAAGCCGGCCGCACCGTCGTCCCCCATGCCCGTCATGATCACGCCGAGCGCATTGCCGCCGGCGCATTTGGCCACGGAACGGAACAGCACATCGACCGAGGGCTTGTGGCGGTTCACCAGCGGCCCGTCGATGACTTCGACAAAATACTGGGCACCGATGCGGCGCAACAGCAGGTGCTTGCCACCGGGTGCAATCAGGGCCTTGCCCGGCACCACGCGGTCATTGCTTTGCGCTTCCTTGACGTGGATCTGGCACAGGCTGTTGAGGCGCTCGGCAAAGGCAGCGGTGAATTTCTCGGGCATGTGCTGGACGATGACGATGCCCGGCGAGACCCGCGGCAGCGAAGTGAGCACCAGTTCGAGCGCCTGGGTGCCACCGGTCGACGTGCCGATGGCCACCACGCGCTCCGTCGTCTGCACCATGGCGCGGCCATCGGCCGGCATGAGCACGGCATCGGCCGTCAGCTTGGCCACCGGCTGCAGCGGCGCCGCCGCCACGGAACGGGCCACCACCTGGCGCACGCGCGACTGGGCCGCCACCCGCACGGCTTGCACCAGCTCGTCGGAGCTCTCGTTGAGGAACTGCTTCAGTTCCAGCTTGGGCTTGGTGATGATGGCCACGGCGCCGGCGGCGAGCGCCTCCATCGAGGTCTTCGCGCCCTTGGCGGTCAAGGTCGAACAGATCACCACTGGCGTGGGACGCTCGGACATGATTTTCTTGAGGAAGGTGATGCCATCCATGCGCGGCATTTCGACGTCGAGCACAATGACGTCGGGCCACACCAGCTTCATGCGCTCCATCGCCAGGATGGGGTCGGAGACGGCATGGACGACTTCGATGTCGGGCATCTTGTTGAGCAGCCCGGTGAGGACCTGGCGCACGACGGCGGAGTCATCAACGACCAGTACCTTGATTGTTTTCATGTCGCTTCCTTCGCAGGACCATGCGGTTCGCCCAGGTCGCCCTGTTTGACCCAGACATCGCCCGTATGCACGTTAAAGATGATATGGCGGTGTCCGACCCCGAACAGCGATTCCGACACGATGGGAATATGGTACAGGCGCAGCAGCTCTTCGGCCGACTCGCCGTTGCGCCGGCCGATGCTGGGGCGGCGCTGCATTTCCAGCTGCGGGAACATGATGCCGCCACCAAAAATCTTGGCCTGGCAATCGGTTGCATTGACGCCCAGGGCGCGCAATTCGCGCACCATCAATTCGAGGGCCTCGGCGCCATAGCGCCCGCTCAATTCGATCCCGCCGCGTCCGCGCTCGCGCTCATAGAGCAGGAAGTGCGACATCGCCCCGATCTTCAGGCGCGGCTGCCATAAGGTGATCGACACGCAGGAGCCGAGCATGGTGCGGATGCGATGCCGCTGGTCGCCGACGAAATATTCGCCGGGCAGCAAAGTCACCTCGAGCATGTGTGGCACGGCGCACCTTGATGGTCAGGGCAAGACCAGCTTTTGCACGGCGCCGAGCAGCACTTCGGGCTTGAAAGGTTTGACCACCCAGGCGCGCGCGCCGGCGGCCTGGCCTTCGCGCTTCTTTTCTTCCTGCGATTCGGTGGTGAGCATGATGACGGGTGTGAACTTGTGGGTGGCCAGGGCCTTGAGTTCGCGCACGAAGGTGATGCCATCCATATTCGGCATATTCACATCGCACACGATGAGGTTGATTTTCTTGCCCGTCAGCTTGCCCAGCGCATCGCGCCCGTCGCACGCTTCGATGACGTCATAACCTGCTCCCTTGAGGGCGATGCCAACCACTTGCCGCAGGGACGCCGAATCGTCGACCACCATGATCGTCTTTGCCATGCCATCTCCTTAAAAGAACGTGATTTCGTCGGGCTCCGCCGCGGCGGCCGGCCTTTTGCCACTGTGCAGGGCATGTTCGTCGGCCATCGCGTACGTGCTCTTCAGGGACTCCAGCAGGCCGGCTGCGTCGAGGGGAGCGAGCAGCTGGTCCTGTTCGTAGGCGCTGCGCGTGCGCGCAAACAGCGTCGGCATCTGCGCGATATTGTCGCGCACATGGCTCATGATCTGGCTGACCCGGTCCTGGAATTGCAGCTGCACCAGGGCTTCGCCAACTTCCTGCTGGATGCCGGCGCTTTCCGTCTTGAGCAAGTCGGTGGCCTTGACCAGGGCATCGGTGACGGTGCGGAAGCTTTGCAGCACGCCGTCGATGGTGCGCTCCGAATCGTGCATCGACCGGTCTTCCTGCTCGCGCGTTTGGGCCGCCGCTTCGCCAGTGGACTTGATGGCGGCGCCGATGATGGACACGGTGGCGGCAATTCGCCGGCCAGTGTCGGCCGATTTGCTCGACAACATACGCACTTCATTGGCAACGACGGCAAAGCCGCGCCCCCGTTCGCCGGCGCGCGCCGCCTCGATCGAAGCATTCAGGGCCAGCAGATTGGTCTGGGCCGCAATGCTGGCCACTTCGGCCGCCATTTCCTGCAGGTCGCGGCTGAACTGTCCCAGGTCCTTGACCTTGTCGAGCATGGCCGCCTTGCTGGCGGTGGCCGTTTGCAGGGAGCTGACGACTGCTTTCAGTTCGCGCTCGCCATTGGCAAACACGGCCACCATGCCGGCGCTGTTGTCGTCGACGGAAGCGGTGGCCGATTGCGAGGCGCGCACGGCCGCGTCGAGCTTGTCGACGATGCCGGAAAAGCGTTCGACCAGGGAAGTGATGGCCGCTTCCATTTGCTCGCGCGACGATTCGACGTGGCTGCTCCAGACCGGCGCGATATCGCCCAGTTCTTGCTGGCTGACGAGGAAGGAGTCGATCGATTCACGCAGTGCGCGATTATCGTCCCCGGCAAAACGGGGTGCGATGAAGGCGGCGGCCACCAGGGCCACGGCAAAGGCCATGCCGCCCATGCTCATGCCGCTCCAGTAAAGAGCGGCGGCGGCGCCGGCTGCAGCGAGGATCAGGGGTATCAGGTTGGACGGGGCAAACCAAGGCTTCATGCAAAACCTCCGGACAGTGAGCGCACCGAATGAATGTGTTACGCCACTATAACGCGGAGCAAAAAAAAAGCCCACCCCGCATTTCGCGCGATCTTGAGCGCGCGAAGGCTGGGTGAGCTTTCTAAACGAAAAAACCCCCGCCAGCATCGCTGACGGGGGTCTCTCTTATTACTTAGCCT
>JAZJYP010000284.1:0-5516 GCA_040390345.1 Pseudomonadota bacterium | reverse complement strand
GTACCTGTACTCGCTGGGCAATCCGCTCGACCTGGGCTTCGCCATTTCCGAAGGCTCCTACAACGGCATCATCACGCGCACCTTCTACGACCAGCTGATGTTTACCGGCCCCATCAACGCCGGCATGAGCGGCGGGCCCAGCGTGAGCGCCGACGGCGCCGTGGCCGGGGTCAACGTGTCCAAGCGGCGCGACGGAGAGCTGGTCAGCTTCCTGGTGCCGGTGCGCTACGCCCAGGAATTGCTGAACAAGGTGGCCAGCCAGGCCGCGCCGCCCAAGGATTTCAATCCCCTCATTGGCCAGCAGCTGCTGGCCCACCAGCGCGCCATGATCGACCGCCTGCTCGACGCGCCGCTGGCGCTCAAGACCATGGGCCCCTACCAGGTGCCGGTGCGCGACTCCGACCAGATCCGCTGCTGGGGGCGTTCGAACGTCAAGTCCGAGTCCACCTTCATCGCCGATACGATCAGTTGCTCGATGGAGTCGGCCATCTTCATCTCCGACACCCAGCAAACCGGCCATGTGGCCATGAGCCACCAGTACGTGCGCTCGGCCAGCCTCGATGCGCTGCGCTTTGCCGCGCTCGCCTCGAACCTGTTCAAGGTCGACAACCTGGGCACCAGCCACGACAGCCGCCTGACCGGGCCCGCGTGCACCGAACGATTCGTCAAGTCCAAGACCTTGCCGCTGCGCGCCGTGATGTGTGTGCGCGCCTACCGCAAGTTCGCCGGACTGTATAACTTCACACTCATCACCGCCAGCACGGATGATGCCAGGGCCAGCCTGCAAAGCCGCATCGACGTGTCCGGCGTCTCGTTCGAGAACGGCATGCGCACCACGCGCGCCTTCCTCGAAGCGCTGGGCCGGGGGAAAAGCAAATGAACGGCCCCTGGTACGTCGAAATGCTGGCCCGCAATGGCGATGTGCTGCATCGCCACCAGGTGGCCAGCCTGCCGATCCGCCTGGGCCGCGGCTACGACAACGACTTCATCGTCGACGACGACTATGCCGCCGCGCACCACGCCGTCGTCGAACTGGACGACCAGGGCCGCCTGCTGCTGCGCGACCTGGGCTCCCAAAACGGCGTAGTCCACCAGGGCAAGCGCATCGCGAGCATGATACTGACGGGCGACACCGTGGTGCGCCTGGGACACACGAGCCTGCGCATCCGCAACGCCGATTTCCCGGTGCCGGCCGAACTGGCCGACCGCACCATGCACGGCTGGGAAGGCGGCCTGCCCGGCCTGGCCGGCATGCTGCTTATCGCCCTGTTCTCCATCAGTACCACCTTCCTGGCCGACACCCAGGCCTTCCAGGCCACGCGCTACCTGCAAGCCATGGCCTACGGCTTCGGTGCGGGCCTGGTATGGGCTGGCGTGTGGGCCTTTGGCAACCGCCTGTTCGGCCGCCACGCGCGCCTGGGCCGGCACCTGTTCATTTTCGGTTGCGCGCTGACGGCGGTGACGCTGTTCAAGGTCGTCTCCAGCCTGGTGGCGTATGCGTTCTCGCTTGAATGGATCACACGCTACGGCAGCCACGCCGCCATCGCCATCGTGTGCGGCATGGTGTTCTATCACCTTTGCACCGTCAAGCCACAGCACCCGCGCCGCTTCGCCGCCAGCTGCACGCTGCTATTCGTGCTGGGTGTGGGACTTAACCTGATCAGCAACGAACAGCGCTACGGCCGCCTGGCCGACGACCCGTATATGGCGCTGCTGCTGCCGCCATCGGTACGCGTGAGCGGCGACCACAGTGTCGAGGACTTCATGGGCGGCGTGAACGCCATGAAAGCGCGCCTCGATGTCGAGCGCACCAAGAAAGTCAAGGACGACGGCAGCGAAGCGGACGACGACTAGATTCATTGTCGAGGCTACTTGACAGGCCCGGGGCGTGGTCCACAATGCATCCATGAACGCGCCCACCCGTGAAGAAAGCGATGCCAAGCTGGCAACCGCCGATGCCAGGATCGACGCGCGCGTGCGCACTATCGAAAAGAGCAATGAGGCCATCCTCGCGGCCATTGCCAACCTCAAGAACACCATGTTCGTCACCGCTGTTAGCACCGTCCTGGCGATCGTCTTTGGTATCGCGACCTTCAATGCAACGGTCCTGTCAAATATGCTCGCGTCGTTTGAATCGGGGAAGAATACGGCCGCCGCCCAAGCGGATGTCAAACGTGCTGACGAAGAATATCGACATAGCTTCGAGGAAAGCCGGCGCGCCATCGAGGAGAATAGTGCCTTGATCCGTTCCCAGCGCGATGAGTTACGCCGCATGCAGGAAATGTCGCCGCGGCGCCAGCAAAAGGGCTAGGCCTTCTTGTCTGGATGGATGGTTTCGCGCCGCGCCAGCATGTCGGCGAACTGCTCGATGCGGCGTGCCCGCGTTTCCGGCTTCTTCGCCGTCTGGATGCGGAAGGTGATGGCGTAGCGGTTTTGCGAACTGATCGTGTTGAAGAACGCTTCGGCACCGGGGCGTGCATCGAGGGCCGCTTGCAGGTCCGGCGCGATGGACGAGGCACTGACTGCGTCGTAGGCCGCGTCCCAGCGCCCGTCAAGCTGGGCACGCCGCACTTCGGCCAGGCCGCTCGGCTGCATGCGCCCGTTGGCCACGTAGGCCAGCGCGCTGGCGCGGTTAACCTTGGACCAAATGCTGCGCCTGGAGCGCGGCGTCCAGCGCTGCAGCCAGTAGTGCGGCCCCTCGCTCTTCTTGATCGCGTCGATCCAGCCGAAACACAGGGCCACTTCCAGCGCCTGCGGGTGGCTCACCGTCGGCTGCGGCGCCCCTTTCTTGGCGTGCCGCACCCACACGCCGGAGGAAGCGGCATGATGCTGCGCCAGCCACTGGGCCCAGGCGCCTTGCGAATCGAATTGCAGAATCTCGTCGTGCATGCGCGACACCATACCCGAAAAACAAAAAACCCGCCGAAGCGGGTCCTCTGTGCGGCGGCGCGGCGCTTATTGCTTGCGGCGCGCCATGAAAGCGACGAGACCGAGGCCGGCCAGCAGCATGCCATAGGTTTCCGGTTCAGGGACGGCGACGACGACATTGTCGATCAAGGCGCCCGAATAGTTTTCACCTGGCACCGTGGTACTCATGAAACTGAGCGTGGCCATTCCCGTTTCGGTTGCCTGGAATGACAAGGTGTGGCTTTCGACGTTGTTCACCCCCAGCAGCGAATCCCAGTGGCCGGTGGCGGAACCAAAGCTCACGTCCACGCCCACGCCATTGGCGGCATACACATTGCGCGACTGGTCGAAAGTCAAGGTATACCAACTGCCGGCGCTCACGGCAAAATTCTGGCTGATCGAGCCCGGGCCAGGCGTGCCGAGCATGTCGACGCTGACCGTGTTACCGATCGAATTATAGGATTCGTTGACCAGGTCGACGCTGGTGCCGCCGACGGTCCAGCCGGTGATGGCACTCGAGCCACCTGGATACATGAGGTAGTCACCCGCGACGACATTGGCCTTGTTGGCTTCGAAGTCGCCATTGACGATCAGATTGGCCTGGGCGCTGCCGGCGGCGAGCATGGCGACGAGGGCGAGGGCTTGGCTGAAAGCTTTCATGTTCTTGTTCTTTCTGGTGGATGAGTACGGTAAGACCATTCTAGGACAAAAAAATGATATCGCATAGGCATTTTTTAATGCAATTGAGACATTTCTGTTGCTTTTTCTGCTTTTGACAAAAAAATAAGAATGCGCAATCATGCCGCCCATGCACATGAATCGCACGAAAAAAGTGATGGCCATTGCCTGGCTGATGTTCTGGGCCCTGATGGTGGCAGTCGCGATCCAGGACCATTTGCGCAGTGGCGGCCATGCCATCTGGCAGCCGGTGCTATGGGAAAGCTCGTCGGCGCTCACGGCCATGGGCCTGTTGCTGCTGCAGCGGCGCGCCACGCGCCGCTTCGACCCATTGCTGGCCACGCCCTGGCGCTGGTTTGTGCGCCAGCTGGCCTGGCTGCCGGTCTACTGGATCGCCTTCGTGCCGATCGCCTTCGGCATCCGCCATGCTGTGTATGCCCTGGTCGGCCAGGTCTACCACCATCAGGGCTGGGGCGAAGTCTTCCTGTACGAGTCGGTGAAGATCTCGATCTTCTTTTCGATTTTTGTTGTCATCTGGTTCGGCATCCTGTCCTACCACGAGCTGCTCGAAGAGAAGCTGCGCGCCGAACAATCGAATGCCCTGCTGCGCCAGGCCCAGTTGCAGCGCCTGACCCAGCAGATGCAGCCGCACTTCCTGTTCAACGCCCTCAATACGGTCTCGTCGCTCATGCACACGAACGTCGAACGTGCCGATGCCACCCTGGTCAAGCTGGCCGACGTGCTGCGCGCCACGCTCGACGTGAGCGAACAGCACGAAGCGCCGCTGGCGACCGAACTGCGCATCGTGCAGGGCTACGCACGCGTCATGGAAGAGCGCTTCGCCGAGCGCGTCGAAATCGACTGGCAGATTGACGACGCCGCCCTCGCCTGCCAGGTGCCGGTGATGAGTGTGCAGCCGCTGCTGGAAAACGTCTTCAAGCACACGGTGGAGCGGCGCCGCGGCCTGACCCGCATCAGCGTAAGCGCGCGCTGCGCCGACGGCATGCTGGTGCTGGCCGTGCAGGACGACGCCGGCACGCTGGCGCCAACGCTCACGCCCGGCATCGGCATCAGGAACCTGCGCGAGCGCCTGGCGGTGCTGTATGGCGCGCCGGCTGGCCTGACCTTGAGCCCATGCACGCCGGCGGGCGTGCGTGCGGAGATGCGCCTGCCATGCGCCTGCTGATCGTCGACGACGAACGCCCGGCGCGCGACAAGCTGCGCCGCCTGCTGGTGGCCGAAAGCGGCGTGACCGGGATTCTCGAAGCGCGCGACGGCATCGAAGCGCTGGCCATGGTGGCCGAGCACCAGGTCGATGCCGTCTTCCTCGACATCCAGATGCCCGAGGTGGGCGGCATGGAGGTGGCCGCCTCGCTGCCCGAGCCTGGGCCGCTGCTGGTGTTCGTCACCGCCTTCGACGAATACGCACTGCGTGCCTTTGACGCCAACGCCATCGACTACCTGCTCAAGCCCTACGACCAGCCGCGCCTGGCGCGCGCCGTGCAAAAGGTGCGCGAGCGCCTGGCCAGCGGCACGCCCACGCCCGCCTTCGACGCCGGCCCGGCCCTGCAGCAGCTGCTGGTGACGGAGCGGGGCGTGACGCGCATCGTGCGCGTCGAGCAGGTGCAGTGGGTCGAAACGGCCGACAACTACGTCGTCCTGCACACGGCCGAGGGCCAGCCCCTGTTGCGCCAGACCTTGAGCAGCCTGGTCGAGCGCCTGGGCCCGCGTTTCCTGCGCTGCCACCGGCGCGCCGCCGTGCAGCTGGACTGGATCGAACGCGTGGTCGCCCTCGACAAGGGCGACTGTGAGCTGGTGCTGCGCGGCGGCGCCGTCGTGCCCTGCAGCCGCCAGTACCGCGCCGTCGTCATGGAAAAATTCGGGGTCACATCTGACATTCGGACACGGCCCCATCAGTAACATCGGGGTCA
>JAZJYP010000283.1:0-1576 GCA_040390345.1 Pseudomonadota bacterium | reverse complement strand
TTGTTGGCGATGATGCCGACCTTGACGCCGTAGATGTGGGCGAAGCCGCAGATCAAGGTGGTGCCATAGCGCGCCTTGAATTCATCGAACTCGCTGCCGTCGACGATGCGCGCGATCACCTCGCGCACATCGAAAGGCTTGCGCGTGTCGACCGGGATCACGCCGTACAGCTCTTCCGGCGCGTATTTCGGTTCGACGGACTCGCGCAGCGCCATTTGCTGGGGCTTGCTGCGGTTCAGGTTGGAGACGATCGTGCGTGCCAGCGACAGCGCGTGCAGGTCGTCCTGCGCCAGGTGGTCGACCACGCCGGACAGGCGCGTGTGCACGTCGCCGCCGCCCAAGTCTTCCGCCGTCACCACCTCACCGGTGGCCGCTTTGACGAGTGGCGGGCCGCCCAGGAAGATGGTGCCCTGCTCTTTCACGATGATCGACTCGTCGCTCATGGCCGGAACATAGGCGCCGCCGGCCGTACACGAACCCATCACCACGGCGATCTGAGGGATGCCCTTGCTTGAGAGGTTGGCCTGGTTGAAGAAGATACGGCCGAAATGGTCGCGGTCGGGGAAGACATCGTCCTGGTTGGGCAAGTTGGCGCCGCCCGAGTCGACCAGGTAGATGCAGGGCAGGTTGTTCTGGTCGGCGATCTCCTGTGCGCGCAGGTGCTTCTTGACCGTCATCGGGTAGTAGGTGCCGCCCTTGACGGTGGCGTCGTTACAGACGATCACGCACTCCTGGCCGGACACGCGCCCGATGCCGGTGATGATGCCGGCCGCCGGGGCCGCGCCGTCGTACATGCCGTAGGCGGCCAGCTGCGAGAATTCGAGGAAGGGCGTACCCGGATCGAGCAGCATCTGCACGCGGTCGCGCGGCAGCAGCTTGCCCCGTGCGACGTGCTTGGCACTGGCCGCTTCGCCGCCGCCGGCCGCGCTGGCCGCGACCTTGGCGCGCAAGTCGTCGACGATCTTTTGCATGGCCGCCGCGTTGGCCTTGAAGTCGTCGCCGCGCGGATTGAGTTTGCTGTCGATATGAGGCATGGAAGTCCTTGTCTATTCGGGGAAGCTGCCGTCGAGGTAAAACCAGCGACCGTTCTCGCGCACGAAATTGCTCACCTCGTGCAGGCGGTGGGCGCGGCCATTGACCTTGAAACGTGCGACAAATTCGACCGTGTCCTGGTCTGGTGTTTCTGGCAACCCTGCTTTACGTTGACGTAAACGTAAAGCAGATTTTACCTCAAGTCCGAGCCACTGCAAGCGCTCGTTGTCATTGACGATGGGCTCGGTGGGACGGGTGCTGGCGTGCCAGGTGGCGCGCAGGTAGTCTTCATTGCGCTGGGTATAGGCCGTATAGCGCGAGCGCATCAGTTGTTCGGCCGTGGCGGGGATAGCCGCGCCGGCGATCAACGGTGCGCAGCAGGTGGCAAATGCCGGTCCGCCGCAGGGGCAGGTGGATGTCTTTGGTTTAGGCATCCCGCAATTATCCGCCATAACCGCCACACCGGGGTCGCATCTGGCTGTTAGGAAAATCGGGGACAGACCCTAATGCGGCTAAGAGCTTAACTTAGCCGCATTAGGGTCTG
>JAZJYP010000282.1:6325-12485 GCA_040390345.1 Pseudomonadota bacterium | reverse complement strand
AGTTCTTCGGCGAGAACATGCTGCGCGCCGACGTCTGCAACGCCGTCGAAGAACTGGGCCAGCTGCTCGATCACACCGGCCCCGTGGCCAAGTCCGAACGCAACGCCGCGCGCATCTTCAATGCCGACCACTGCTACTTCGTCACCAACGGCACCTCGACCTCGAACAAGATGGTCTGGCACTCGACGGTGGCGCCGGGCGACATCGTCGTGGTCGACCGCAACTGCCACAAGTCGATCCTGCACTCGATCATCATGTGCGGCGCCATTCCCGTGTTCCTGATGCCGACCCGTAACCACCTCGGCATCATCGGCCCGATTCCGCTCGAAGAGTTCACGCCCGAATCGATCGCGCGCAAGATCGAGGCCAACCCGTTTGCCCGTGAAGCGGCCAACAAGAAGCCGCGCATCCTCACCATCACCCAGTCGACCTACGACGGCGTGGTCTACAACGTCGAGACGCTGCGCGAAATGCTCGACGGGAAAATCGACACCCTGCACTTCGACGAAGCCTGGCTGCCGCATGCGACCTTCCACGACTTCTACAAGAACATGCACGCCATTGGCCGCGACCGCCCGCGCGCCAAGCAGTCGATGATCTTCTCGACCCAGTCCACGCACAAGCTGCTGGCGGGCCTGTCGCAGGCCTCGCAGGTGCTGGTGCGCGAATCGGAATCGGTCAAGCTGGACCGGGACGCCTTCAACGAGGCCTACCTGATGCACACCTCGACCTCGCCACAGTATTCGATCATCGCCTCCTGCGACGTCGCTGCGGCGATGATGGAAGCGCCGGGCGGCACCGCCCTGGTGGAAGAGTCGATCCTCGAGGCGCTGGACTTCCGCCGCGCCATGCGCAAGGTCGACGAAGAATGGGGCAAGGACTGGTGGTTCCAGGTCTGGGGGCCGGACACCTTCGCCGAAGAAGGCATGGGCACGCAGGACGACTGGATGATCCGCGCCGAAGACGACTGGCACGGTTTCGGCAAGCTGGCGCCGGGCTTCAACATGCTCGACCCGATCAAGGCCACCATCGTCACGCCGGGCCTGTCGCTCAACGGCCAGTTCGGCGAGACCGGCATCCCGGCCTCGATCGTCACCAAGTACCTGGCCGAACACGGCGTGATCATCGAGAAGTGCGGCCTGTACTCCTTCTTCATCATGTTCACGATCGGCATTACCAAGGGCCGCTGGAACACGCTCGTGACCGCCCTGCAGCAGTTCAAGGACGACTACGACAAGAACCAGCCGATGTGGCGCATCCTGCCCGAGTTCGCCGCCGCGAACCCGGCCTATGAAGCCATGGGCCTGAAAGACCTGTGCCAGCAGATCCACGACTTCTACAAGGGCCGCGACGTTGCGCGCCTGACGACGGAAATGTATTTGTCGGACATGATCCCGGCGATGAAGCCGTCCGACGCCTTTGCCAAGATGGCGCACCGTGAAATCGAACGCGTGGCCATCGACGACCTCGAAGGCCGCATCACCTCGATCCTGTTGACGCCTTACCCGCCGGGCATTCCGCTCTTGATCCCGGGCGAGCGCTTCAACAAGACGATTGTCGATTACCTGCGCTTTGCGCGTGACTTCAACGAGCGCTTCCCCGGCTTCGAGACGGACGTGCACGGCCTGGTCAAACGCGAAGTGGACGGCAAACGCGGCTACTTCGTCGACTGCGTCAAGAACTGAATCGTTTTTTCAACCACGTCAAGGAGATTGCAATGATCGGATACGTCACCGTCGGCACCAACGACATGCTGCGCGCTGCCAAGTTTTACGACACGCTGCTGGGCACGATCGGCGCCAAGCGCTTCATGGAGTTCGACAGCTTCATCGCCTGGTCGGCCTCGCCGACGCAGGCAGGCTTCTCGATTGCCAAGCCCTTCAACGGTGAGCCGGCCTGTATCGGCAATGGCTGCATGAATGCCTTCGCCATGGACAAGCCGGAGAACGTCGATGCTTTCTACAAGCTGGCCATGGAACTGGGCGCGGCCGACGAAGGCGCACCAGGCCCGCGCGGCGAAGGCGGCTTCTACGCGGCCTACTTCCGCGACCTTGATGGCAACAAGCTCAATGCTTTCTGCATGACCAAGTAAAGCGATCGCGTGGACCCACGGGTCCACCCTACGTAGGGCGGGTGCGTGCGCCCGCGCGGTCAACTTCCCAAATTCTTCGCCACGATCGCTGAAGCGGCCGCTTCGGCTTCGCGCATCGGCTGGCCAAAGGCCTGCGTCACGTAGCTTGGCGCGGCCGGCGCAGCCGCCCCCAAAATTGGCCCATCGGTCTTGCGTGTATCGACACTGACCACCGTCGACAAGCCAATGCGCAGCGGGTGCGCTTTCAGTTCGGCCGGATCGAGCGAAATGCGCACCGGCAGGCGCTGCACCACCTTCACCCAGTTCCCCGTGGCGTTTTGCGCCGGCAGCAGCGAAAACGCACTGCCCGTCCCCGCCGACAAGCCCAGCACCTTGCCGTGGTAGACCACCTTGCTGCCATACAGGTCGGTTTCCACCGTGGCCGGCTGGCCGATGCGGATATTCTGCAGTTCCGATTCCTTGTAGTTGGCATCGACCCACAGCTGGTCGAGCGGCACGATCGCCAGCAGCGACGCGCCCGGCGTCACGTGGCTGCCCACCTGCACGCTGCGCTTGGCCACGTAGCCGGTGACCGGCGCGATGACGGCGCTGCGGCGCGTGGCAACCCAGGCGGCCTCGTAGTCGACCTTGGCGACGAGCACGCTCGGGTGGCTGGCGAGCTTGACACCGGCCACCGCAGCGCGCGCGGCGTCGCCCTGGCGCATGGCAACGGCCAGCGCGGCCCTGGCCGTGTCAACCGCCTGGCGCGCGTGCGCTACCTCTTCGCCCGATACGGTGTGCTCCGCGGCCAGCGGCAGGCGGCGCGCCAGGTCGTCGCCGGCATTTTTCAGGGCCAGCTTGCGCACTTCCAGGGTGGCGTCGTACTGCGCCACATCGGCATAGCGCTCGCGCAGTTGGCGCACTACAGTGCCCAGGCGCGCTTCGGCCTGTTTCAGGGCCAGGTCGGCATCGAGCGGATCAAGCTTGATCAGGGTGGCGCCAGCATTGACCAATTGCGTTTCGTCGGCGCGGATTTCCTGGACATTGCCCGTCACTTGCGAGGTCAGGCTCACCAGGTTGCCACCCACGTAAGCGTTTTCGGTATCCTCGCGCACGGCCAGCACGCTCTTGTAGTACCAGGCATAGCCGGTGCCGGCCAGCGCGAAGGCGAGCGTGATGCCGCCGAGGACAAGGCGGCGCTTGGCCGGCGAAGCGGAAGTTGGAGCCTCACTCATGATTTTCTTTCTGTGTCTGTTGTTGGGCGGCGCGATAGCCGCCGCCGAGTGCCTTGGCCAGGGCCACCTGGGCGAGCAAGGATTGGTGCTGCAGGTCGAGGGCGCCGTCCTGCTGTTTGAGCAATTCATCGCGGGCCGCCAGCACGGTTTGCTGGGCCACCAGCCCTTGCGCCATGCGCGCCTGCGCGCCCGCCAGCAAGGCGCGCGTCGCCTTGAGCACATCGGCCTGATGCTGCCACTCCCGTTCAATGCCGGCCAGCGCCACGCCTTGCTGGGCCACGTCGCGCACGGCGTTGAACACCGTCTGGTTGTAGTCGGCGATCATTTCGTCGCGGCTGGCGCGGGCGCCATCAATGCGCGCGTCCAGGCGTGTCGAATCGAACAGGGGTACCGCCACATCCACGGCGCCAAGCAATGTGCGGCTGCCCGCCTGGAGCAGTTTTCCCAACGAAAGCGTATCGAGGCCGATCGCGGCCGACAGGTTCACCTGTGGGTAAAATGCGGCCCGTTCGGCGTCGACCTTGCCCAGCGCGGCTTGCACGCGCCAGCGCGCCGCCTGCAAGTCGGGACGGCGCGCCAGCAGTTCCAGCCCCAGGCTGGCCGGCAGCGCCGCTTCGCCCTTGGGCAGTGGTGCCGGATGCAGGGCCGTCAGCGCGTTGCCATCGGCGCCCAGCAAGGCGCGCAGGGCTTCGCGTTCGCTGTCGGCCTGCAGGCCAAATTGGGCGGCCTGGCGGCGCATCGCGGCCAGGGCCGCTTCTGCGCTGCGCTGTTCATTGATCGTGGCCAGGCCCGCTGCAATGCGCTTGCCGCTGTCGCGCATCACGTCTTCCTGCAAGGTGATGCGTTGCTTGAGCAGCGCCAGGTGCGACCACTGGCCCTGGATACGGAAGTAAGTCGCCGCGATGGCCGCTGCCAGGCTTTGCTCGGCCTGCGCATAGTCGGCCTCGCGGGCATTGACCTCGCCCAGCGCTGCGCGGATCTGCGCCCTGTGCTTGCCCCACCAGTCGAAATCGTAGCCGGCGCGCAGCTGGACCGACGAGTCACTGAAGTAGTTGCCGCCAATCGGCTCCGGGAACAGGCCGTTGCCGGAATAGCGCTGGCGGTCCTGGCGCGCGACCAGGCCGGCACTGGGGCCGCTGTCGGCGCCGTCCATGGCCAGCACGGCGCGCGCGGCGCCGATGCGCGTTGCGGCCACGTCCAGCGAGGGTGCGCAAGCGAGCGCCTGCGCCACCAGGGCGTCGAGCTGGGGGTCGCCGAACTGGGTCCACCAGCGCCGTTCGGGCCACGCATTGCGGCCTTGGGCAATGCCAGGTGCCAGTTGGGCCGCTTGCGCGTCGCCCATGGCCAGCCGATGCTGGTCGGGCGGAATGCTGGCGCAACCGGCCAACGCCAGCAGTAAGGGAAGATATTTCATGCCACAGCCTTTGGGGGTGAAGACGGACGGATGATCAGCACCAGCGGGATGACCGCCAGTGTCAGGATCAGCATCAGCCAGAAATCGTCGACAAATGCGATCATCGAGGCCTGGCGCGTGATTTCGCCATTCAGCGCGGCCAGGCCGTCCGGAATGGCCAGGTTGTAGGCGGCCAGCACGGGCGCCTCCTGGACGTTGATATTGGCCGTGCTGACGCGCTCGACCAGCGAGGCATGCGCGACCTGGGTATTACGCACCAGCAGGGCCTGCACCATGGCGATGCCGACGCTGCTGCCGATATTGCGCACCAGGCTGTAGATGGCCGTGCCCTCGGCGCGCATCGCGGGCGCGAGCGTGGCGAAGGTGGCGGCCGACAGCGGCACGAATACCAGGCCGAGGCCAATGCCCTGGATGACGCCGGGCCAGATGATGTCGCCCTGCCCCATCACCAGCGTGTAGCCGGCCATCTGCCAGAGCGAAAACGCGGTGATCGACAGGCCCGTCGCCAGCAGGATGCGCACGTCGACCTTGCCCGTCAATTTGCCCACCACCAGCATTGCCAGCATGGTGCCAATGCCGCTTGGCGCCGTGACCAGGCCGGCGATGCGCGCCGAATAGCCCATCAGGCCTTGCAGCATCGTGGGCGTGAGCGCGCGCGTGGCAAACAGCACCATGCCGATGATGAAGATGAACAACAGGCCGGTGACGTAGTTCGAATTCTTCAGCAGGCGATAGTTGAAGAAGGACTGGCCAGCCGGTCGCATGGCCGTGTGGGCGGCGAAGTACGCAAAGCTCAGGGCCAGCGCCACCGCTTCGATCCAGGTCTCGCGCGTGGCGAACCAATCGTTCTGCTCGCCCCGGTCCAGCAGCAATTGCAGCGCGCCGATGGCGACGCTGAGCGTGGCAAAGCCGAACAGGTCGAAATTCATGCGGCGCGCGGCCGGCGTGTCGCTGATGTACTTCCAGACGCCGTAAAAGGCCAGCGAGCCGACCGGCACATTGATGAAGAACACCCAGCGCCAGTTGTAGCTGTCGGTGAGCCAGCCACCGATGGTGGGCCCGAGGATGGGGCCGATCATCACGCCCATGCCCCAGATGGCCATGGCCGAGCCGTGCTTTTCGCGCGGATTGATGTCGAGCAGGACCGCCTGCGACAGCGGCACCAGGGCGGCGCCAAACACGCCTTGCAGCATGCGCGCAGCGACGATCTGGGCCAGCGATTCGGACAGGCCGCACAGTACCGAGGCTGCGGTGAAGCCGGCAATCGAGGCCAGGAAGACCTTCTTCAGGCCGAAGCGGTCGCACATCCATCCGGTAAGCGGCGTGGCGATGGCGGCGGCCACGATGAAGGATGTCAGCACCCAGGTGATCTGGTCCTGCGAGGCCGACAGGCTGCCCTGCATATGCGGCAGCGCGACGTTGGCAATGGTGCCGTCGAGC